>NZ_CP171640.1:3110310-3465466 GCF_043950245.1 Agromyces sp. MMS24-K17 | reverse complement strand
AGCGAGTTCGGCGACATCGGCGTCTACGACTACGCCTTCAACTGGCAGAACTACGTCGACGTCGTCACGCTGTACTGGCCGCACATCCTCCGCTCGTTCGGGTACGCGCTGGCCGCGACGGTGTTCGCGCTCCTGATCAGCTACCCGCTGGCGTACTTCATCGGGGTGAAGGCGCGGCGCTGGCCGCTGCTGCAGAGCATCATGCTGGTGCTCGTCATCGCCCCGTTCTTCATCAGCTTCCTGCTGCGGACGCTCGCCTGGAAGCAGCTGCTCTCCGACGAGTCGTTCATCATCACCTCGCTCAAGGCCCTCTCGCTGATGGCCCCCGACGCGCACTTCACGGGCACGCCGTTCGCGGTGATCTTCGGCCTGACGTACAACTTCATCCCGTTCATGACACTGCCGCTGTACACGACGCTGGAACGGCTCGACGTGCGGTACCTCGAGGCGGGGTCCGACCTCTACGCGAGCCCGTTCGCCGTGTTCCGGAAGGTCACCATCCCGCTGTCGATGCCGGGCATCGTCGCCGGGACGCTGCTGACCTTCATCCCCGCGGCGGGCGACTACGTGAACGCCAGCCGTGACTTCCTCGGCGGACCGGACACGCAGATGATGGGCAACGTGATCGAGGCGAACTTCCTCGTGCTGCTGAACTATCCGGCTGCGGCCGCCCTGTCGATCATCCTGATGGCGGCGATCCTCGTGCTGGTCGGCGTGTACGTGAGGCGGAGCGGGACGGAGGACCTGCTGTGAGCGGCGAGGTGCAGGCGGGCGCGGTCCTGGGCGGCCTCGCCGAGGAGGAGCAGCTGGACGACGCCGGACGGCCGCGCCGCCGGTGGCGGCCCGGCCGGATCGGGCTCGGCGACTGGCTGTTGCCGGTCTACTCGATCATCGCGCTGGTGTTCCTGCTCATCCCGATCGCGTACACGTTCGTGTTCTCGTTCAACGACTCGCTGAAGTCGAACATCTCGTGGCGCGGGTTCACCTTCGACAAGTGGCTCAACGTGTGCAACGTCGAGGGCGGCGCGGTCTGCGAGGCGTTCGCGAACAGCATCATCATCGGCGTCGTCGCCACGGTGCTCGCGACGATCCTCGGCACGATGATCGCGATCGCGCTCGTGCGCTACCGGTTCCGTGCGCGCTCCTCGGTGAGCCTGCTGCTGTTCCTGCCGATGGCGACCCCCGAGGTCGTGCTCGGCGCGGGCCTCGCGGCGCAGTTCCTCGCGGTCGGCGTGCCGAAGGACATGACGACGATCATCCTGGCGCACACCATGTTCTGCATCAGCTTCGTGGTGGTGACGGTGAAGGCCCGCGTCGCGAGCCTCGATCCGGCGCTCGAGGAGGCGGGGCGCGACCTGTACGCCTCGCCGTCGGAGGTGTTCCGTCGGATCACGTTCCCGCTGCTGTTGCCGGGCATCCTCGCGGCGGCGCTGCTGTCGTTCGCGCTGAGCTTCGACGACTTCATCATCACGAACTTCAACTCCGGGTCGACCACGACCTTCCCGAAGTACATCTACATCTCGGCGTCGCGTGGCATCCCCGCGGAGGCGAACGTGATCGCCTCCGCGGTGTTCCTCCTCGCGATCGTCATCGTGATCGGCTCGCAGGTGACGCGCGCCGCGCGCGCGAAGCGACTCGCGAAGCTCGGCTGACCTCGCGATCGGCCGACCTGCACGGATGTCCCGTGCGGTCGGCCGGTCGCGACGATCCGGTCGCGACGGTCCGGCCGGCCGAAGGGCGACCGGACCCGTCAAGCGACGAGCCCCGATCAGACCGTGGCGCGGATCTCGCCGACGGGCTGGTCGCCGCCCATGATCCAGAGGTCGAGCTCCGCCTGCACACTGTCGACCGCGTCGTGCTCGATCGCGCCGGCGTCGGCCAGGAGCCGCAGCGCGACGATCGTCGTCGCCCGCGAGGAGCCGTCGAGCACCTTCACGGCGGTGGTGGTGCCGTTCGGCGCCGTCATCACCATGACGCCCTCGGCGCCGATCTTCGCGAACACGCCGAGGCGCTCGACCGCCACGGTGTCGGGCTGGCCGGGGCCGCCCGCAGCCCAGGCGTGCTCGCGCACCGCCTCGGTGAGCGCCGCGGCCTCGCGGTAGAACGCGAACGGCGACGACGCCTGCGCCGTCGTCAGCTTCTGGATGCCGCGGGCGAGCCCCACCAGGCTGATCGCGAACACGGGTGCGCCGCAGCCGTCGACGGCGACCCCGGAGGGCCGCTCGCCGGTGAAGCGCTCGATGACGTCGACGACCTTGCGCTGCATCGGATGCCCCGGGTCGAGGTAGCCGTCGAGGGGCCAGTCGTTCGCCGCGCAGGCGAGCAGCATCGCGGCGTGCTTGCCGGAGCAGTTCATGAAGAGCGGGTCGGGCGTCCCGCCGGAGCGCACCACCTGGTCGCGCGCGGCGCGGTCGCCGGGAAGCGCGGCCGGGCAGCCGAGCGCGGCGCCGGTCAGCCCCTCCCGGGAGAGCAGGCCCTTGACGAGCGCGACGTGCGCCGCGGTGCCGGAGTGGCTGCCCGTCGCGATCGCCGCGTCCTCGCCGCGCAGCGTGACGCCGCTGGTCATGGCCGCGACCGCCTGGAACGGCTTCAGGGTGGAGCGGGGCAGGATCGGCGACGCGGTGTCGCCGAGCGACCGGAGCACCTCGCCTTCGGGGGAGAGCACGACGGCGGAGCCGGCGTGACGGGACTCGGTGAAACCACTGCGTACGACCACGGCGAGTTCGACGGCGTCGGAGATCGGGAACGTGCCGGCCACGGTCAGCCGAGGGCGGCGAACGCGTCGTCGAGCACGGTCAGGGCGTCGTCGATGAGGGCGTCGGTCACCGCGAGGCTCGGCAGGAAGCGCAGCACGTTGCCCCAGGTGCCGGCGTTGAGGAAGAGCACGCCGCGCTGCGCCGCAAACGCGACGATCTGGCTCACGGCTTCGGGGTTCGGCTGCTTCTCGGTGATCGCGGTGCCGGGCTGCACGAGCTCGATCGCGACCATCGCGCCCTTGCCGCGGATGTCGCCGATGATGTCGTAGCGCTCGGCGAGCTTCGCGAGGCCCGACTTCAGCGTGCGCTCGATCCGCTCGGCCTCGGCGAGGAGCCCGTTCCGGTCGATCGCCTCGAACACGGCGACTGCCGCGGCGCAGGCGACGGGGTTGCCGCCGAACGTGCCGCCGAGGCCGCCGGGCTGCGAGGCATCCATGATCTCGGCGCGGCCGGTGACCGCGGCCAGCGGCAGGCCGCCCGCGACGCCCTTCGCCGAGAGCACGAGGTCGGGCTCCCACCCGAAGTGCTCGCTGGCGTAGAAGCGGCCGGTCCGGGCCATGCCGGACTGGATCTCGTCGGCGATCATGACGACGCCGTTCGCGGTGCACCAGCCCTGGAGCGTGGTGAGGTAGCCGTCGGCGGGGACCATGAAGCCGCCCTCGCCCTGGATCGGCTCGACGACGAGGCAGGCCAGGTCGGCGGCGCCGACGACCTTCTCGAGGTAGGCGATCGTGCGGGCGGCCGCGTCGGGCCCGCTCAGGCCGTCGCGGTAGGGGTACGAGCTCGGCGCGTGGTAGACGTCGCCCGCGAACGGACCGAAGCCGGTCGCGTAGGGGCTCGCCTTGTAGTTCATCGCCATCGTGAGGTTGGTGCGGCCGTGGTAGGCGTGGTCGAGCACCGCGACGGCGCGGCGGCCGGTGTGCTTGCGGGCGATCTTGACGCCGTTCTCCACCGCCTCGGCGCCGGAGTTCACGAGCACCGTCTTCTTCGCGAAGGTGCCGGGGGTGTGCTCGGCGAGGAGCTCGGCGACCCGCACGTACTCCTCGTACGGCGTGATCGTGAAGAGCGTGTGGATGACGTCCTGCAGCTGCGAGGCCGCGGCGGCCACGACGTTCGCCTCGGTGTGGCCGACGGTGGTCACGCCGATGCCGGCGCCGAAGTCGACGAACTGGTTGCCGTCGACGTCGACGAGGATGGCGCCGTTGGCGCGCTCGATGTACACGGGCAGCGCGCTCGAGACGCCGTCGGAGACGACCGCGCGTCGACGCTCGTGGAGCTCCTGCGACTTCGGACCGGGGATGGCGGTCACGACCTTGCGCTCCTGGGTCACGGTGTAGACCGGGGCGGAGGCGGACTGGGCTGCGATGGTGTCAGTCATGGTGTCCCCAAGCTTATCGCCGCCGACCGGGGCCGGAGTCGAGCGGCGGACGCCCTTCGGGCCGCGGGCGACGCCGGCCGCGCGCCGTGGCAGGATCGAGCCGGCGGCCCGGTATCCGCGGGTCGAGGACGGGGAGACCATGCGACTCGGCGAGCACCGCTACGAACTGCGGCTCGACTGGACCGGCGACCGCGGGGAGGGCACGAGCGGCTACCGTGCCTACGACCGCGACCACGTGGTCGCCGCGGACGGCAAGCTGCACGACCTCGCCGGCTCGAGCGACCGGGCCTTCCACGGCGACCGCGCGCGCTGGAACCCCGAGGAGCTGCTGCTCGCCGCGCTCGCCGACTGCCACATGCTGTCGTACCTGCACGTCGCGACGCGCCACGGCGTCGTCGTGCGCGGCTACTCGGATGTCCCGACCGGGCTCCTGCAGGAGGACGGCCGCGGCGGCGGCGCCTTCGTCGAGGCGGTGCTGCGCCCGCGCGTGGTGGTGGCCGACGCGTCGATGCGCGAGCAGGCCCTCGCCATCCACGCGGAGGCGTCGGCGCTCTGCTTCATCCGCGCGTCCGTGGCGTTCCCCGTCCGGCACGAGCCGACCGTCGAGGTGCTCGGCGACTGAGGCGTCCGCCCGGCTCAGATCGGGGGCAGCGGCGGGGCGGCGGGCAGCGTCGCGACCTCGGGGCAGGGGTCGCCGCCGACCAGGCGGGTGCACGGCGGGAGGAACCCCGGGTACCGCTCGGCGGTCGGGTCGCCGAACCACCGCCACCAGAGGCGCCAGAAGTTGAGGTTGCCCCACGCGGAGCAGGCGTCGCCGGCCTCGGGGTCCGCGAGCGTCGCGGCGTTCGGCTGGTACGGCGTGTAGTTGTAGAGGTTCGCGGTCGCCTGGTTCACGATGCCGACCGCGGACGCGCCGCAGGCCGGGTCGGGGTTGAACCGCACGTCGACGGTGCCGATCCGGTAGGCCCGGTCGGGCTGCTCGGTGTACTGCCGGAACTGCCAGGCCGCGTGGTAGAGCTGGTTGAAGAACCCGAAGTACTCGGCAGCGCAGTCGGCCGTGTCGGGGCATCCGTACCCCGTCGCCCGCTCGTAGCCGTACGCCGTCGGCCGGGTGAGCAGCGACTGCTCCTTCTGCAGCAGCACGAGCAGGGTGCGCGGGCTGATGCCGCAGGCCTCGCCGACGCGGTGGATGATCCGGCTCGCGCGCTCGCGGAGCGCGCCGCGGTACTCGGCGCAGTGGCCGGGGCCCGCGTCGGGCTGGGTGGTGGTGCGCTCGGCGTACTGCGCGAGGCACTCGACGTCGGCGTCGGGCCGGCACGAGATGCCCTCGAGGAACGACTGGATCTCCGCCTCGGTCATGGCGGTGCTGTCGTAGAAGCTGTCGTCGCTGACGATGAGGCCGGGCTGGAACTGCTCGGTCGGGGGTTCGGCCGCGGCGGTCGGCGTCGCCTGCGGCGTCTCGACGGTGGCGACGCATCCCGTCAGCAGGACGGCGACGGCGGCGATGGCGGCGACGACGGGGAACCTCACCCGGGTGACCCTACCGGGTGCCCCGGATGGGCGGCTGGCAATCGCGTCAGACCCGCTCGCGCGGGACGACCTTGTCGGCGAGGCGCGCGAGCGCACCCTGCGGCGGCGCCTCGTTGTAGGCGTCTGCGAGCTCCTGCTCGCTGAGGGCGTGGATGGCGGCCATGATCTCGTCGGTCGCGGTGCGCCGCGCCTTGCCCGACGTGGCGGCGCCGTGGTGGGAGAGGTCGAGCGGCTCGCCGAACCGCACCGTCACCGGACGGATGCGCGGCAGCTTCGCCCCGACCGGCTGGATCTCCTGGGTGCCGATGAGGCCGACGGGCACCACCGTCGCGCCGGTGGTGAGGGCGAGCCAGGCCACGCCGGTGCGGCCGCGGTAGAGGCGGCCGTCGAGGGAGCGCGTGCCCTCGGGGTAGACCGCGAACGCCTCGCCGCCGTCCAGGATGCGGCGGCCCTGGTCGAGCGCGGCCTGCGCCGCGGCGCCGGCCCCGCGCTCGACGGCGACCGCGCCGATCGCGTGGAAGAACGTGCGGGAGATCCAGCCCTTGAGGCCCTTGCCGTCGAAGTAGCTCGACTTCGCGAGGAACCGGATCGGACGCGGCGCCGAGATCGGGATCACGATGCTGTCGATGAACGACAGGTGGTTCGAGGCGAAGATCACCGCGCCCTTCTTCGGCACGTGCTTCGAGCCCTCGATGCGGGGCCGCCACAGCAGCAGCACGAGCGGCCGGAGCAGTGCCCGGCCGATGTGGTAGGTCGCTCCCTGGGGCTGGAGCGGCGCAGGGACGCCGGTGGCCTCGATCTCGCTCACAGGGTGACGCTACCGCCCGGCCCATGCGAACGGCGGAATATGGCACCCCGGGTCGCCGGTCGCGGCATCCGCCTGCGCTGCGGGAGGATGACCGCATGGACCTGCTCGACGCCGCGCGCCTCGTCACCTTCGGCGAGCCGGGCGCGCACGACCGCGGCGTCGCGGTCGCGGTCGTCTCGGAGCGGCGGCCGCCGGCGCCGGAGGTGCTCCTGCGCCACCTGCTCGGCCGTCAGGCCGAGGTGCCGGCGGAGGACGTCGAGCTGCGCTACGGATGCCCCGAGTGCGGCGCCCGGCACGGGCGCCCCCTCGTCGAGTACCCGACGACCCCGTCGGGCGCCGGATGGTTCGGCGACGCGCTGCAGTCGGGGGGCGTGGTCGTCGCCGCGGTCGGCCTCAGGCGGCGCCTCGGGGTCGGCATGGCCGTCGTCGGCGACGGTGCGCCCGCGCTGGACCGGGCGGCGTTCCATCCCGTCGAGGTCGCCGCGCTCGCCGCCGCCGATCCCGACGCCGCACCGGCGCTCCGGGCCCGGATGTGGGCCCGCAAGGCGGCCGTCATCCGGGCGCTCGGGCACTCCGGGCTGCTGGAGCCCTCGGCGATCGCGCTCGCACCGACGGAGGCCGGCCAGGCGGCGGCCATCGTGCGCGGAGCGCCCGAGCTCGGAGACGGGTGGACCGAGGCGCGCACCCACGACCTCGCCCTGCCGGACGGACGGGTCGCCGCGATCGCGATGCTGCCCTGAACGGTCGGCGGCCCGCCACGGCCGCGGCCTACAGTGGAGGCGTGAAGCGCGTCATCATCCTCGGTTCGACCGGCTCCATCGGCACGCAGGCGCTCGACGTCATCCGCGCGAATCCGTCGCGCTTCGAGGTCGTCGGCCTCGCCGTCGGGTCGAACCGGGCGGAGCTCGAGGCCCAGGCCGCGGCGTTCGGCGTCGACGACACCGCCGTCGGCATCGACGAGGCGGTGCAGCTCGTGCGCGACGTCGACGCGGACGTGGTGCTCAACGGCATCACCGGATCGGTCGGCCTCGCGCCGACCCTCGCGGTGCTCGAGCGCGGCACCACCCTCGCGCTGGCGAACAAGGAGTCGCTCATCGTCGGCGGCGACCTGGTGACCCGGCTCGCGGCGCCCGGCCAGATCGTGCCGGTCGACTCGGAGCACTCCGCGATCGCCCAGGCGCTGCGCTCGGGCACCGACGACGAGGTGCGCCGGCTCGTCCTCACCGCCTCCGGCGGCCCGTTCCGCGGCCGCAGCCGCGCGGACCTCGAGGCGGTCACGCCCGCCGAGGCGCTCGCGCACCCGACCTGGGACATGGGCCTGGTCGTGACCACCAATTCGGCCACGCTCGTCAACAAGGGCCTCGAGGTGATCGAGGCCCACCTCCTGTTCGACGTGCCCTACGACCGCATCGACGTGGTCGTGCACCCGCAGTCCATCGTCCACTCGATGGTCGAGTTCATCGACGGGTCGACGATCGCGCAGGCGTCGCCGCCCGACATGCGCCTGCCGATCTCGCTCGGGCTCGACTGGCCCGCCCGGGTGGCGGGCGTCGGCCGGCCGCTCGACTGGACGACCGCGACGCAGTGGACGTTCGAGCCGCTCGACGACGCCGCGTTCCCGGCCGTCGCGCTCGCCAAGCAGGTCGGCCGCGCCGGCGGCGAGTACCCCGCCGTGTTCAACGCCGCCAACGAGCAGGCGGTCGCCGCGTTCCACGCCGGGCGCATCGGGTTCCCGGGCATCGTCGACACGGTCCGCGCGGTGGTCGAGTCGCACGAGGCGGCCGACGCGAAGCTCACCGTGGCCTCGCTCGCCGAGGCCGAGGCATCCGCCCGCCGCGCCGCCGACCGGCGCATCGCCGCCGCCTGACCGCCCCCGAACCGCGCTCCCAGCAGAGCGCCAGCGAACTGCAAGGCACCGGCGCTACGCTTCTCGGCGTGGAATCCGTGCTCGCCTTCGTGATCGGCGTGGTCATCATCGTGATCGGCCTCGCCGTGTCCATCGGCCTGCACGAGATCGGGCACCTCGTGCCCGCCAAGAAGTTCGGCGTCAAGGTCACCCAGTACATGATCGGCTTCGGCCCGACGATCTGGTCGAAGCGCCGCGGCGAGACCGAGTACGGCGTGAAGGCGATCCCGCTGGGCGGCTACATCGCGATGATCGGGATGTTCCCGCCGGCGAAGGGCGAGCACGCCAAGGAGGACTCCACCGGGTTCTTCCGCGGCCTCGTGCAGGACGCCCGCGACTCCAGCGCCGAGACCATCACGCCGGGCGACGAGGACCGCGCGTTCTACCGGCTGCCGGTCTGGAAGCGCATCATCGTCATGTTCGGCGGCCCGTTCATGAACCTCGTGCTCGCGGTCGTGCTCTTCGGGGTGCTGCTCATGGGCATCGGCATCCAGCAGCCGTCGACGACGGTCGGGTCGGTGTCGGCGTGCGCACTCCCCGAGACGAGCGAGCGCACCACGTGCGAGCCGGGCGACCCGGCCGCGCCGGGCGCCGCGGCCGGCGTCGAACCGGGCGACCGCCTGGTCTCGGTCGCGGGCGAGTCGATCGAGTCGTGGGAGCAGTCGACCGCCGTCATCCGGTCGCACCCCGACGAGCCGATCGAGGTCGTCGTCGAGCGCGACGGCGAGCAGGTGACCCTCGAGGTCACCCCGATGCTCAGCGAGCGGTACGTGCTCGACGACCGGGGACAGGTCGTCACCGGCGCGGACGGCGAGCCTGCGACGGCGAAGGTCGGCTTCGTCGGCATCGCGCCGGCCTACGAGCGGGCGGCCCAGCCGGTGACGGTCGTGTTCACCACCCTCGGCGAGAACATCTCCGGCGTCGCCGGGATCATCGTCAACCTGCCCCAGCGCATCATCGACGTCGCGAACGCCGCGTTCGGCCCGGGCGAGCGCGACCCGAACGGGCCGATCTCGGTCGTCGGCGTCGGGCGGGTCGCCGGCGAGATCGCCAGCCTCGACACGATCCCCGTGCTCGACAAGGCCGCCGGACTGATCGGGATCCTCGCGTCGCTGAACGTCGCGCTGTTCGTGTTCAACCTCATCCCGCTGCTCCCGCTCGACGGCGGCCACATCGCCGGCGCCCTGTGGGAAGCGATCCGCCGCGGGTGGGCGAAGCTCCGCCGCCGGCCCGACCCCGGTCCGGTCGACCTCGCGAAGATGATGCCGATCACCCTCGGCGTCGTCGTGATCCTCGGTGCCATGAGCGCGCTGCTGATCTACGCCGACCTCGTGAAGCCCATCAGCCTCCTCTGACGCACCACCCGCCCCCGACCCCAGACCCGATGGCCAGATGACCCGACCCAGCCCGAAGGCAGTACTCGCACTCTCCGCCCTCGCCTGTCTCCTCGTGCAGGCGCCCTGGACGGCGATCGACGCCGCCCGGCTCGGGCTGGACCCGCTCATCGCGGGACTCGACCTCGCACTCGCCGTCGCCGGTCCGGCGCTCCTGCTGCTGGCCATCCACCGCCCCGGCCCGGTGGTCGCGGCGCTGTCGGCGTTCGCGCTCGCGGACGTGCTGCTCACCCCGGTCTCCGGGCCGCCGTACGTCGCGCTCCTCGTCGGCATCGGCGTCGCCGTCCGATACGGGGCGCTCGTGTGGACCGCGGTCTCGGTGGGCCTGGCCTGGCTGACCGCCATCGTCGTGGGCACGATCGAGGGCCTGGCGTGGCATCCGTTCCGCGTCGCGGTCGCGACCGCCGCGCTCGCCGCGGCCGTCGCCGTCGGATGGCTCGTGCGGGTCCGCCTCGGGCGGGCCGAGCTCCTGCGCGCCGAGGTGCTGCGCCGGCGCGCGGTCGCCGAGCGCGGCGAGCGCCGCCGGATCGCGCGCGGACTGCAGGACTCGCTCGCGCAGGTGCTGGCGCAGGTGCACGTGCAGGCGAGCGTCGGCGTGCAGCTCATGGAGCGCGACCCCGAGCGGGGCCGTGCGGCGCTCGAGCGGGTGCGCGACCTCGCGGCAGCGGCCCTCGAGGAGGTGCGCAGCGTGGTCGGCGTGCTCGCCGAGGACGACGCGCCGCGCACGCCCGCGAAGGCCGAGCTCGACCAGTTGCCGCGCCTCGTCGCCGGCGCCCGCACGCACGGACTCGACGCCCGCCTCGACGACCGCCTGCACGGTGCCCCGGCACGGGCCGCCCAGTTCGCGGCCTACCGCATCGCCGAGGAGGCGCTCGAGAACGTGGTGCGGCACGCCGAGGCCTCGGTCGTCGAGGTGGTCGTCGTGCGCGACGGCGACGCGCTCGTGCTCACGGTCGACGACGACGGCCAGGGCATCCACGACGACGCCGAGGTCGGCGGCGGGGTGCTCTCGATGCGCGAGCGGGCCACGCTCATCGGCGGCGGCCTCGACGTGGGCGAGTCGGAGCTCGGCGGCACGCGCGTCGCGGCACGGCTGCCCTGGGCTGCGATCGCCTGACCCGACCGGGGCGAGGGCCTGCTCCCGGGGGAGTACGTGCGGAGCATCCGCACGGGCGATCCGCCGCGTCGGCACCGGGCATACCATCGGGGTATGCCGGTCAGCGAGTGGGACGCGCCCCCGTGGGCCGCCCGCCCGGGCCGGTTCCGCCCACCGCCGGCGGCGGTCCTGCTCGTGCCGGTCGTGGTCAGCCTGCTCGTGCAGGTGCCCGCGGCGATCGGCATCGCCGCCTGGCAGCAGGTCGGCTGGCCGGCAGGGCTCGCGATGGTCGCGCTCGCCGCGGTCGGGCCGCTCGCCCTCCTCGGTTCGCGGCGGTGGCCCGGACCGACGGTCGCGGTGGTCGCCGCGGCCGCACTGGTCGACGCGCTGACCGGCCCCGGCGTCGGGCCGCCGTACGTCGCCCTCGCGTTCGCGATCGTGCTGGCCGTCGCGCGCGGCGCCGTGGCCTGGGCGGTCGCCTCGGTGGTCGTCGCCTGGGCGGCGGCGCTGACGATCGGCGCGCTCATCGGCGTGCAGCAGCATCCGGTGCGCATCGCGCTCACGACCCTGCTGCTCGCGGCGTGCTTCGGCGTCGGCGCCTTCGTGCGGGTGCGGCGCGAGCGCATCGCGGCGTACCGGGTCGACGCGGCACGCCGCCGGCAGACGGCCGAGCAGGCCGAGCGGATGCGCATCGCCCGCGAACTGCACGACGTCATCGGGCACGCACTGTCGCAGATCAACGTGCAGGCGGGGGTCGGGCTGCACCTCATGGACCGCGACCCCGAGCAGGCCCGCAGCTCGCTCACCGCGATCCGGGCGACCTCGAAGGACGCGCTCGAGGAGGTGCGCAGCGTGCTCGGCGTGATGCGGGGCGATGGGGAGGGCGGCTCCGCCGACGCCGCGACCCCGCTCGCGCCGCAGGCGGGGCTCGACGACCTCGCGCGGCTCGTCGCCGGGGTCGGATCACCCCGTCTGGAGGTGCGACTGGTGGATCGCCTCGACGGCGCCCGTCCGGGCCGGGCCGCTCAGTTCGCCGCCTACCGCATCGCCCAGGAGGCGCTCACGAACGTGGTGCGGCACTCAGGCGCCCGCGCGGCGCTCGTCGAGGTCGCCCGTGACGGCGATGCCCTGCTGCTGACCGTCGACGACGACGGCCGGGGCATCCCGGCGCCCGACGCCGACGGACGCACCGCGACCGCGACCTCGACCGCGGACGCCGCCGCCGGGGCGGGCAGCGGCCTGCTCGGCATGCGGGAACGGGCCGCCCTGCTCGGCGGCGCCGTCGAGATCGGGCCGTCGCCGCAGGGCGGCACCCGGGTCGCCGCCCGCATCCCCTGGGGCGCGCCGTGATCCGCGTGGTGCTCGCCGACGACCAGGTGCTGGTGCGCGCGGGGTTCCGGGCGCTGCTGCAGGCCGAGGAGGGGATCGAGGTCGTCGGCGAGGCATCCACCGGCGAGGAGCTGCTCGACGTCGTCCGCCGCACCGTGCCCGACGTGGTGCTCACCGACATCCGCATGCCCGACGGCGACGGGCTCTGGGCGACCGAGCAGGTCGCCGCCGACCCGGCCCTCGCGGACGTGAAGGTCGTCATCGTGACGACCTTCGAGCTCGACGAGTACGTCGCGCGGGCCATCCGCGCCGGCGCGAGCGGCTTCCTCGTGAAGGACACCGAGCCGGCCGACCTGATCCGCGCGGTGCGCGTCGTCGCCACCGGCGAGGCGCTGCTCTCGCCGGGGGTGACGCGGCGGCTCCTCGAGCGCCTCGCCGTGGGCCTCCGCGACGCGCCCGACGCCGAACGGCTCGCCGCGCTCACCGACCGGGAGCGCGAGGTGCTGCGACTCGTCGGCCAGGGCTTCACGAACGACGAGATCGCCGCCCGGCTCGTGCTGTCGCCCCTCACCGCGAAGACCCACGTGTCGCGCATCATGGCGAAGCTGCACGCCCGCGACCGGGTGCACCTCGTCGTGGTGGCGTACGAGTCGGGGCTCGTGGCGCCGGGCTGGCAGCAGTAGGGCGACGGTCGCCCGACTGCTCCCGGGGGAGCAGGGCAAGTGCCTCCCCGGGCGGATTCGCGGGCGACCCGCCGCCCGGAGCATGGAGTGGACGGCCCGCTCCGGGGCCGCACGAACAAGGGATTCCCTCATGCTCACCACGCTCGCGGCCACCACGGTCGTCGCCCACGCCGGACCCTGGGCGGCCGGCTGGGGCTGGGCCTTCTTCCTCATCCCGATCTTCTGGATCCTCGTCATCGGGCTCGTGATCTTCCTCGTCTCCCGCGGCCGCCGCCGGGCGTGGGCGAACGGCGACTACGGCCCGCCGTGGGCGCGCGCCGGGGCGAGCGCCGAGTCGACGCTCGCCGAGCGGTTCGCCAAGGGCGACATCGACGAGGTCGAGTACCGGGCGCGCCTCGAGGTGCTGCGCGCCAACCGGCCGAACGCGTAGCGGCAGCGCGGCGCGGGGTCGTGGTCTCGACGGGCTGCCCGGTGGTTGAGCCTGTCGAAACCACGCCCGCTCAGTCGGCGAGCGCGCGTTCCAGCGCGACCGCCTGGTGCCGGTGCCCGACCGACTCGTACCCGACGACGACCACGACCGGAGAGCACGCCGCGATCGTGATGCCGACCGCCAGGCTCGCGCCCGCGGCGACCGCCACGACCGCGAGGGCGAGCCCCACCATCGCCAGCACGAACAGCAGCAGGTGGAACGGGTCGAACTGCCGCAGGAGCAGCGAGTACAGCGTGAAGAGCGCGACCGTGAACACCGCCACCGGGATCACGACCGTGAGCGCTGCGGCGACCGCGTCGATGTGGGCGGTGCCCTCGATCACGTAGGCGGCGACGTGCAGGCCCGCCCCGGTCGCCGCGAGCGAGCCGAAGATCACCAGGTGCCCGTAGCCCCAGACGAACGCCGACCAGCTGAACCCGTCGCGGTGACGCCGGGCGAGCACCTGTCCCGACGGCATCATGAAGTAGACCCACCACAGGCCGAACACGAGCAGCGTCCCGCCGAAGGCGACGAGCCCGGCGTCGAAGCTCCAGCCCTGCTCCTCGACGACGGCCGAGATGGCGAGGATCGTGCCGAGCACGACCTCGCCGAGGGTGATGATCACGAGCAGCCCGTAGCGCTCGGCGATGTGGTGCGGATGCCACGGCGTGCTGCCGTCCTTGCGCTCGGCCACGATCGGTCCGGCGAGCTCGATGAGGACGAGTGCGAGCGTGCAGGCGACGGCGGTCGGGATCGGCGGGTCGACGAAGATCAGCACGATCCATCCGACCTGCGCGGCGCCGAACACCCACACGTACGTGAGTGCCGTGCGCCGGTGGCCGGGATCGTCGCGGGCGACCCGCAGCCACAGCGCGATCGCCGCGACCCGCATGATGACGTAGCCCGCGACGAGGAGCCCGTTGTCGAGGTGCTCGCCCTCGTCGATCGAGTGGAACAGCGGCGGGATGCCGAGGGCGAGCACGAGCACGCCGATCATCGAGACCATGGTCGCGATGCGGAAGAACAGGTCGTCGTTGTCGTACGCCGACGCCAGCCAGGAGTAGTTGATCCACGCCCAGCTGATCGCGAACACCGCGAACGAGAACGCGCCGATGGCGGGCCCCCAGTGGCCGAGCTCCATCAGGTGCGCGGCCTGCGTGCCGGCCTGGCTGAAGGCGACGACGAACGTCAGGTCGAAGAGCAGCTCGAGCGGCGTGGCGGCGCGGTGCGCCTCGTTGGGGTCGCGGCCGGTCATCCGCCGCAGCCGGTGGTGCAGGGGCGGATGCGACGTGGCGGGGGAGGTCATTCCCTCATCGTGGCATCCGCCCGCCCGCCGGGCTACCGGGACAGCAGCAGCGCCTCGCCCTGGCCGCCGCCGCCGCAGAGCGCGACCGCGGCGCGCCCGCCGCCGCGGCGGGACAGTTCGAGTGCGGCGTGCAGCGCGAGCCGCGCGCCGGAGGCGCCGATCGGATGCCCCAGCGCGATCGCCCCGCCGTGCACGTTGACCCGCTCGGGGTCGAGGTCGAGGTCGCGGGCCGACTGGATGGACACCGCCGCGAACGCCTCGTTGATCTCGACGAGGTCGAGGTCGCCGGCCGACCAGCCGTCGCGGTCGAGGGCGGCGGCGATCGCGTTCGAGGGCTGCGAGTGCAGCGAGTTGTCGGGCCCGGCGACCTGTCCGGAGGCGCCGATGACGGCGAGCCACGGCAGCCCGCGCTCCTCGGCCCAGGCGCGGCTCGCGACGACCACGGCGGCGGCGCCGTCGGACAGCGGCGACGAGTTGCCGGCGGTGATCGTGCCGTCGGCGGCGAACGCGGGACGGAGGCCGGCGAGGGTCTCGGGGGTGGAGTCGGGGCGCACGCCCTGGTCGGCGTCGACGACGACCGCGTCGCCCTTGCGCTGCGGGATCTCGACGGGGACGATCTCGTCGCCGAAGACGCCGTCGGCCTGGGCCCGGCCGGCACGGACGTGCGAGGCCGCCGCCACCTCGTCCTGCTCGGCGCGGCCGAAGTCGTAGCGGGCATTGAAGCGCTCGGTGGACGCGCCCATCGACTCGTGGTCGAACGCGTCGGTGAGCCCGTCGTGGGCGGCGTGGTCGAGGAGCGGCCAGTCGCCGTAGGTCTTCCCGGAGCGGGAGCCGGGCAGCAGGTGCGGGGCGTTCGTCATCGACTCCTGGCCGCCGGCCACGACGACCTCGGCCTCGCCGAGGCGGATGAGCCGGGCCGCGTCGGCGATGGCGACGAGCCCCGACAGGCAGACCTTGTTGACCGTGGTGGCGGGCACCCGCCACGGGATGCCGGCCGCGACGGCCGACTGCTTGGCCGGGTTCTGGCCGGCGCCGGCCTGCAGCACCTGGCCCATGATCACGGCGTCGACGTCGTCGGGGGAGACCCTGGCCCTCTCGAGCGCGCCCCGGATCGCGGCCGTGCCGAGTTGCACCGCCGTGAGCGAGGCCAGGTTGCCGCCGATGCGGCCGAACGGGGTGCGGGCGCCGGCGATGACGACCGCCTCGGGGTGGCTCATGGGGGTGACTCCTTCGTCGGATGCGCCCCTGTCGGAGGCGACGATCCCATTCTACGATTCAGTTAGTGGTCATTCACCGGGTCCAGGAGGCCGGGGTGGCGTACGACGGCGCGCGACCCGCGCCGCACACGACGAGGAGGTCGCCCGATGACGTTCGACAAGTCCGTCCCGACCGCCGCCGCGGCGGTCGCCGACATCCCGGCGGGGGCATCCCTCGCGGTCGGGGGATTCGGGCTCTGCGGCATCCCGATGGTGCTCATCGGCGCCCTGCTCGACCGCGGCGTCGGCGACCTCGACGTCGTCTCGAACAACTGCGGCGTCGACGACTGGGGGCTCGGCGTGCTGCTGGCCGCCGGGCGCATCCGCCGCATGACCTCGTCGTACGTCGGCGAGAACAAGGAGTTCGAACGCCGGTTCCTCTCGGGCGAGCTCGAGGTGGTGCTCACGCCGCAGGGCACCCTCGCCGAGAAGCTCCGCGCCGGCGGCTCCGGGATCGCGGCGTTCTACACGCAGACCGGGGTCGGCACGCAGGTCGCCGAGGGCGGGTTGCCGCAGCGCTACGCGCCCGACGGGTCGATCGCGCTGGCGTCGCCGGCGAAGCCCGTGCAGTCGTTCACCGTGCGCGGCGAGGCGCACGACTTCGTGCTCGAGGAGGCGATCGCCACCGACTTCGCGCTCGTGCACGCGCGCCGCGGCGACCGGCGCGGCAACCTCGTCTTCGACCGGTCGGCTCGGAACTTCTCGCCGCTCTGCGCCATGGCCGGGCGGGTCTGCATCGCCGAGGTCGAGGAGCTCGTCGAGCCGGGTGACCTCGACCCCGATGCGGTGCACCTGCCGGGGATCTTCGTCGACCGCGTCGTCGAGGTCGGCGAGGTGGAGAAGCGGATCGAGCGCCGCACCGTCCGCGACGGCGTGGAAGGGGCCTGAGATGGCGCTCACGAGGACCGAGATGGCCGCGCGTGCGGCCCGCGAACTCGCCGACGGATCGTACGTCAATCTCGGCATCGGCCTGCCGACGCTCGTGCCGAACTACGTGCCCGACGGCGTCACCGTCGTGCTGCAGTCGGAGAACGGCATCCTCGGCGTCGGCCCGTACCCGACCGAGGACCAGGTCGACCCCGACCTCATCAACGCGGGCAAGGAGACGGTGACGGTGCTGCCCGGCGCCGCCTTCTTCGACTCGGCCACGAGCTTCGGGATGATCCGCGGCGGCAAGGTCGACGCGGCCATCCTCGGCGCCATGCAGGTGTCCGCGAACGGCGACCTCGCGAACTGGATGATCCCCGGGAAGATGGTGAAGGGCCCCGGCGGCGCGATGGACCTCGTCCACGGTGCCCGTCGCCGGATCGTGCTCATGGAGCACGTCGCGCGCGACGGGTCGCCGAAGATCGTGCACGAGTGCTCGCTGCCGCTCACCGGCCGCGGCGTGGTCGACCGCATCATCACCGACCTCGCGGTGATCGACGTCACCCCCGACGGGTTGGTGCTCGTTGAGCTCGCGCCGGGGGTCACGGTCGACGAGGTGGTCGCGGCCACGGAGCCGCCGCTCGACGTCACCTCGGGTTCGACGCACGAGGATGTCCGACGCGCCTGATGCGGGCGGATTCCTCCGATACGCGATCGTGATCTGAAGCTCGGCTTCCACGTTCCGGCTTCTGGCACGCTGATCGCGGTCCTCGATCGGAGGTCCGTTCCGTCGCCCGAGAGGACTCCCGCGTGCACGCACCGTCCGGCCACCCCCGTCGACCGCGCCGGTCGTGGGGCCGCCTGGCATTCGCGGCCCTCGCCGCTTCCACGGCCCTGGCGATGGCGTCGTGCGTGCCGGCTCCTTCCGTGCCCGAGGCGAGCCCCGCTGCGTCAGCCGAGCAGCCGACCGCGTCGGTCGAGGCGACGCCCGAGGTCGTCGCCGTGGTCCTGCGGCCTGAGCGCCTCGACCTCGTCGACGCCGCACGCGCTGAGCTGGAGCAGTTGTCCTACGACCTCGACGCCGCCGTGCTCGTGGCGGAGCTCACGACCGTGTTCGGCACGGCGCCGGCGATCGAGGAGTCGCCAGCAGACTGCTGCGAGGTGCCGCGGACCACCATCTACCGATGGCCCGGGTTCGAGGTCTGGGACGACCACATGGGCCGGTTCGACGACGCCGACCCCACCGTCTGGATCGACGAGGACGTGCCCGACGACCGCGACATGAACGTCGTCATCATCGTGACGGCACCGGCGGTGGGCGCGATTCCCGTCACCACGTCGGCGGGGTTCGCCATCGGCGACGATCCCTCGGGGCTCGCCGGCGCGATCAGCGACTTCGAGGGCCTCCCGTTCGCCGGGATCCCGATGGAGACCGGCGCCGAACTCGGCCCGCCGGAGATCGAGGGGAGCTCGAACGCGTACTCCGTGGTGCTGCAGGCGTACGAGGGTGCTGCCGGCTTCCCTCGGCTCATCGCCCCGCTGAACGTCGGAGTGCCCAGCGTATGACGAACTGCGCCGAGCTTCGCACCGGGGAGGTATCCGATCGCCGCGGGCTCCCATTGCCGCGGAAGGAGACCCGGACGCGTGCCTGCGGTGAATCTCGGAATGCCGAAGGTCCGGGACGTCCTGCCCCCCCGACGCACGTCGCGCCAGATCAAGCAGGTCGCCCCTGCGCGGCCCGTCTCGCTGAGCGTCGCCGAATCGTGACCGTCCGCCGTCCATCCGTGGCGCCCCGACCCGCGAAGATACCGGTGTGAGGTCCCGCATGCCTCGAAGGGAATGGTGCTCGTGAAGGCTCGCCTCTTCGCCGTGATCGTGATTTCGGCGACTGCCCTGTTCGCCGTGACGGGGTGCACCGATCTCGATGCGGAGGCGGGTCCTGTGCCGACGACCACCGCGGTGACGACCCCATCGGCGAGCCCGACCGAGCCGCCGGCGATCGACCCGATCGACACGGTGGTCTCCGTGGTGCTCCTGCCCGAGACCTTCGACCTGCGCGATGCGAGCGGCGCCGTGGTCGCATCGCACTCCTACCTCGGCGATGTCGACGAGGCGATCGCCTCACTCGATACGGTGTTCGGCGTGCCGTCGGTCGACACCCCGTACGACGGGAGCAATCACACCCCTCCGGGCATCCGGCACACGTGGGGAGCAGTCGAGCTCGACGAGCGCCACTACGACGAGCAGCGACGGGTCGAGAACGGCTACGGACTCGTCTGGCCGCACTTCGCCGTTTCCTTCGACGCGCCGGCGTATGACGGCGTCGCCCTGACCTCGGCGACCGGGGCCGTCGTGGGCATGCCCTGGCCCGAGTACGCGACGGTCGGGGTGCCCAACCCGGGCTGGTCGTGCGTCGGCCCGCTCGTCGACCTGGCGGTGGTCACGGAGTCCGAGGCGGTCGGGCCGCAGACGTACGGCGTCGCACTCGGCCCCTGGTGGAACGTCGAACCCGACACCGAGGTCGTCACGTGGATCGGGGCGCCCTATGTCGAAGCCGACGGGTGCGCCTGACGACCAAGTTCACCTGAACGTCGGCTGAGGCCGCCGGTCGATGGAGGCGCCGCGTTCCTGCCTGCAGTGAATCTCGGAGTGCCGAGTCCGGGACGTCCTGGCCCCCGACGCACGTCGCGCCAGATCAAGCAGGTCGCCCCTGCGCGGCCCGTCTCGCTGAGCGGAGCTGAGCGACTGCGTCCGGCCCCGTTCGGGCCCGCGGAGCCGCTCGGCGCCGACACGCCTGAAGCGGGCGAGCTCCTCCGATACGTGATCGTGACGCCTGTGGCACCCGCGGGCGCCGCGCCGCATGCATGATCGAGGTAGTCGGCCCACCCGGGGGCCGTGATCCCGACCCAGGAGTCCGATGACCCGAACCGCCCGCGTCGGCGCCCTCTCCGCCGTCGCCGTCTCGCTCGTGCTCGCACTGGCCGGATGCGTCGCGCCGGCGCCCGTCTCGACTCTGCCGCCGGACGCCGCCTCGGCGCCTCCGACCACGACGGCGCCGACTGCCGAGCCCGTCGATCCGCTGTCGACCGTGACGGCGATCGCCGCTGGCTCCGAGGGGCTCGTGCTGACCGACACCGATGGTGCGGTGGTCGCCTCGTACGACTACTACGCCGCTGACGCCGCATCCGTCGCGGTGGCCCTTGGCACGGTGTTCGGCACGCCGGCAGTCGTCCAGGAGAGCCCCGGCGGCCAGGAGGTCGTACCCTCGACGCGGCACACCTGGGGCCCGTTCACGATGATCGAGCAGCGGTATGTGAACGGGTGGGACCGAAGCGCCCTCGTGCCGACGCGGGCGCCGTCGTTCGTGGTCGAGATCACCGGTGCCCAGACAGCCGGCGTGATGCTCGCGACCACCGACGGTCGGGCCGTGGGAGAACCTTGGGCGGAGGTCCGGCAGCAGCCCGCGTTCCAGGTGGCCGGCGAGTGCGCCCACGCCTTCACCGACGCCCGCGAACAGGTCGTCACCTGGTACGACGGCAGTGCGAAGACCGAGCGCATCGTCGTCGACCTGATCTCGGACGACGACGGGTCGGCCGTCGCGATGCTCCGCGTTCCCGTCGTCGAGACCGGTTGCGTCTAGGTCGTGCGATGATCCGAACCGTCCGCCTCGCTGCCGTCGCGTCTCGCTCGTGCTCGCCATGGGGGGCTGCGTCGGCACGCCGCCGGCACCGAGGCCCGCACGGGAGGCCTCGGCGCCCCTGCCGCACCCGACGACCGAGACGCCCGCGCCCGAGCCTCAGGACCCGCTCACCACGGTGACGTCGCTGGTCGTCCGTCCCGAGGCGCTGGAGCTTCGCGACGCCACCGGCGCCGTCGTGGCGTCGCTCGACTACCTCGCCTCGGCGGGCCCCGCGATCGAGACGATGACGACCGTCTTCGGAACGCCGCCCGTCGATGAGGAGTTCGATGGATCGAGCCACTTCCCGCCGAGCACGGCCCACCGCTGGGACGGCTTCGAGCTGTGGGAGAACCGCTTCGTCGACCGTTGGGCCGAGTTCGCGGATGATCCGCGAAGCTTGTACAGCCCCAGCACCTTCGTGGTGTTCACCGCGCCGGCGAGCGCCGGGATCGAGCTCACGACGGTGCAGGGCATCGAGGCCGGCACGCCGTGGACGGAGCTCGAGGCGGTGCCAGGTCTCCAGGTGAATCCGAGCGGATGCTCGGGGCCGTACCTCGACGACATCGAGCGTGAGGAGACGTGGTCCGACGGGACGATCCACATGAAGCGGTTCGGCGTCGACTTCCTCGACCGGAGCGACTGGCAGTCTCCGATCACCGTGACCGACGTGCGGGCGCCGACGCCGATCCACGAGGACGGCTGCGCCTGAGGCATCCGATCGCAGCCGGCCCCCGTCGCCGCGGAAGTAGACTCGAACACGTGCCTGCAGTGAATCTCGGAATGCCGAAGGTCCCCGAAGTCCTGGCCCCGCGACGCAAGTCGCGCCAGATCAAGGTGGGCAAGGTGCTCGTGGGCGGCGACGCCCCGGTCAGCGTCCAGTCGATGACCACCACGCCGACGCCGAACATCAACGCGACGCTCCAGCAGATCGCCGAGCTGACGGCCTCCGGCTGCGACATCGTCCGTGTCGCCGTCCCCAGCCGCGACGACGCCGAGGCGCTGCCGATCATCGCGAAGAAGAGCCAGATCCCGGTCATCGCCGACATCCACTTCCAGCCGAACTACGTGTACGCGGCGATCGACGCCGGCTGCGCCGCGGTGCGCGTGAACCCGGGCAACATCCGCAAGTTCGACGACCAGGTCGGCGAGATCGCGCGGCGCGCGAAGGAAGCCGGCGTGAGCATCCGCATCGGCGTGAATGCCGGCTCGCTCGACCCGCGGCTCCTGCAGAAGTACGGCAAGGCGACGCCCGAGGCGCTCGTCGAGTCGGCCGTGTGGGAGGCGAGCCTCTTCGAGGAGCACGACTTCCACGACTTCAAGATCTCGGTGAAGCACAACGACCCGATCGTCATGGTGAAGGCGTACCGCCTGCTCGCCGAGCGGGGCGACTGGCCGCTGCACCTCGGCGTCACCGAGGCGGGGCCGTCGTTCCAGGGCACGATCAAGTCGGCGACCGCCTTCGGCATCCTCCTGAGCGAGGGCATCGGCGACACCATCCGCGTGTCCCTGTCGGCGCCGCCCGTCGAGGAGGTGAAGGTCGGCCTGCAGATCCTGCAGTCGCTGAACCTCCGCGAGCGCAAGCTCGAGATCGTCTCGTGCCCGTCGTGCGGCCGCGCGCAGGTCGACGTCTACAAGCTCGCGAACGACGTCACCGACGGGCTCGAGGGCATGAGCGTGCCGCTCCGCGTCGCCGTCATGGGCTGCGTCGTGAACGGCCCGGGCGAGGCCCGCGAGGCCGACCTCGGCGTCGCGTCGGGCAACGGCAAGGGCCAGATCTTCGTCAAGGGCGAGGTCATCAAGACCGTGCCCGAGGCCGAGATCGTGCAGACGCTCATCGACGAGGCGAACCGCATCGCGGCCGAGATGGGCGCCGACGCGCCCGTCGGCAGCCCCACGGTCGTCACGGCCTGACTTCGGCCGGGCCCGCCCGGCCCGCTCACCCCACCGCGTCGAGCGCGCGCAGTCGCGCCGTGCCCGGCGCGAGCGCCTGCGCGACCGTCACGGCCGAGCGCACCGCGCTCTCGTGCGAGTCGACGTCGTGCGCGGCGAGCCCGGCGATCCAGAGTCCGTGCGTGCCGTTGAGCTCGCGCACGGCCCGCTGGGCGTCGAAGTAGTCCGGCGTGATCAGGCCGTGCTCGTACGTCGCGAGCGCGTACAGCGGGTCGGGAAGCCGGTCGTCGTGGGTGATCCAGCTCTTGAAGACGGGCAGGCCGAGGCGCGGGTTCCACACCGAGAGCGAGCTGTGCACGCCGTCCCACCTGGCGTTGACGACCGACCACGCCGCCTCGCGCCGGGGCATCAGGCGGCGGTCGCCGTGGATCGCGATGCGCGTGTCGAACGTGCGGAAGCGGGCGAGCTGCGCCCGCAGGGGTCCGAGCTCCGGGTCGTCGGCGATGAGCGCGGCGGCGTGCCGCGCGTGGCAGGCGAGCACGACGCGATCGAACTCGTGGACGGCGCCGCCCGCGTCCTCGACCCGATACCCGTCGTCCTGGCGGGTCACCCGGGTGACCTCCGCACCCGTGCGCACCCGCACCCGGCCGAACGAGGCGGCGAGCGCGTCGACGTAGACCCGTAGGCCGCCCGGGATCTCGCTCAGCACGGGCGCGCGGAGGCCGCTGCCGGCGTTCGCGCCGAGGTAGTGGAACGCGTTGTGCGCGGCGAACCCGAGGAACTCCTCGCGCTCCACGCACCAGAACGCGAGCAGCAGCGGCACGAGGAACCCGTCGACGAACGCCTTCGGGAGGCGCGCCTCCTGGAGGTACTCCGCGACGGTGGTCGACGTGTCGCCGCCCGCGAGGAAGGCCGGCAGCCGGTCGACGAACCCGCGGAACCGGATGAGGGTGCCGATCGATCCCGGCGCCAGCGAGGGCAGGTCGATCCGGCCGGCTCGCACCGGCGGCATGGCGATGGCGCGTGCAGACACCCGGTGGTCGAGCGTGAGGGTTGTCGCGTACGACGCGCGCTCGACGCCGAGGGCGTCGAGGAGCCGATTGAAGGTCGCATAGGCCGGTCCGGGCGAGAAGAACTGGAATCCGGCGTCCACGGCGAGCCGTCGCCCGTCGACCACGACCTCGCGGGTGTCGGCGTGGCCGCCGAGCCGGTGGTCGCGTTCGAGGAGGGTGACGTCGTGCGCCCCGTCGAGGAGCCACGCGGTCGTGAGTCCTGCCGCACCTGCGCCGACGATGCCGACCCTCACCGGCGCGGATCCGTCACGAGGTCGCGGCACTCGGGCCCGGTCTGCGGCTGCACGCGCCCACCATAGCCGTCGGCGCCGTCGGCGCCGCCGACTCGCGGACGCCGCCCGGGTTCATCGCGGCGTAACACGTCGACCGGCAGGATGGGCGTGTGACCGACGCTCCCATGATCCTGCAGCCCGGAACGGGTGCGATCCCCGCACCCGTCTACCTGCCCGCCACGGCGGCGACGGTGCGCTGGGGGCGGCTGCCCTGCGAGGCGGATGCCCCGGTCCTGACGATCTCGGCCGGCGACGTCGTCACGATCGACACGGTGAGCCACGAGGGCCTGCTCGAGGACCAGGGCTCCGATCCGCTGGCGTTCTTCGGCGCCCACGGCGTGCCCGCCGACGCCGTGCTGGCCGATGCGGTCGAGATCGCCGCGACCGTGTCGCGCGACCCCGCCGCCGACGGTCCGCACGTCGTGACCGGCCCGATCCGCGTCGAGGGCGCCGAGCCCGGCGACCTGCTCGCGATCACGGTGCTCGAGACGGTGCCGCGCGTGCCGTACGGCGTGATCTCGAATCGGCACGGCCGCGGCGCCCTCCCGGGCGAGCTGCCCCGCGGCGAGGCCAACGTGAGCGTCTTCGCGCCGATCGCCGAGCGCGCCGAGGGGCTCGTCGGGCTGCTTCCCGTGGTCGAGGGCGGCGAGCGGGTCGTCGAGTTCCCGCTGCGGCCGTTCCTCGGCATCATGGGCGTCGCCGTCGCCGGCGACGAACGGCCGCACTCGGTGCCCCCGGGCGCCCACGGCGGCAACATCGACCTCAACCTGCTGACGGCGGGGTCGACGCTGTACCTGCCCGTGCAGGTCGACGGCGCGCTCGCCTACGTCGGCGATCCGCACTTCGCGCAGGGCGACGGCGAGGTCGCGCTCACCGCGCTCGAGGCATCCCTCCGCGTCACCCTGCGGTTCGACGTCGTCCGCCGGGCCGACGCGCTCGCCGCGTTCGGCGAGGTGCTCGGCCCGCTCGCGCGCACCGACGAGTACCTCGTGCCGACGGGCATGGACGCCGACCTCGACGAGGCGCTGCGCCGCTGCGTGCGCCAGGCGCTGTCGCTGATCGGCGCCCGGTGGGGCATGGACGAGCACCTCGCGTACGCGTACCTCAGCGCCGCCACCGACTTCGACATCTCGCAGGTGGTCGACCGCGTCACCGGGGTCCACGCCCGGATCCGGTTGGCCGACTTCGACGGAGTCGGGCGATGACGGGCGAGGCGCCCGCCGACCTCGTCGCCGCGTTCGAGGCGTACGAGCGTGCCATCCTCGCGAACGACCTCGATGCGCTCGACGCCGCCTTCGCGCCCGGGGAGGGCACGCTCCGCGGCGACGCGGCCGGGCTCCTCATGGGCCACGACGCGATCAGCGGCTTCCGGAGCCTCCGCGGCGGCGTGGCGCCGCGCGTGATCACGCGCCTCGAGACCCGGATGCTGGGCGCGGACGCCGCCCTGCTCGTGTCGGTCTCGGAGTACGCGGCCGGCGGCCGGGGACTGCAGACGCAGCTCTGGCAGCGGGTCGACGGCCGCTGGCGCATCACGGCGGCGCACGTCACCGGCCGGGCCGCGGCGTTCGACCGCTCGGTGTGGCGGAGCGTCGGCGATCCGCTGTACCAGGGCGCGTACGCGGGCCCGCTGGCGGGACTCGGCGTCGCCGTCAAGGACCTCTTCGCGATCGCCGGCTACCGGATCGGCGCGGGCAACCCGACCTGGCTCGAGCAGGCGCGGCCCGAGGCGAAGACGGCGGCCGCGGTCTCCGACCTGCTGCGCGGCGGCGCCTCGATCCGCGGCATCGCCCGCACCGACGAGTTCGCGTACAGCATCGCGGGCGCCAACGCCCACTACGGCACCCCGCCGAACGGGGCCGCACCGGGCGCGCTGCCGGGCGGGTCGTCGAGCGGGCCGGCGACCGCGGTCGCCCTCGGCCAGGCCGAGATCGGACTCGCGACCGACACCGCCGGGTCGATCCGGGTGCCCGCGTCGTACCAGGGGCTCTGGGGGCTGCGCACCACGCACGGGCTGGTGCCGCGCCAGGGCCTGCTGCCACTGGCGCAGTCGTTCGACACGGTCGGCTGGCTGACCCGCGACGGCGCCACGCTCGAGCGCGTGGCCGCGTGGGCGATCGAACGGCACGGTGCGGATGCCTCGGGCGAGTCGGATGTCTCGGGCGAGCCGGATTCCCCGAGCAGCGACGGCGACGGCGGCGCATCCACCCCGGCCGGGCTCGAGGGGCCCCGGCGCTGGCTCGTCCCGGCCGAGGCGCTCGACGCGACCGAACCCGCGACCCGGGCGGCCTTCGAGGCGTGGCTCGACCGCGCCGTCGCCCTGGGCCTCGTCGACGAGGTCGAGATCCGATCGGTCGGCGACCTCGCCCACCTGCAGGAGACGTTCCGGATCGTCCAGGCCGCCGAGGCGTGGCGGAACGACGGCGACTGGGTGTCGGCGCACCCGGGTGCGCTCGGCGCCGACGTCGCAGCCCGGTTCGCCGCGGCATCCGAGGTGACCGCCGACGCGGAGCGGGCCGCGCGGGCGGAGCTCGACGTCCTCCGCGACTGCGTGCGCGCCCTGGTCGACGACGCGCTGGTCGTGCTGCCCACGACTCCCGGACCGGCGCCGTCGCGCGCCGGCGGCGGGCCCGGCATCGAGGCGACGCGGACCGCGACCCTGCGGATGACGACCCTCGCGGGCATCGGCGGGTTGCCGGCGCTCTCGGCGCCGTTCCTCATGATCGACACGCCGCTCGGCCCCGCGCCCGTGGGCGTTTGCTTCGTGGGGCCGCCCGACCGCGACGTCGACCTGGTGCGCTGGGCGCTGGCGATCGAGACGGCGCCGGGTGGGGCATCCGTCGCGTCCTCCTGACGCCGTCACACGCCTGAAACGATCGTTCCGTAGAATCGGCAGCCTGAGCCGCGTGATCCATTGATGACGCGCCGATCCGCATCACCGAGACGCCGGGAGCCGCGCACCATGACCTCGCTGCCCATCGACCCGCCCGCCCGCCTGCTCATGGGCCCAGGCCCGATCAACGCCGACCCGCGGGTGCTCCGCGCGATGTCGGCGCAGCTCGTCGGCCAGTACGACCCGGCGATGACCGGCTACATGAACGAGACCATGGCGCTCTACCGCGAGGTCTGGTCGACGCGGAACGAGGCGACCCTGCTCGTCGACGGCACCTCCCGCGCCGGCATCGAGGCCGCGATCGTCTCGCTCGTGAAGCCGGAGGAGCGGGTGCTCGTGCCCCGGTTCGGGCGGTTCGGGCACCTGCTCGCCGAGATCGCCGAGCGCGCCGGCGCCGAGGTGCACGCGATCGACGCCGAGTGGGGGCAGGTCGTCACGCCGTCCGCCGTCGAGGAGGCCGTGGCGCGCGTCCGACCCGCGCTCGTCGCGATCGTGCAGGGCGACACGTCGACCACGATGAACCAGCCGCTCGACGAGCTCGGCGCGATCTGCGCGAAGCACGGCGCGCTGCTCTACGTCGACGCGACCGCCTCCCTCGGCGGCAACGACTTCGAGGCCGACGCCTGGGGCATCGACGCGGCGACCGCCGGCCTCCAGAAGTGCCTCTCGGGGCCGAGCGGCTCGGCGCCGATCACGCTCTCCGACCGGGCCGTCGCTGTGATCCGCTCGCGCTCGCGGATCGAGGCCGGCATCCGCGACGCCGGCGACGAGTCGTCGGCCGACTTCGTGCGCTCGAACTACTTCGACCTCGGCATGATCCTCGACTACTGGGGCCCGCGCCGGCTCAACCACCACACCGAGGCGACGAGCATGCTCTACGCGGCGCGCGAGTGCGCCCGGATCATCCTCGAGGAGGGGCGGCAGGCCGTCATCGACCGCCACCGCCTCGCGGGCGGCGCGATGCTCGCGGGCGTGCAGGCGCTCGGCCTTGAGGTGTTCGGCGACGTGGGGCACAAGATGCACAACGTCGTCGCGGTCGAGATCCCCGCCGGGCTCGACGGCGAGGCGGTGCGCGGGCAGCTCCTCCGCGACTTCGGCATCGAGATCGGCACGTCCTTCGGGCCGCTCGCCGGTCGCGTCTGGCGCATCGGCACGATGGGCTACAACGCCAGGAAGGACGCGGTGCTCACCACCCTCGCCGCGCTCGAGCAGGTGCTCCGGCGCGCCGGCGTCGCCGTGCCCACCGGCGGCGGGGTCGACGCGGCGCTCGACGCGTACGGGGCGTGACCGTGCCGATCCCGCTCATCGAGCTCACCCCCGAGGCGATCGCGGCCTCCGCGCGCCGGGTGATGGCCCGGTGCGACGAGCTCGCCGCGATCACCTCGATGGACGGCGGCATCGAACGCGTGTACCTCTCGGCCGAGCACGCCCGCGTCAACCGCATCGCCGCGGAGTGGATGCGCGACGCCGGCCTCGCGACCCGCCAGGACGCGGCCGGCAACCAGCTCGGCCGCATCGACGGGCGCGATCCGGATGCCCCGGTGCTGATGCTCGGCTCGCACCTCGACACCGTGCCCGACGCGGGCCGCTACGACGGCATCGCCGGGGTGCTCATGGCGATCGAGGTCGTGCGCCTGCTCCGCCACCGCATCCCCGCGTTCCCGTTCGGCCTCGAGGTGATGGCGTTCAGCGACGAGGAGGGCACGCGGTTCGGCAAGGCGCTGCTCGGCAGCTCCGCGGTCGCCGGCGCGTGGGACGACACCTGGTGGGACCTCGCCGACGCCGACGGCACCACGCTCCGCCAGGCGTTCCTCGAGTTCGGGCTCGACCCCTCGCGCGTCGGCGAGGCGGCCCGACGCCCCGGCGAGCTCGCCGGGTACCTCGAGGCGCACATCGAGCAGGGGCCTCAGCTCGACCGCGCCGGCGAAGCCCTCGCCGTGGTCTCGTCGATCGCGAGCGCCCGGCGGTACCAGATCACGGTGCACGGCGAGGCCCGCCACGCCGGCGGCACCCCCTACGACGCCCGCCACGACGCGCTGCTCGGCGCGAGCGAGGCGGTCGTCGCCGTCGAGCGGATCTGCCGGGCCGAGCACCACATCGTCGGCACGGTCGGCCGCCTCGAGACCTTCCCGGGCGCGATGAACATCGTTCCCGGCGAGGCCCGGCTCAGCCTCGACCTGCGCGGCGAGTTCGACGGCACCCGCGACGACGCGTGGGCGTCGATCTCGTCGGCGATCGACGAGATCGCGGGGCGCCGCGGCCTGCGCTGGGAGGCGCGCGAGGTGCACTCGGCGGGAGCCGTGATGTGCGACCCGCTGCTCATGGACGTCGTCCGGGCCGGCATCGAGGGCACCGGCCAGCGGGAGGCGACCAGCCTGTTCAGCCGCGCCGGCCACGACGCCATGTCGCTCGGACGCGTGACCGACGTCGGCATGCTCTTCCTCCGCAACCGCGACGGCATCAGCCACCACCCCGACGAGCAGGTCACCGAGGCGGATGTCGCGGCCGGGCTGCGCGCGTTCGCCGAGGCCGTGGCGCACCTCGCCGAGGAGCGGTCGCGATGACCGACCTGGCCGGCCGCGTCGACGCCGCGTGGGACGGGTTGGGCCCGGGGGAGCGCCGCGTGGCCGAGCACCTGCGCGAGCACCCCGACGACCTGCTCGTGCGCTCGTCGCCCGAGCTCGCGGCGATCGTCGGCGTCTCGAAGGCCACGGTGAGCCGGGCCGTCCGACGCCTCGGCTTCGACGACCTCCGCGACGGCCGTGCCGCGCTCCTCGCGGAGCGCGCCCGCGGCGTGCCGGTCGATCCGTCGCCGGCGCCGTCGGGCGAAGCGGGCGCCCGCACGGGCGGGGTCTCCGCCGCCGAGCGCACCCGCGAGCACGAACTGGTCGACCGCGCCCTCGACGCGCTCGGCGACGGCACGCTCGGCGAGGTCGCCGCGCTCCTCGCCCGCGCCCGTCGCGTGCTGGTGATCGGCCTCCGCGGGGGCCAGCCGGTCGCGATGCACCTGCGGCGGCAGCTCGCGCAGCTGCGGCCGGATGTCTCGCTGCTGCCCCTGCCGGGGCAGGCCCTCGCCGAGGAACTCGTCGGCTGCGACGACCGCGACGCGGTGGTGCTCATCGCGCCCCGTCGGCGCCCGCCCGGCGTACCCGGGCTCCTGGTCGAGCTCGGGGCATCCGCCGTGCCCGTCGTGCTGCTCGCCGAACCCGGCGCGGACGACCTCGCCGCAGGGGTGGCCGCCTACCTGCCGTGCCCCGTCGAGACCGCGGGCGCCTTCGATTCGGTCGCCGGCCTCGTCGCCGCGACCACGGCGATCGCGAACGAGGTGCACCGGCTCGTCGGGGGCGACGCCCGGGCGCGCGCCCGGCGGATCGCCGAGGCGTACGAGCGCATCGGCGAGGTGCGCTGACCGCGCGCACCGCACCGCGCGCCCGGTCGTCGGGTCCGCGGTGCCGGGGCTGGTCGCCGCGACGGCCCGCGGAGTAGCGTGGGCGCGAGCGGGCGGCAGCGCGCCGCCGGAACGGGGGAGCGATGACCGGGCGCGACGAGTTCGAGTACCCCGACGAGGCCGGGTACCCTGACGGCACCGGCACCCTCGACGAGGGCACGGCCTCGGGCTCCACCGCCGGCGCCGAGGACGGCGTCGACCGGGTCGGCGACCAGGTCGAGACCTTCGCCGAGCAGGACGAGGAGGACGTCGAGGGCGTCTGAACGCGAGCCACAGCATCCGACCCTCCTAGAATCGTCGGGTGCCCACTCGCCTCACCACCTTCTTCCTCCGCACGCTCCGCGAAGACCCGGCCGACGCCGAGGTCACGAGCCACAAGCTGCTCGTCCGCGCCGGATACATCCGCCGCGCCGCACCCGGCATCTTCACCTGGCTGCCGCTGGGCCTGAAGGTCAAGGCGAAGATCGAGGCGATCATCCGCGACGAGATGGCGAACGCCGGCGCGTACGAGGTGCACTTCCCGGCGCTGCTCCCGCGCGAACCCTACGAGGCATCCGGTCGCTGGACCTCGTACGGCGACGGGATCTTCCGCCTGCAGGACCGCCGCGGCGCCGACTACCTGCTCGCGCCGACGCACGAGGAGATGTTCACGCTGCTCGTGAAGGACCTCTACTCGTCGTACAAGGACCTGCCCCTGTCGATCTACCAGATCCAGGACAAGTACCGCGACGAGGCCCGCCCCCGCGCCGGCCTCCTGCGCGGTCGCGAGTTCACGATGAAGGATGCCTACTCGTTCGACTACACCGACGAGGGGCAGGATGCCTCGTACCAGTCGCAGCGCGACGCGTACGAGCGCATTTTCCAGCGCCTCGGTCTCGAGTACGTCATCGTCGCGGCCGACAACGGGCTCATGGGCGGCGCACGCAGCGAGGAGTTCCTGCACCCCATCGCGGTCGGCGAAGACACCTTCGTGCGCTCGGCGGGCGGCTACGCCGCGAACGTCGAGGCCTTCACGACCGTCGTACCCGAGCCGATCCCGTTCGACGGCCTGCCCGAGCCGGTCGTCTTCGACTCCCCGGACACGCCGACGATCGAGACGCTCGTCGCGCACTCCAACGCGCACCTCGACGGCGAGTACACCGCCGCCGACACCCTCAAGAACGTCGTCCTCGCGCTGACGCACCTCGACGGCACGCGCGAACTCGTGGTCGTGGGTCTCCCGGGCGACCGCGAGATCGACGACAAGCGCGCCGAGGTCGCGTTCGCCCCCGCCGAGGTCGAGGCGGCGACGCCCGAGGACTTCGAGCGCCACCCGCTCCTCGTGAAGGGCTACATCGGACCGTGGTCCGAGACCGGCGCGATCCTCGGCGAGGAGTCGGCCACCGGCATCCGCTACCTCCTCGACCCGCGCGTCGTCGACGGCACCGCGTGGATCACGGGCGCCAACATCGACCAGAAGCACGTGCACTCCCTGGTCGCGGGCCGCGACTTCGCCGGCGACGGCGTCGTCGAGGTCGCGAACGTGCGCGCCGGCGACCCGGCGCCCGACGGCTCCGGCCCGGTCGAGCTCGCCCGCGGGATGGAGATCGGCCACGTCTTCCAGCTCGGCCGCTTCTTCGCCGAGACGCTCGGGCTCAAGGTGCTCGACGAGAACGGCAAGCTCGTGACGGTCACGATGGGCTCCTACGGCATCGGGGTGACCCGCATCCTCGCGATCCTCGCCGAGCTGAACAACGACGACAAGGGGCTCGTGTGGCCCGCCGCCATCGCGCCGTTCGACGTGCACGTGCTCGCCACCGGCAAGGACCAGGCGGCGTTCGAGGCCGCCGAGCAGGTCGTCGCCGACCTCGAGGCCGCCGGGTACGACGTGCTCTACGACGACCGCCCGAAGCTCTCGCCCGGCGTGAAGTTCGCCGACGCGGAGCTCCTCGGCGTGCCCCGGATCGTCATCGCGGGCCGCGGCGTCGCCGACGGCGTCGTCGAGGTCTGGGACCGCCGCACGGGCGAGCGCACCCCGGTCGCGATCGGCGAGGTCGTCGCGGCCCTCCCGGCGTAGCGCCGGGATGACTCGGGTCGCCTGATCCGGTAACGTAGTGAGGTCCGCAGCGAGGGGATGCGGCGATGAGAGCTGAATAGAGGAGGCCGGCAATGGATATCGACCTCAGCGTGCTCCGCATGATGGAGCGCGAGAAGGAGATCCCGTTCGACGAACTGGTGCAGATCATCGAGCAGGCGATCCTGATGGCCTACTTGAAGCACATCAATCCGTCGCAGCACGGGCATGCGAATCCCGACAACGCGAGGGCGCACCTCGACCGCCAGACCGGGCACGTGTCGATCTACGTGCCCGAGCTCGACGAGGAGGGCAACATCATCGGCGAGGCCGAGGCCTCGCCGAACGACTTCGGCCGGATCGCGGCGTTCGCCGCGAAGCAGGTCATCAACCAGCGCCTGCGCGACCTGGCCGACGACGCGGTGCTCGGCGAGTTCCGCGGTCGCGAGGGCGACATCGTCGCCGGCGTGATCCAGCAGGGCCCGAACCCGCGGATGATCCACATCGACCTCGGCACCGTCGAGGCGATCCTCCCGCCGGAGGAGCAGGTGCCGGGCGAGGAGTACCCGCACGGCCAGCGCATCCGCGTGTACGTGACGAGCGTCGCGAAGGGCGTCAAGGGCCCGCAGATCACGGTCTCGCGCACCCACCCCGCGCTCGTCCGCAAGCTGTTCGCCCTCGAGGTGCCCGAGATCGCGTCGGGCGTCGTCGAGATCGTGTCGCTCGCCCGCGAGGCCGGCCACCGCACGAAGATCGCGGTCCGCGCGAACCAGCCGGGCGTGAACGCGAAGGGCGCGTGCATCGGCGAACTGGGCCAGCGCGTCCGCGCGGTGACCGCCGAACTCGCCGGCGAGAAGATCGACATCGTCGACTGGTCGGAGGACCTGGCGACGTTCGTGGCCTCCGCCCTGTCGCCCGCGAAGGTGACGAAGGCGTTCGTGGTCGACGAGTCGCTGAAGGCCGTGCGCGCGCTCGTGCCCGACTACCAGCTCTCGCTCGCGATCGGCAAGGAGGGGCAGAACGCCCGCCTGGCCGCGAAGCTCACCGGCGCGAAGATCGACATCCAGCCCGATTCGGTGCTCGACCGGTCGTGACGCGGAGCGCACCGCGGCAGGGCCGCGGTGCGCGGAGGTGTAGGATGGAACCCGTCAGAACGTGCATCGGCTGCCGTTCGCGCGCCCCGCGATCCTCGCTTCTGAGGGTCGTCTTCCAGGATTCCCGAGTCGTCGCAGATGCGGCGGCAGTGCGTCCGGGCCGGGGTGCGTGGCTGCATCCGACGCTCGAGTGCTTCCGACTCGCCGCCAGGCGGCGCGCCTTCGGGCGCGCGCTGCGCGTGCAGGGCGAGCTGGACACCAGCGATGTAGAGAACAGGCTGAACGGCTAATGGACCAGTAATGAGCGGCTCGAAATGAGACCCGTCCACTGATATCGGTCTGCCCCTGTCCGGGTGCAGGCCCGGAACAGGAGAGAAGTGGCTGCCAAACCACGCGTACACGAGATCGCCTCCGAGCTCGGAGTCGACAGCAAGGTCGCCCTTGAGAAGCTCAAGGAGATGGGCGAATACGTCAAGGGCCCGTCGTCGTCGATCGAGCCCCCCGTCGCCCGCAAGCTGAAGGCGGCGCTCGAAGCCGCCGGCGCGGCGAACTCGGCCCCGGCATCCGCCGCGGCGCCCGCAGCAGCGAAGCCGGCAGGCGGTGCACGTCCCGGCGCCCGCCCCGGCGCACCCAAGCCCGGCCCGCGCCCGCCGGCGCAGGAGGCGGCTCCCGCCGCACCGGCACCCGCGGCCGACGCACCGATGACGGTCGCCGAGCGCCAGGCCCAGGCCGAGAAGGCCGCCGCCGAGAAGGCGGCTGCCGAGAAGGCCGCGTCCGAGCAGGCCGCCGCGGCCCCGTCCGGTGCTGCGCCCGCAGCGCCGTCGGACGTCGCTGGCCCCGCCCCGACGAAGCCGGGCGGCGCACCGCGCCCCGGCGCGCCGAAGCCCGGCGCGCCGCGCCCCGGCAACAACCCGTTCTCGAGCTCGCAGGGCATGGGTCAGAAGCCCGCGACCCCGCGTCCCGGGAACAACCCGTTCGCGAGCTCGCAGGGCATGGGCCAGCGCCCGTCGCCCGGCAACATCCCGCGTCCGCAGGCTCCGCGCCCCGGTTCGCCGCGCCCCGGCGCCCCGCGTCCGGCCGGCGCCGGTCGTCCCGGCGGCCCCCGTCCCGGCGGCGGCTTCCAGCGTCCCGGCGGTCCCGGTGCGGGCGGTGCCCGTCCCGGCGGCTTCCAGCGTCCCGGTGCGCCCGGCGGCGCTCCGGGCGGTCCCGGCAGCTTCGCCCCCCGCCCCGCGGGCGGTGGCGGCGGTCGCGGTCGCGGCCCCGGCGGCGGCACGGCCGGTGCGTTCGGTCGTGGCGGCGGCAAGAGCAAGTCGCGCAAGTCGAAGCGGACGAAGCGGGCTGAATTCGAGATGCGGGAGGCCCCGTCGCTCGGCGGCGTGAGCGTCCCGCGCGGCGACGGCAACACCGTCATCCGCCTGCGTCGCGGCTCCTCGATCTCCGACTTCGCCGACAAGATCGACGCGAACCCCGGTTCGCTCGTGACGGTGCTGTTCCACCTCGGTGAGATGGCGACCGCCACGGAGTCGCTCGACGAGGCCACCTTCGAGGTGCTCGGCGCCGAGCTCGGCTACAAGATCCAGGTCGTCTCGCCCGAGGACGAGGACAAGGAGCTCCTCGAGGGCTTCGACATCGACCTCGACGCCGAGCTGGAGGACGAGGGCGACGACGTGCTCGAGCAGCGTCCGCCGGTCGTGACCGTCATGGGCCACGTCGACCACGGTAAGACGCGACTGCTCGACGCGATCCGCAACGCCAACGTCGTCGCCGGCGAGGCGGGCGGCATCACGCAGCACATCGGTGCGTACCAGGTGCACACCGAGCACGAGGGCGTCGAGCGTGCGATCACCTTCATCGACACCCCGGGTCACGAGGCGTTCACCGCCATGCGTGCCCGCGGTGCGCAGGTGACCGACATCGCGATCCTCGTGGTCGCGGCCGACGACGGCATCATGCCCCAGACGATCGAGGCGCTGAACCACGCCCAGTCGGCCGACGTGCCGATCGTGGTCGCCGTCAACAAGATCGACAAGGAGGACGCGAACCCGGCGAAGGTGCGCCAGCAGCTCACCGAGTTCGGCCTCGTGGCCGAGGAGTACGGCGGCGACGTCATGTTCGTCGACGTGTCGGCGCGCAACAACATCGGCATCCAGGAGCTGCTCGACGCGGTCCTCCTGACCGCCGACGCCGGCCTCGACCTGCGTGCGAACCCGAACAAGGACGCCCGCGGCGTCGCGATCGAGGCGAAGCTCGACAAGGGCCGCGGCGCCGTGGCGACCGTGCTCATCCAGTCGGGCACGCTGAAGGTCGGCGACGCGATCGTCGCGGGCACGGCCTACGGCCGCGTCCGTGCGATGACCGACGAGAACGGCGACGCCGTGCTCGCCGCGACGCCGTCGCGTCCCGTCCAGGTACAGGGCCTCTCGACCGTCCCGCGCGCCGGTGACACCTTCCTCGTCACCGAGGAGGACCGCACCGCGCGCCAGATCGCCGAGAAGCGCGAGGCCGCCGAGCGCAACGCCCAGCTGGCGAAGGCGCGCAAGCGCATCTCGCTCGAGGACTTCACCCGTGCGCTCGAGGAGGGCAAGGTCGAGTCGCTCAACCTCATCATCAAGGGCGACGTCTCGGGTGCCGTCGAGGCGCTCGAGGAGTCGCTCCTCAAGATCGAGGTCGACGACTCGGTGCAGCTGCGCATCCTCCACCGCGGCGTGGGCGCGATCACCGAGAGCGACGTGAACCTCGCGACGATCGACAACGCGATCATCGTGGGCTTCAACGTCCGTCCCGACACGAAGGCGCGCGAGCGCGCCGCCCGTGAAGGCGTGGACATCCGCTTCTACTCGGTCATCTACAACGCGATCGACGAGATCGAGGACTCGCTCAAGGGCATGCTCAAGCCCGAGTTCGAAGAGGTCCAGTCGGGTGTCGCCGAGATCCGCGAGGTGTTCCGCTCCTCGAAGTTCGGCAACATCGCCGGTGTCATCGTGCGGTCGGGGACGATCACGCGCAACGCCAAGGCGCGCGTCATCCGCGAGGGCGTCGTCGTCGGCGACAACCTGGCGATCGAGTCGCTCCGCCGGTTCAAGGACGACGTCACCGAGGTCCGCACGGACTTCGAGTGCGGTATCGGCCTCGGCAAGTTCAACGACATCCAGGTCGGCGACGAGATCGAGACGATCGAGATGCGCGAGAAGCCGCGGGTCTAGTCGTGGCCGGGGCCTCCGTCTCCTCCCTCGGGTGAGGACGGAGGCCCCGTCACCCCGTTTCGCATCGAGGCGGTCACGGCGGCGCAGCCGTCGCGACCTCGCCACGAAAGGAGTTACAGATCATGGCTGATCCGCAGCGGGCCAGGAAGCTGGCCGATCGCATCAAGGAGATCGTCGCGCGACGCCTCGACAAGGGCCTCCGCGACCCGCGCCTCGGGTTCGTGACGATCACCGACGTCCGCGTCACGGGCGACCTCCAGCACGCCAGCGTGTTCTACACCGTGTACGGGACCGATGAGGAGCGCAAGGACTCCGCCGCCGCCCTGAAGGCGGCCACGGGCATGCTGCGCACCGAGGTGGGGCGGAACATCACCGCTCGCATCACGCCCTCGCTGGAGTTCATCGCCGACGCGATCCCCGAGAACGCGGAGCACATCGAGTCGCTGCTGCGCGAGGCGCGCACGCGTGACGAGGAGACGACGGCGCTCGCGGCCACGGCCGAGTACGCCGGCGACGCCGACCCGTACGTCAAGCCGCGCGACCTCGACGCGGACGATGACTGGGACGAGATCGACGACGAGGCATCCGACCTCGCGGACGACGCGGAGGCCGGCGGCTCGCGCTGAGCCGCCGCACCGATCGCCTGACGGCCCGGCGCACCCGGTGGGGTGCGCCGGGCCGTCGTCGTCCCAGGGCGCGGGGGTCGCCACAGGCGGGTTCCTCGGCCCGCCGCCGTGCGGCTCAGTTCGGAAGGGTCCAGCCCGCGTCGGATGCCTCGGCGAGCCCGTCGACGACGAGGGAGGCGAGCACCCGATCGAGGCGCGCGGCATCCGCGTGGATGCCGGCGAACTCGTCCCGCGGGACCGGCCGGTGGGCCGCACGGAGCTCCCGCATGACCATGCCCCGCAACTGCCGGTCCGATCCCTCGAACCTGGCCTGCGTGCGCCGGCGGGGCGCCGGGTCGGCCGGGTAGCCCGCCGCTCGCCAGGCGCAGGTCGTGGCGACGGGACATCCGTCGCACGCGGGGGAGCGCGCCGTGCAGACGGTCGCGCCGAGTTCCATCGCGCCCGCGTTGAACGCGTGCGCGGCCGCGCGCTCGATCGGGAGGACGCGCTCCATGGCAGCGAGGTCGCGGGGGGCCGACGGCGCGCCGGCGGCGGCGCGTCCGTCGATGGCGCGGGCCAGCACGCGGCGCGTGTTGGTGTCGACGACGGGATGCCGGTCGCCGAACGCGAACGCGGCGACCGCGCGCGCCGTGTACGGGCCGACGCCCTTCAACGCGAGCAGCGCGTCGAGGTCACGGGGCACCCGGCCGCCATGCCGCTCCACGATCTCGACCGCGGCCTCGTGCAGCCAGAGGGCGCGGCGCGGGTAGCCGAGCCGGTCCCAGGCGCGCACGGCCTCGGCCGGCGGCGAGGCGGCGAGGTCGGCGGGCGTCGGCCATCGCGCGATCCACGCCTCCCACTTCGGGACCACGCGCGACACCTGCGTCTGCTGCAGCATGAACTCGCTGACGAGCACCGCCCACGGCGAGACATCCGCCGCGCGCCAGGGGAGTGGGCGCGCCGCGCCCGCGAACCAGTCGACGATCCCGTCCGCGAACCCGTCCGGGGGAGCGGAGGCGGCGGGGGCGGGCATCCCTCCAGCGTAGGCGCGCGTGGTCGGCCCGCGTACAGTCGGACCATGCGACTGGTCACCACGCCACGGGTGGCGTTCCTGCGCGGGCTCGCCGAGGAGGTCCTGGCGCGGTGCGGACGGGGGCGGATGACCGTCGCGATCGACGGGCCGCTCCTGAGCGGCAAGAGCGCCCTCGGCGACGACCTCGCCGCGGTGCTCGCCGAGCGCGACCACGCCGTCTTCCGGGCGCGCTTGGAGGACTTCCACCGGTCGCGCGCCGCGCAGGCGGAATACGGGGCCGACACGCCGGAGCGCTACTACGGGTACGGCTTCGACGAGTCCGCGCTGCGGCGCTCGCTCGTGGAGCCGTTCCGGTTCGGCGGCTCGGCGGCGTTCGTCACGAAGGTGCGGGATCCCGCGCGCGACGCCTGGGTGGAGCCGAAATGGGTGACGGGACCCGAGGACGCCATCCTCATCGTCGACGGGCGGTTCGTGCTGCGTGAGCGCCTCGCCGACCTCTGGGACCTCCGCATCGCGGTGGCCGGCGAGCCGACCGACCCCGCGGACCTCATCGCGTACGCGCACGCCGACCCGCGGCGCACCGCGGACCGCGTCGTCGACGTGGCCGACCCGGCGCATCCGCGGCTCGTCGGCTGATCCCGGCGGGGCGGGGGCATCCGATCGGATGCCCCGCCCCGCCGGCTACCCGGGCCGCTCACCCCAGTCCGGGGGAGGCCCGTGTGGCGAAGTGGCGCCGGACCCTCCCGATTCGCCATACTGGTGCCACTGCCATCCCCCCCTCGGCACCCCACGAGCCCCCACTGCCCCACCCCCCCTCGGGAACCTCGCGCCTCGATGCATCCGCAGCGCGCATCGATGCGCCGTGCTCTGCACGGGTCTCCGTCCGGCTCATGGTGCCGCCGGATCCACTGGAGACCCCACATGAGTGAATTCGGCTCGGCGCAACGCGCCGACCGATCGCCCGCGCGCCCGCGCCGGGCGTTCCGCAATCCGATGCGACGCGCCCTCGCGGCCATCGCCACGCTCGCGCTCGGCGCGGGCCTCGTCGTCTTCGGCGCCGCTGCGCCGGCGTCGGCGCACACCACGACCGTGTCCGCCGTCGCCGCGTGCGACGTGGCCACCTCGACCGCCGACGTCACGTGGACGGTCAAGAACTCCGAGAACACTCCCGCGACGGTGAACTCGAGCTCGAACGAGAAGGTCGTCCCGAAGGGCACCTCGATCGCCGGCAAGACCGCGACGTTCGTGCAGAAGGGCGTGGCCGTCGGCACGACCGCGAGCCTCACGATCGAACTCAAGTGGGGGGACGGCGTCAAGGACAGCGGCACCGGCTCGCTCAAGGTCGAGAAGTCGCTCTGCGACAGCGGTGAGCAGAAGATCACCTACTGCCACTACGCCTCGTCGGGCAAGTACACCTCGAACACGACCGACGTCGACTCGTTCAAGACCGGGCACTCCAGCCACAAGTACGACATCTTCCCGGCCTACCGGTACGTGAAGGACGGCAAGGTCATCGAGGGCGAGGCGCAGGGCGACCAGTCGCTGCTCGCGTACCCCGACTGCACCAAGCCGTTCGATTGGAACTGGCAGTACGCGGCACCGACGTGCGATGCGCTCGAGGTCGTCTACCCGAAGGACCTGCCCGCTGGCCAGGCGAACGACGTGAACGTGCGCTTCTCGATCGACGGCGCCGACGTCACGCTGAACTTCCACAACAACGGCGGCACCTGGTCGGGCACCAAGACCTTCCTCTTCGCCGACCACCCGCTGTGGAAGGACCCGACCTCCTGGACCGTCAAGTGGGTGCAGGTCGGCGGCACGAACTACCACTGGGAGGGCAACATCTCCTGCGTGGGCGAGGACGTCGTCAGCGTCTGCCACTGGGACCAGGGCACTGGGCTGTACGACCGCCAGTACCTGACGATCACCGGGTTCCTCGCGGCGAAGCACGAGGGGCACGCCAAGGACATCTCCACCGGCTTCTCCTACTGGAAGCTCTGGCCGGTCTGGAAGGAGACCGTCGCCGCCCAGGGCGACCAGTCGCTCCTCCAGTACGAGGACTGCGCGAAGCCGCCGGTGCAGGTGCCGGTCGAGGGCGCACCCACGTTCAGCGACCGCTGCGGCCCCGCCAACGAGCAGCTGACGGTCCCGGCCGACACGGCCACGATCGACTGGGAGCAGACGCGCTCGGGCTCGGTCATCACCGTGACGGCGAAGCCGCAGCCGGGCCACACCTTCCCGGCGGACGCCAAGACCAGCTGGACCTTCACGGTCGAGGACGCGAACTGCGTCGTGCCGGTCGTCGGCGTGCCGACCTACGCCGACACCTGCCACGTCGGCGACGACGTGGTGACCCTGCCGGCCGACACCGCGACCACGCTCTGGTCGAAGTCGAAGGACGGCGGCGTGTGGACCGTGACGGCGAAGCCGACCACGGGCAACGCCTTCCCGGCGGATGCGAAGACCACCTGGACCTTCCCGGTCGACGACGGCCCCTGCCGCGTCGCCCTCGTGGGCGCCCCGACGTTCTCCGACACCTGCAAGGCCGACAACGAGCAGCTCACCGTGCCGGACGACACCGACTCGGTCGACTGGGAGCAGGGCGAGTCGAACGGCGTCATCACCGTGACCGCCACCCCGCAGCCGGGCTACGCCTTCATCGGCGAACCCCAGACCAAGTGGGAGTTCGTCCTGATCGACGAGCCGTGCCAGATCGAGGTCGAAGGTGAGCCCACGTTCCACGACACCTGCGGTGCCGGCAACGAGCAGCTGACGGTGCCGGACGACACCGAGACCATCGACTGGGAGGCGTCCGAGGAGAACGGCGTGATCACGGTCACCGCCACCGCGCGGCCCGGCTCGACGTTCAAGGAGGGCGCGACCGCGTCGTGGCGCTTCGCCCTCGACGAGTCGCCGTGCCCGACCACGCTGACCGGTTCGCCGACCTTCACCGACTCGTGCGCCGCCGAGGACGACGAGCTCTTCGTCCCCGCCGACACCGACCAGGTCGACTGGGAGTCGGTCCGCGAGGGCGACACCATCACGGTGACCGCGACGCCCAAGAAGGACTGGGCCTTCACGGGCGAGCCGCAGACGAAGTGGACCTTCTCGGTGCGCGACGGCGACTGCGCGACCCCGACCCTCGACGGGTCGGTCGCGACCGGCGAATGCCGCGCGGACGTGCCGTGGATCACGTACCGGGTGGCGCTGTTCGACCCCGACGCGCTCAGCACGTCGCGGACGGTCTACCTGATCCTGACCGACGGCGGAGCCAACACCGAGACGATCGAGCTCGGCGAGCTCGGCGACGACGGCGTGCTGGAGGGTGAGACCCTCTGGCCCGGCGCCTCGGTCGACGAGGACGGCAACCCCACCGGCTGGCCGGGCTGGGAGCAGCTCGCCGACGGCACGTGGGTCGAGACGGACGGCAACTTCGCCTGGACGCGCGACATCACGACCGCGACCTTCGAGGTGAACCCCGAACTCGCCGTCGAGCTCACCTACCCGCCGGCCACGCCGAACTGCCTCACCGGCCCGCCGCAGGGCGGCGACGGCAACGCGACCGCCGCCGGCGGTGGCACCGGCCTCGCCTCCACCGGCTTCGCCGGCGGCGTGTTCGCGATCATCGCGGGCGTGATCGTGGTCGCGGGCATCGCGCTGCTGGTCGTCGTCCGGATCCGCCGGAACAAGAAGACGGGTGAGGACGCGGCGGCCTGACCGACGCGACGTCCCTGACCGAGGGGGCCCGGCCGTGAGCCGGGCCCCCTCGGCCGAATCCGGGGGCACGAGCCCGGCGGCGAGCCGGGCCGCGCCCCTTCGGCGTTCGCCGTCAGCGCCGGTCGAGCACCGCGAGCACGCGCGCCTCGGGCAGGTGCGCCCCGGTCCGCTCCACCTCGTGCACGAGGGCCACGAGCGCGGCGTTCACCGGGGCATCCAGCCCGGCGGCCGCCGCCTCGCGCACGACTGCGCCGTTCAGGAAGTCGACCTCCGTCGGCTGCCCGCGCCGCACGCTCTGCTGCGTCGAGCCGAGGTTCGGCACCCGCCCCATGCGCAGCCCCATGAGCCGCGGCAGCACCTGCCCGATCGACAGCGGCAGGCGGGCGAACCAGCGCAGCCGGCCGTTCGCGAGGCCCTGCAGGGACCCGAAGCGGATGCCGCGGGCGATGCCGGTGCGCACGGTCTCGCGCATCGACGCGGTGACCACGCGGCGGAGCCGCCGGTCGGCGATGACGTCCTGGACCGGACGGCCGACGATCGCCGGCACGGCATTCACCATGTTCACCACGAGCTTCGTCCACTGCGCTCCGCGGAAGTTCGCGACGGCGACGACCGGCACGGCCTCGCTCAGGATCGCCGCCGTGCGGCGGCACTCGTCGTCGGGCTCGCCGTCGCCGCGGCCGAGGTAGCTCGCCGCGGTCGTCGTGACGCGCACGACCCCGGGCTCGGTGTAGTTGGCGGCGATGATCGACAGCACGCCCATGCACGAGGAGCGGGGCAGGATGCGGGCGGCGGTCTCGACGCCCTCGAGCCCGTTCTGCACGACCACGACGGGCACGCCGTCGATGAGGTCGGCATGGTCGCCGATCGCGGCGGAGGCATCCTGCGCCTTGGTGCACACGAGCACGAGGTCGGGTCGCTGCGTGAGCCGCTCGGATGCCTCGACCCGCGCCTGCACGTCGCCGTAGCCGCCGCTCAGCCGGATGCCGCCCTCGCGGATCGCCTCGAGTCCGCCGCCGCGCGCCGTCACCTCGACGTCGTGCCCGGCCCGCTGGAGGAGCGCCGCGAAGGTTCCGCCGAGGGCGCCGGCGCCGATGATCCCGATCCGCATCCCCCCAGCGTAGGTTCCGCCGGCCGGTAGGCTGTACGGCGTGAACAGCGGCATCCTCCTCGTCGACAAGCCGGAGGGGATGACCAGCCACGACGTCGTCGCCCGCACGAGGCGGCTCGCCGGCACCCGCAAGGTCGGGCATGCCGGCACCCTCGACCCGATGGCCACCGGCCTGCTCGTGATCGGCGTGAACGGCGCGACCCGGCTGCTGCACCACCTCGTCGGGCTCGACAAGGAGTACCTGGCCACGATCCGCCTCGGCTGGGGCACGAGCACCGACGACGCCGAGGGCGAGCCGTTCCCGGCCGCCGATCCGGCGGTGGTCGCGGCGGTCGCCGACGCGGCGATCGCCGACGGCATCGCGGCGCTCACCGGCGAGATCGACCAGGTGCCGAGCTCGGTGAGCGCGATCAAGGTCGACGGCCGCCGGGCGTACGACCGCGTGCGCGAGGGCGAGGCCGTCGAACTCGCGTCGCGTCGGGTGACGGTCGCCGCGTTCGACGTGCTCGGGATGCGGCGCGAGGCGGCGTCGATCGACCTCGACGTGCGCGTCGAGTGCAGCTCCGGCACGTACATCCGCGCGCTCGCGCGCGACCTCGGCGCCGCGCTGGGCGTCGGCGGCCACCTGACCGCGCTGCGTCGCACGCGCGTCGGCCGGTTCGACGTCGCGGATGCCTCGACCCTCGACGCCCTCGACGTGGCCTCCGCCCTGCTCGCCCCTGCGGCGGCGGCGGCGCTCGCGCTGCCCGTGATCGCCGTCACCGACGACGAGGCCCGCGACATCGGGCACGGCAAGCGCGTCGCGCTGCCGGCCGGTGCGGAGCCGTTCGCGGGCGTCGCGGCGGCCGTCGCCGGCGACGACCGGCTCATCGCGATCGTGGAGCTGCGGGGCACGACCCTGAAGGTCGTCACCGGGTTCCCGCAGGAGGTCGACGCGTGATCGAGTGGTACGCGTGGCTGCAGGTCGGCGTCGCCACCCTCGCCGGCCTGCTCTGCCTCGGGCTCGGACTCGTCGGCCGGGTGCCGAGCGACCTCAGCCTCGGCTCGTTGGCGCTCGTCGAGCTCCTCCTCATCGGGCAGGTCGTGGTCGCCGCGGTGGCGCCGCTGGCCGGCAACCAGCCGAGCGGCAGCGCGCTCGAGTTCTGGATCTACCTCGTGTCGGCGGCGCTCCTGCCGCCCGCGGCCGGCTTCTGGGCGCTCCTCGAGCGCACCAGGTGGTCGACGGTGATCCTCGGCGTCGCCGCACTCGCCGTCGCGGTCATGGTGTACCGCATGTTCCAGATCTGGACGGTGCAGGTCGCGTGACCGGGCTTCTGAGAGAATCGAACGTCATGTCTGCATCCGCTCCCACCCCAGCCGCCGAGGCGCCCGCCCGCGTGCGCCGCATGAGCGGCGTCGGCCGCGTGCTCGTGGTCGTCTACGGCATCCTGGCCCTCGCCGCGACCGGTCGCACGGCGGTGCAGATCATCGAGCGCTTCGACGAGGCGCCCGTCGCGTTCACCCTCTCCGGGCTGTCGGCGATCGTGTACATCGTCGCGACGATCGCCCTCGTGATGCCGGGCCGTGCCTGGTACCGCGTCGCGTGGATCACGATCGGGTTCGAGGCCGTCGGCGTGCTCGTCGTCGGCACGATCACCTGGCTCGCGTCCGACCTGCTCGGTGCCGGCACCGGGAACCCGTTCGGCCGCACGTCGACGGTGTGGACCCTCTTCGGCGCCGGGTACCTGCTCATCCCGCTGGTCCTGCCGTTCCTCGGCATGTGGTGGCTCGTGAAGCATCCCGCCGGGGACGACGAGTGAGGACGTTCAAGGGCCTCGACGCCGTCCCGGCCGGCTTCGGCCCCTCGGCGGTCACGATCGGCAAGTTCGACGGCGTGCACGTCGGCCACCGGGCGGTGATCGGTCGCCTCCGCGAGATCGCCGCCGAGCGGGGCCTGTCGAGCGCGATCGTCACCTTCGACCGCAACCCGCTCGCACTGCTCGCACCCGACCACTGCCCGGACGCGCTCGTGAGCGTGCGCCAGAAGCTCGCGCTGCTCGCGACCACCGGGGTCGACGCGACCGTGCTGCTGCCGTTCGACCGGCAACTCGCGTCGGTGCCTGCGGAGGAGTTCGTCGAACGCGTGCTCGTGCAGGCGCTGCACGCGAAGGTCGTGTTCGTCGGATCCGACTTCCGCTACGGCGCCCGCGGCGCCGGCGACGTGGCGCTGCTCGAGCGACTCGGCGCGCAGCACGGGTTCGACGTGGTCGTCATCGACGACGTCCGGCCGGAGGACGAACGGCGCGTGTCGTCGACGTGGGTGCGCGAGCTCCTCGCCGAGGGCGACGTGCGGTATGCGACGGAGCTGCTCGGCCACACGCCGACGGTGTCGGGCATCGTCGTGCACGGCGCGGCGCGCGGGCGCGAGCTCGGCTACCCGACGGCCAACCTGTCGCCCGAGTCCGAGGGCCTCATCCCGGCCGACGGCGTGTACGCGGGCTGGTTGACCGACGGCGGCGTGCGGTACCCCGCGGCGATCTCGGTCGGCAACAACCCGACCTTCGAGGGCGTGCCCCGCAAGCAGGTCGAGGCCTACGTGCTCGACCGCGACCTCGACCTCTACGACCACCTCGTCGACGTCGAGTTCGTCGAGCGCATCCGCGGCATGGTGGCCTTCGACAGCATCGAGGCGCTCATCGAGGGCATCGACGACGACGTGCGGGTGGCGCGGGGCCTGCTCTCTTGACGGACGCGCCGGGCGAGGGCCGCCTTCCGCTGCTCGCCGGGCGCACCCTCGCCTTCGCGGGCATCCTGCTCGTCGCGTTCAACCTGCGGACCGCGGTCGCGTCGCTGTCGCCCGTGTTGCACGAGGTCGAGGCCGACATCGCGTTGAATCCCGTGCAGGTCGGCGTGCTCGGGATGCTCCCGCCCCTGTGCTTCGCCGTGTTCGGCATCGCGACCCCGGTGTTCGCGAAGGGGCTGGGCCTCGAGCGGACGCTCGTGATCGCCCTGGGCGGCCTCGTACTCGGGCTCCTCGGTCGCGCCCTCGCTGGCGACGCGGCGTGGCTGCTCGCGGCGAGCGCACTGACCTTCGCGGCGATCGGCGTCGGCAACGTGCTGCTCCCGCCCCTCGTCAAGCGGTACTTCCCCGATCGCGTGGGGCTCATGACGACGGTGTACGTCAGCGCCATGTCGGTGTCCACCTTCGTGCCCCCGCTGATCGCGGCTCCCGTCGTGTCGGTCGCCGACTGGCGCATCTCGATCGGGCTCTGGGCCGTGTTCGCCTTGTCCGCGCTCGTGCCCTGGGTCGCGCTGCTCGTGCACCCGAGCGCGCGGGCCGGGGCGTCGCTGCCGGAGGAGGCCGACCCGGCGCAGCTGCGTCACCTGGTGCGGTCGCCGCTCGCCTGGGCACTGGCGACGATCTTCGCCGTGTCGTCGGTGAACGCGTACACGATGTTCGCCTGGCTGCCGAGGATCGTCCACGACCTGACGGGCGCCGATCCGGCGACGGGCGGCGCGCTGCTGTCGCTGTACGCGGCGATGGGCCTGCCGGCGGCGCTCGCGATCCCGGTGATCGCGGCGCGCACGGGCAGGGTGCGACTGCTCGTCGGCGTGGGCATCGCCGCGTTCGTCATCGGGTACCTCGGGCTGCTCCTCGTACCGGCCACGGCGACGGCGCTGTGGATCGCGATCGTGGGGCTCGGGCCGCTGCTGTTCCCGCTGGCGATGGTGCTCATCAACCTGCGCACCCGGACGCACGCCGCGGCGGTCGCGTTGAGCGGCTTCGTGCAGTCGGGCGGCTACCTCGTCGCGGCGCTCGGGCCGATCGCGATCGGGCTCGTGCGCGACGCCACCGGGTCGTGGACCCTGCCGCTCGTGCTCCTGCTGGCGACGGCGCTGCCGGCGACCGTCGCGGGCGTGGTCGTCGCGCGGCCGCGCTTCGTCGAGGACGAGCGCGGGGCGCCGGCCGGCTGATCTCCGGGTGCGGGCCGGATCGCCCGCGGCGTCAGGCGAAGTGCTCGGGGCGGTGGATGAGTGCGGCGGCGCCGATGAGGGGGCCCTCGTCGCCGAGTCCGGAGGGGACGATACGGACCCGATTGGCGAAGGCGAACACGGTGTGCTCGGCGACGGCGGCGCGGGCGTGGTCGAGCAGGGCGGGGGAGACGCGCGAGAAGCCGCCGCCGATCGCGGCGAGGTCGAGGTCGAGCAGGTTCGCGGCGGAGGCGACCGCCCGGCCGATCGCCGTGCCGGCGCGTTCCACGGCGGCCAGGGCGATCGGGTCGCCCGCGGCGTGGGCGGCGGCGAGGTCCTCGCCGGTGGCGCCGGTGAAGCCCTGCGTGCGGGCCCAGGCGACGGTGCGGGGGCCGCTGGCGACGGCTTCGAGGCATCCGGTACCGCCGCACGCGCAGCGGTCGTCGAACCCGGCCACGCCGATGTGGCCGATGTGGCCGGCGTTGCCGGTCGGGCTCGGCAGGGCGCGGCCGCCGACCAGGACGCCGCCGCCGACGCCGGTCGACACGACCATCCCGAGCAGGTTTCCGGCGCCCCGGCCCGCGCCGACCCAGTGCTCGGCCACGGCGATGCAGAGCCCGTCGATGGCGAGCACCACGGGCACGCCGGGCACGAGGGCCCGGACGTCGGCGACGAGCGGATGTCCCCGCCAGGCGGGCACGTTCAGCGGCGACACGGCGTCGTGCACGGTGTCGATCGGGCCGGCCGAGCCGATGCCGACGCCGACGACCTCGTCGCCGTCGGGCAGGGCCGCCAGGGCGGCGGTCACCACGTCGACGACCGAGCGCTGCAGGGCGGGGGAGTCGGCCGTCGGGCCCGTGGGCCGGCGGTGCCGGCTGCCCTCCACGACGCGGGCGTCGGGATCGATGAGGGCGGCTTCGACCTTGGTGCCGCCGAAGTCCACGGCCAGCGCGAGCGATGAGGGCATGGGCATCAGCATAGGTGCGCAGCATCCGACCCCGACCTGCTCATCTGAGCAGGAATGCCCGCAGGTGTTGCCGCGGCGCGCCACCGTGCCTACGCTGGAATGCGGGGGACATCGGAAGGAGCCTGATGGACGAGATCGACGAACTGCTGTCCATCCGAGCAGCCGAGCTGTACTACGAGGAGAACAAGACGCAGGACGAGATCGGCCAGGCCCTGCGGCTCACCCGCTGGAAGGTCGGTCGCCTGCTGGCCCAGGCCAAGCAGCGCGGGTTCATCCGCATCGAGATCCTCCACCCGCGCGCCCGGCGGCTGCCGATCGAACGCCGCCTCCGGGAGGAGCGCGGCCTGCACGACGCGATCGTGGTGTCGTCCGCGGGCGTCTCCTCGGTTGAGGAGCTGCAGTCCCGCACCGCGCAGGCCGCCGCCGACTACCTCACCGCGATGCGGCCCGTCCCGCGCACGCTCGGCGTGAGCTGGGGCCGCACGCTGTTCGACATCTCGCAGCACCTGCGCAACGGCTGGGCGACCGGCGTCAACGTCGTGCAGATCAACGGCGGCGTGAGCCTCAACCGCCGGCCGGGCACCGCGGCCGCCACCGCCGTCGGCATCGCGCAGAAGGCCTCGGGCTCCGCGACCCTGCTGCCGAGCCCCGCCATCCTCGAGCGCCTCGCCACCAAGGAGGCGATCGAGGCGGACCGCGTCGTCGCGGGCGTCATCGACCTCGCCAGGTCGGCCGACGTCTACCTCTTCAGCGCCGGCGCCGCCGACCACACCTCCGTGCACGTCGAGAGCGGGTACCTCACCGCCGGCGACGTCGACGTGCTCGTCCAGAAGGGCGCCGTCGGCGACGTCGTCGGCCGCTACCTCGACGCCGACGGCAACATCGTCGACCCCGCCCTCGACGCCCGCACCGTCGGCCTCACGCTCGACGAGCTCCGCCAGGGCCCGCTGACGATCGCCGTCATCGCCGGCCCGTCCAAGCACGCCGTCGCCGACGCGGTCGTGCGCAGCGGGCTGTGCACCGTGCTCGTCACCGACGAGGCCACGGCGCTCCACCTGCTCGACGGCTGACCGCCGCCATCCGAACCACCACCAGACAGGAATCCAGGTCCAGACATGTCAGGAACCGCCCTCGTCAGCGCGCACGAGCGCGCCGTCGCCGTCCTCGGCGGCGAGCCCGACGACGCGACGCTCCGCCGCTACCTCCACGGCATCCCCGGGGTCGACGCCGTCGGCCTCGAGCAGCGCGCCGCCGCCCTCGGCACCCGGTCCATCAAGACCTCCTCGAAGGCGTGGGCGCTCGATCGCATCATCTCGCTCATCGACCTCACCACCCTCGAGGGCGCCGACACCCCCGGCAAGGTCCGCTCGCTCGCCGCGAAGGCGGCGAACCCCGACCCGGCCGACCCGACCACGCCGCGCGTGGCCGCCGTCTGCGTCTACGGCGACATGGTGCCCTCCGCGGTCGAGGCGCTCGGCGCCGCGCACGGCGACCCCGACGACGGCGGCATCTCGGTCGCCGCGGTCGCGACCGCCTTCCCGTCGGGCCGCGCCTCGCTCGACATCAAGCTCGCCGACACCGCCGAGGCGGTCGCCGCCGGGGCCGACGAGATCGACATGGTCATCGACCGCGGCGCGTTCCTCGCCGGGCGCTACGGCCTCGTCTTCGACCAGGTCGCCGCCGTGAAGCAGGCCTGCCGTCGGCCCGACGGCACCAGCGCGAGCCTCAAGGTGATCCTCGAGACCGGCGAGCTCGTGACCTACGACAACGTGCGACGCGCGTCGTGGCTGTCGATCCTCGCGGGCGGCGACTTCATCAAGACCTCGACCGGCAAGGTGCCCTCGGCTGCCACGCTGCCCGTCACGCTCCTCATGCTCGAGGTCGTGCGCGACTGGCACGTGCTCACGGGCCAGCGCATCGGCGTGAAGCCGGCCGGAGGCATCCGCGCGTCGAAGGACGCGATCAAGTACCTCGTCACCGTCGCCGAGACGGTCGGCGAGGAGTGGCTGCAGCCGCACCTGTTCCGGTTCGGCGCGTCGAGCCTGCTGAACGACGTGCTCCTGCAGCGCCAGAAGCTGCGCACCGGGCACTACTCCGGCGCCGACTACGTGACGATCGACTAGACCTGAGACGGGGCATCCGAACCATGAGCTTCCTCGAGTACGCACCCGCGCCCGAGTCGCGCGCCATCCTGTCGCTCCGCGACCGCTACGGCCTCTTCATCGACGGCGAGTTCGTCGACGGCCGCGGCACGCCGTTCCAGACCATCTCCCCGGCCAGCGAGGAGCGCATCGCCGAGATCGCGAACGCGAACGCGGAGGACGTCGACCGCGCCGTCGCCGCCGCCCGCCGCGCCCACGACCGCGTCTGGTCGAAGATGAGCGGCCGCGACCGCGGCAAGTACCTGTTCCGCATCGCCCGCCTCGTGCAGGAGCGGGCCCGCGAGCTCGCCGTCGCCGAGTCGCTCGACAACGGCAAGCCGATCAAGGAGTCGCGCGACGTCGACGTGCCGCTCGTCGCGTCGTGGTTCTTCTACTACGCGGGCTGGGCCGACAAGCTCGACCACGTCGGCCTCGGCGCCGACCCGCGCGCGCTCGGCGTCGCGGGCCAGGTGATCCCGTGGAACTTCCCGCTGCTCATGCTCGCGTGGAAGATCGCGCCCGCCCTCGCGGCCGGCAACACGGTCGTGCTGAAGCCGGCCGAGACCACGCCGCTCACGGCGCTGCTGTTCGCCGAGATCGTGCAGCAGGCCGACCTGCCGCCCGGGGTCGTGAACATCATCACCGGCGCCGGCGACACGGGCGCCGCGCTCGTGGCGCACCCCGACGTCGACAAGGTCGCCTTCACCGGGTCGACCGCGGTCGGCCGCGAGATCGCCAAGTCCGTCGCCGGCACCGACAAGCGCCTCACGCTCGAGCTCGGCGGCAAGGCCGCGAACATCGTCTTCGACGACGCGCCGATCGACCAGGCCATCGAGGGCATCGTCAACGGCATCTTCTTCAACCAGGGGCACGTCTGCTGTGCCGGCAGCCGCCTGCTCGTGCAGGAGTCCATCCACGACGAGGTCGTCGACCGGCTGAAGCGCCGGCTGTCGACCCTGCGGCTCGGCGACCCGCTCGACAAGAACACCGACATCGGCGCGATCAACTCGCGCGAGCAGCTCGACCGGATCCGCGAGCTGAGCTCCATCGGCGAGGCCGAGGGCGCGGAGCGCTGGACCGCGCCGTGCGAGATCCCGGAGAACGGCTTCTGGTTCGCGCCGACCATCTTCACCGGCGTCGAGACCAGCCACCGGATCGCCCGCGAGGAGGTGTTCGGCCCGGTGCTCTCGGTGCTGAGCTTCCGCACCCCGCAGGAGGCGATCGCGAAGGCGAACAACACGCCGTACGGCCTGTCGGCCGGGATCTGGACCGACAAGGGCAGCCGCATCCTCGCCGTCGCCGACCAGCTCCGCGCCGGCGTCGTGTGGGCGAACACGTTCAACCGGTTCGACCCGTCGAGCCCGTTCGGCGGCTACAAGGAGTCGGGCTACGGCCGCGAGGGCGGCCGGCACGGGCTCGGCGCGTACCTGAAGCCCGCGCGCCTCGCCGCCGCCGGCGGCGCGCAGCGCCGCATCGCGAGCTCGGATGCCGCGCCCGAGGCATCCGCCGCGCCCGCGCCCAAGCGCACCCGACGAGCCGCCGCCGCGAAGAAGGGAGCGGCGAAGTGAGCCGCCTGGCCGTGCCCAAGACCTACAAGCTGTTCATCGGCGGCGCGTTCCCGCGCAGCGAGTCCGGCCGCACCTACGAGGTGCGCTCGACCGGCGGCGCGTTCCTCGCGAACGCGTCGAAGGCCTCGCGCAAGGACGCCCGCGACGCGGTCGTCGCCGCGCGCGGCGCGGTCGCCGGCTGGGCGGGCGCCACCGCGTACAACCGCGGCCAGGTGCTCTACCGCATCGCCGAGCTGCTCGAGGGCCGCCGCGCGCAGTTCGTCGCGGAGATCGAGGAGGCCGAGGGAGCGACCCGCGCCGCGGCGACCGCGCAGGTTGACGAGGCGATCGACCGCTGGGTCTGGTACGCCGGGTGGGCCGACAAGTTCGCCCAGGTCGCCGGCAACGCCAACCCCGTCGCCGGGCCCTACTTCAACATCTCGGTGCCCGAGCCGACCGGCGTCGTCGCGATCGTCGCGCCGCAGGACTCGTCGCTGCTCGGGCTCGTCTCGGCGGTCGCTCCGGCGCTGGTGGCGGGCAACTCGGTCGTCGTCGTCGCGAGCGAGGCGTTCCCGCTGTCGGCGATCAGCCTCGCCGAGGTGCTCGCCACGAGCGACGTGCCGAAGGGCGTCGTCAACGTGCTGACGGGCTCGCCGGCCGAGATCACCCCGTGGCTCGCCGCCCACGCCGACGTGAACGCGCTCGACCTCGTCGGCGCGGGCGCGCTCGACTGGGTCGACCTCGAGATCGCGGCGGCCGACACGCTGAAGCGCGTGCTGCGCCCCGAGGCGGGAGCGGATGCCGCGGCGCCGACGCTCGACCGCATCGTCGCGTTCACCGAGACGAAGACGGTCTGGCACCCGAAGAGCCTGAAGTAGGGCGCATGGTCGGCCGGGGGAGCGTCGCGGCGCTCCTCCTGCCGTGCTCGACCGGCGCCGGCACTCCCTCGGACGGGTGATAACGAAACGGTAACGGCGTGTGCTAGCGTGACGGCACCGCCGGGCGATGGAGCCCGGTCGGTGGAAAGGCCCGAACCGTGCACGCTTCCCCCGACGCGCACCCCTCCGGCGCGCGCGCCCGCCGTGCGACCCCACTCGACCGGCTCGCGCACCCGCCGCGGCTCGCCGTGCGGGCCGCGCTCGCCGCGCTGGCGGCCGGGGCCCTGGTCGCCGTCTTCCTGATCGTCCAGCCGCCGCCCTCGGCCTCGGCCGCCGACGTGTTCGGTGCGCTCCGTGCGCCGGGGGAGTCGGCCGTGATCATCGGGCACCGCGGCGACCGGGCGCGCGCCCCCGAGAACACCATGCCGTCGCTCGGGCTCGCCCTCGACGAGTTCGCGTTCGTCGAGACCGACGTGCAACTCACCCGCGACGGCGTGCCCGTGCTGTTCCACGACGTCGACCTCATGCGCGTCGCCGGCGTGCCGCACCGGATCGGCGACCTCACGCTCGCCCAGGTGCGGCGGCTCGACGTCGGGCGCAGCTACGACGATTCGTTCGCCGGCACCCGGATCCCCACCCTCGACGAGTTCCTCACCGCGCTCGCCGAGCGCGACGAGGCCCGGGCGCTGGTCGAGCTCAAGGCGTCGTGGACCCCCGAGGAGGTCGGCATCGTCGGCGCGCTCATCGAACGCCGGGGCGTGCGCGACCGGGTCGTGCTCGAGACCTTCAGCGTCGAGACGCTCGACTCCATCACGCGGGTCGCGCCCTCCCTGTCGCGGATCATGCTCATCCGCGAGCTCCCGGCCGATCCGCGCCCGCTCGCCGAGCGCTTCGGCGTGATCGGGTTCGGCACGACGGTCGCGTCGGTCACCGCACAGCCGCAGGCGCTCACCCTCGCGCACGAGGCAGGAGTCGCCGTGCTCGCCTACACGCTGAACTCGGAGAAGACCTGGGCCGAGGTCGGCGCGCTCGGCGTCGACGGCATCATCACCGATCGCCCGAGCGAGCTCGACTCCTGGCTCGCGGTGACCTCGCCCGGCACCTGAGCCGGACGCCGGCCGGGAACCCGCTCCGTCAGACCTCCTCGACCGCCACGCCCAAGCGTTCGGCCGCCGCCCGATAGGCGCCGAGCACGCGCTCCGACGACAGGACGAAGCGCACGAGCGGCGGCGCCGCGTCCGCGCCGGCGGCCGCGGCGACGGCGATCGCCGTCTCGGCGACCTCGTCGACCGGCCACCCGTACGTTCCGGCCGAGATCGCGGGAAGGGCGACGGATGCCGCGCCCAGCCCCGCGGCCACCGCGAGCGAGTGCCGGTGCGCGGCGACGAGGAGCGCCCGGCGGCGGTCGGCCTCCGGTCCCGGACCCGGCCAGACCGGGCCGACCGTGTGCACCACCCAGCGGGCGGGCAGGAGCCCGGCCCCGGTGGCGACGGCCTCGCCGGTCGGCAGTCCGTCGCGCAGCTCGCCGGCGCGGAGCGCGCGGCACTCCTCGAGGATCGCCGGGCCGCCGGCCCGGTGGATGGCGCCGTCGACCCCGCCGCCGCCGAGGAGCGACGAGTTCGCGGCGTTCACGATGGCGTCGACGTGCTCGGCCGTGAGGTCGCCGAGGCGGAGCTCGATGCGGCGCATCATGCGCCGCCGTCCGACCGGGCGAGGTCGCGCGCGCCGGCACCCGCGCCCACTCCCGCATCCTCGTCGGGGCGCAGCGCGCGCGCGATCGCGGCGATCTCGGCCGGTCCCGTCCGGCAGCAGCCGCCGATCAGCTCGGCGCCGGCCGCGTGCCAGCGGCGCACCGCGTCGGCGTCGAACCCGCCGGCCCCGTGCCAGGTGCGGCTCGAGGCATCCCACACCTCGCCGCTGTTCGGATAGGCGACGACCGGCTTGCCGGCCACCGCCCGCGCGACGGCCACGGCGCCGGCCACCTCGTCGGGATGGCAGCAGTTGACGCCGACCGCGACCACCTCCGGCGGGCCGGCGGCGACGGCGAACGCCTCGGCCAGCGGCTCGCCCGTGCGCATCCGGCCGTCGGCGGGCGTGACGCTCACCCACGCGGGTACGCCGAGCCCCTCCAGCTCGGCGGCGATCGCCTCCACCTCGCGGAGCGAGGGGATCGTCTCGACGGCGAGGAGGTCGGCGCCCGCGTCGGCGAGCCGCCGCAGCCGGTCGCGGTGCCAGCGGCGGAGCGAGCCGACGTCGAGCCCGTAGTCGCCCGTGTACTCCGAGCCGTCGGCGAGCATCGCGCCGTACGGCCCGACGGAGGCCGCGACCCGCCCGCGGCCGGCCTCGTCGCGGGCGCGGCGGGCGAGGTCGACGCTGCGGCGGAGCATCCGGTGCGCCGTGGCGGCGTCGAGGCCGGCGCGCGCGAACCCGTCGACCGAGACCTGGTACGACGCGGTGATCGCGACGTCGGCGCCGGCGGCGAAGGCGGCGCGATGCACGGCGAGCACCGCGTCGGGCGCGTCGATGAGCGCCTGCGCGCTCCAGAGCGGCGCGCGCACGTCGACGCCGGCGTCGGCGAGCTGCGTGCCGAGGCCGCCGTCGAGCACGGTCGCCTGCGCGATCCGCCCGAGCTCGCCGTCGACCGCGGTCACGTCAGCTCCGGTTGTTCGAGAGCTCGAAGATGCGGATCAGCTCGGCGATCGCCGCCTCGCGCTCCTCGCCGCCCGCGTCGTACTGGTGGGCGACGTGGGTGCGCAGGTGGTTCTCGACGAGGAGCTTGTTCAGCGACGCGAGCGACTTCTGGACGGCGAGGGACAGCGTGATGATGTCGATGCAGTAGTCCTCGTCCTCGATCATCCGCTCGATGCCGCGCAACTGGCCCTCGATGATGCGCGTGCGGTGCAGGGCGCGCTTCTTGATGTCGTCGATCACCCGGTCAGGATACCGCCGGCGCCCGATACCCGCAGGGGTATCCGCGGGCCGGCCGCCGCGGCGACCGCCCGGAGCCCAGCGGTCAGGCCTCCTCGGCGGGCTGCTGCGGTTCGCCCGAGACATCCACCCGCCGTTCGGCGTCGATGCCCGGGCGGTCCTCCACCAGGCTGTCGTCGAGCGGGCGCTCCTCGTCGGACGCGACCTGCTCGGCCTCGTCGAACTCCGTGTCCTGTGCGACGGTGAAGTCGTCATCCTCGGCGACGCCCTCGCCCGCCTTCGCGCGATCGTCCATGCCGTCAGCCTAGGACTCGGCGCCCCGCGCCGCACCGCCTCGGCGGGACGCATCCGCCCGGCCGTTAGGCTCGGCCCCATGCCGGACTGGATGGGGGCCGCGCTCGCCGGACTGGCCGCGGGCGGCGCGCTGGTCGTGGGCGCGATCATCGCCTGGGTCGTCCGCGTGCCGCAGCCCGTCGTCGCCGGGATCATGGCGTTCGGCGCGGGCGTGCTCATCTCGGCGCTCGCCTTCGACCTCGTGCTCGAGGCGCAGGACGAGGGCGGCTTCTGGCCCACCGTCGGCGGGTTCGCGGTCGGCGCCGTCACGTACGTCGCGGCGAACGCGGCGCTCGACCGCCTCGACCAGCGGAACCCGCGCGGCCGCGGGGACAGTCCGGGGACCGGCATCGGCATCGCGCTCGGCGCGCTCCTCGACGGCGTGCCCGAGTCGGCGGTGCTCGGCCTCAGCATGGTCGGCGGCGGGGGAGTGAGCGTGCCGGTGCTCGTCGCGATCATCATCTCGAACGTGCCGGAGGGCCTGTCGAGCACGGCGGCGCTCAAGGACGACGGCCGCTCCCGCACCTACGTATTCGTGCTCTGGACCGGCATCGCGCTCGCCAGCGCGCTGGCCGCGGTCGCCGGCTTCGTGCTGCTCGACGACGCGAGCGGCGGCACGACCGCCTTCGTCACCGCCCTCGCGGCGGGCGCCATCCTCGCCATGATCTGCGACACGATGATCCCCGAGGCGTTCCGCACGGCGCACGCGTTCACCGGGCTCCTGGCCACCGCCGGCTTCCTGCTCAGCTACGCCGTGCACGTGCTGGGCGGCTGACGCCGACGCACCCGAACGACGCGTCGCACCGCATCCGGCGCGAAACCCGGTAGAATCGATGCTCGACCGGCGAATCCGATCCTCGGTCCGACGGCGCGGGCCCCGCTCGCGCACTGCTCGGCTGGTGGCCTCACCCACCTGGATTCGACGGCCCCGTCGTCGCGGAACCCGGATGGTTCCGCCGCCCGCGGTCCGGTGAGCGAACCGCGCGGCGTCGGTGCGACGGACGCACCCACCGTGGGAGGACCCTTGGCCCAGACGAGGCAGCGTCAGCGGACGCGCTCTCGCGACGACGACGCGCCGATCATCCCGATCCTCGCCCGCAAGGTGCGCGAGGTCGAGCAGAAGGCGCAGAAGAACAAGCTCGGACCGACGAACCGCCAGAAGTTCCAGGTCATCGCGCTGCTCATGCGCGAGGAGCGCTCGCGCGTGAAGGGCGACGCCGAGATCGGCGACGCGGCCCGCGTCGAGCTGCTGAAGCGGCTCGACGGCATCGCGCAGATCCTCGCGAAGACCGCGGCCCGCGACACCAGCCTGATCACCCTGCTCGAGCCGGATGCCTCGGTGTCGACGGTCGCGCAACGGTTCCGCCGCGACTGGCTGCTGGAGTCGGGCGCCGAGCTCAGCGCCGACGAGCTGATCATCACCCGCGAGCCCGACCCCGTCGCGGTCGTCGCGAGCGAGAACCAGGTCGTGCCGCAGTCGGTGAAGGCGCGCCAGCTCGCGAACCCGTTCCTCGCCCCCGACTTCTCGCGGAACCACGCCCCGGCGGTGCCGGTGCGGCGCCTCGCGAACTGGGAGCTGCTCGGGCCGCTGTTCAAGTCGTTCGAACAGGGCTCCGGAGGCCAGACGGCCTCGATGGAGCTGCCCGAGGCGCCGAAGGTCGACCGGCTCGCGCCGCGCGGCCTCGAGCTGATGAAGCACCAGGCGCGGTTCATCGAGTCGGCCCGCGAGGGGCACCGCACCTTCCTCCTCGCCGACGAGCCCGGCCTCGGCAAGACCGCGCAGTCGGTGCTCGCCGCCGCCGTGACCGATTCCTACCCGCTCCTGGCCGTCGTGCCGAACGTCGTCAAGATGAACTGGGCGCGCGAGGTCGAGCGGTGGACGCCGCACCGCCGGGCGACCGTGATCCACGGCGACGGCGACACGCTCGACGCCTTCGCCGACGTCGTCGTCGTGAACTACGACATCCTCGACCGCCACATGTCGTGGCTGTCGACGATGGGCTTCCGCGGCATGGTCGTCGACGAGGCGCACTTCATCAAGAACCTGCAGTCGCAGCGCTCCCGCAACGTGCTGGCACTCGCCGACCGCATCCGCCGCGGCGCCCCCGGCGGGCACCCGCTGCTCCTCGCGCTCACCGGTACGCCGCTCATCAACGACGTCGACGACTTCCGCGCGATCTGGCAGTTCCTCGGCTGGATCGACGGCGACCGGCCGTCGCCCGAGCTGCTCGCCGAGCTCGAGGAGACCGGGCTGACCCCCGCCGACCACGGCTTCTACGCCAGCGCCCGGCGCACGGTCATCGACCTCGGCATCGTCCGCCGCCGCAAGGTCGACGTCGCCGCCGACCTCCCCGCCAAGCGCATCGCCGACCTCCCGGTCGAGCTCGACGACGAGCTCGGGCGTTCCGTCCGGGCCGCCGAGCGCGAGCTCGGGCAGCGCCTCGCCGGCCGGTTCCGTGCCCTCGTCGAGTCGCGCGGCCTCCGCGTCGGCGACCTCGACGAGCTCACGCGCGACCAGTACATCCGAGCCGTCGCCTCGGCGGAGCTCGAGGAGTCGAAGTCGGCGAAGTCGGGCGAGAACGTCTTCACGATGGTCCGCCGCATCGGCCAGGCGAAGGCCGGGCTCGCCGCCGACTACGCGGCCCAGCTCGCGCGCTCGGCCGGCAAGGTCGTCTTCTTCGCGAAGCACATCGACGTGATGGACCAGGCCGAGGCCGCGTTCGCGTCGCGGGAGCTCAAGACCGTCTCGCTCCGGGGCGACCAGACGGCGCTCGCGCGCCAGGCCGCCATCGACGCGTTCAACACCGACCCCGAGGTGCACGTCGCGGTCTGCTCGCTCACCGCCGCGGGCGTCGGCGTCAACCTCCAGGCGGCGTCGAACGTCGTGCTCGCCGAGCTCAGCTGGACCAGCGCCGAGCAGACGCAGGCGATCGACCGCGTGCACCGGATCGGCCAGGACGAGCCGGTGACGGCCTGGCGCATCATCGCGGCGCACACGATCGACGCGCGGATCGCGGAGCTCATCGACGCCAAGCAGGGCCTCGCGGCCCGGGCGCTCGACGGCAGCGACGTCGAGCCGGGCTCGGCCGACTCGGTGCAGCTCGACGCCCTGCAGCACCTGCTGCGCGCGGCGCTCGACGGCACCCTGTAGCGGACGGCCGCGGGCGGGGCATCCGCCCGCGGCACGTCCCGGTTCCTCCGTGCGGATAGAATCCGAACGTTCGCGCCTCGACGGAGCGGCCTCTGCGAACGACAGCTACAGAGGAGTCATCACGACATGAAGATCGGCCTGCTCACGAGCGGTGGCGACTGCCCCGGCCTGAACGCGGTCATCCGCGGGGCCATCCTGAAGGGCGTCATCTCGCACGACACCGAGTTCGTCGGGTTCCGGTGGGGTTGGCGCGGCGTCGTCGAGCGCGACCTGATGCCGCTGACCCGCCACGACGTGCGCGGCCTCGCGAAGACCGGTGGCACCATCCTCGGCTCGAGCCGGACGAACCCGTTCGAGGGCGAGGGCGGCGGCCCCGAGAACATCCAGCGGATGCTCGACGAGGAGGGCATCGACGCGATCATCGCGATCGGCGGCGAGGGCACGCTCACCGCGGCCCGTCGCCTCTACGACGAGGGCGGCATCAAGGTCATCGGCGTGCCGAAGACGATCGACAACGACCTCGCGGCGACCGACTACTCGTTCGGCTTCGACACCGCCGTGCAGATCGCGACCGAGGCGATCGACCGCCTGCGCACCACCGCCGACTCCCACGGCCGCTGCATGGTGCTCGAGGTCATGGGCCGCCACGTCGGCTGGATCGCGTTGCACTCGGGCATGGCCGGCGGCGCGCACGCCATCCTCATCCCCGAGCAGCCGCAGTCGATCGACCAGATCTGCGAGTGGGTCGAGTCGGTGCGCGAGCGCGGCCGTGCGCCCCTCGTGATCGTCGCCGAGGGCTTCACGCTGCCCGACATGGCCGAGGCGCACTCGCACAAGGGCCTCGACGCCTTCAACCGGCCGCGGCTCGGCGGCATCGCCGACGTCCTCGCCCCGATGATCGAGGAGCGCACCGGCATCGAGTCGCGCGCGACCGTCCTCGGCCACATCCAGCGCGGCGGCGAGCCGACCGCGTACGACCGGGTGCTCGCGACGCGCCTCGGCATGGCCGCCGTCGAGGCCGCCTACGACGAGGCGTGGGGCAACATGGTCACGCTCCGCGGCACCGACATCAAGACGGTGTCGATCGCGGAGGCGACCGGCAGCCTCAACCGCGTGCCGCAGGCCCGCTACGACGAGGCGAAGATCCTCTTCGGCTGAGCGGATGCCCCTGCCCGAGGTGTGCGTCTGCTACCTCCTGCGCGAGCGGGAGGGGCGGCTCGAGGTGCTCCTCGGCCGCAAGAAGCACGGGCTCGGGCAGGGGTACTTCGTCGGGCTCGGCGGCAAGCTCGAGCCGGGCGAGACGCCGGTCGACGCCGCCGTGCGGGAGTCGTTCGAGGAGGCGGGGGTCGTGATCGACCCCGCCGACCTCGAACCGAGGGGCCAGCTCACGTACCTGTTCCCGCACAAGCCGGCGTGGAGCCAGGCGTCGAACGTGTTCGTCTGCCGTCGCTGGAGCGGGGTGCCCCGCCCGAGCGACGAGCTCGACCCCGAGTGGTTCCCGATCGACGGGGTGCCGCTCGGCGAGATGTGGGACGACGCGAAGCGCTGGCTGCCCGGCGTGCTCGCTGGGGATTCGGTGAGCAGGACCTTCGTGTTCGGTGCGGACCTCGCGACCGTGGTGGATGAGCCCAGTTCCGTCGCGTAGGATCGACGGGGTTGTCCGGCGCCCGCTGAACCCGAGCACGCCGGCCTCCGCAACCCAGACTCCCTGAACATCAGGTGAACCCCGTTCGCCGTTCCAGAGAAAGACGCCGGTGGATCTCACCCTCATCGTCGTGCTGGTCATCGCACTGGCGTTGTTCTTCGACTTCACAAACGGCTTCCACGACACCGCGAACGCGATGGCGACGCCCATCGCGACCGGTGCGCTCAAGCCGAAGGTGGCCGTCGCCCTGGCGGCGGTGCTGAACCTGATCGGCGCGTTCCTGTCGACGGAGGTCGCCAAGACGATCTCCGGCGGCATCATCAAGGAGGGCGACGGCGGGGTCCTGATCACGCCGGAGCTGATCTTCGCCGGCCTGATCGGCGCGATCGTGTGGAACATGATCACCTGGCTGCTCGGCCTGCCGTCCTCGTCGAGCCACGCGCTGTTCGGCGGCCTGATCGGCGCAGCCATCGTCGGTTTCGGCCTGCAGGCGATCGACTTCAGCGTGGTGCTCTCCAAGGTCATCCTCCCGGCGCTGCTCGCCCCGGTGACGGCCGGCCTCATCGCGTTCGCGGCGACGAAGCTCGCCTATGCGATCACCCGGCGGTACGACGGCAAGCCCGACGGTCGCGACGGCTTCCGGCGTGCGCAGGTGTTCTCCTCGTCCCTCGTCGCGCTCGCGCACGGCACGAACGACGCCCAGAAGACGATGGGCGTGATCACGCTCACCCTCATCGCGGCCGGGCTCCAGGCGCCCGGCGACGACGTGCAGACCTGGGTCATCGTGACCTGCGCCATCGCGATCGCCCTCGGCACCTACATGGGCGGCTGGCGCATCATCAAGACCCTCGGCACCGGTCTCACCGACGTGAAGCCCGCGCAGGGCTTCGCGTCGGAGACCGCGACGGCGGCGACCATCCTGGCCTCCAGCCACGTCGGCTTCGCCCTCTCGACCACGCAGGTGGCGTCGGGCTCCGTGATCGGCTCCGGCCTCGGCCGCCGCGGCTCGAAGGTGCGGTGGCGCACCGCCGGGCGCATCGGCGTCGGTTGGCTGCTCACCCTGCCCGCCGCCGGCGCGGTCGGCGCGGTCGCCGCGCTCGTCGCGCACCTCGGCGTCGTCGGCATCATCATCGACACCGTCGTCGGCGTCTCGGTGATCGTCGGGATCTTCGTGTGGTCGCGCCGCAGCGAGGTGGCCCCGCACAACGTGGTCAGCGAGGTCGCCGACTCGGGTCGCGCGGTGAAGATCAAGCGCAACCCCAAGCCGAAGAAGAAGGTCGCGAAGTGATCGACTGGTTGGCGTTCCTCCTCGTCCTGCTCTCCGCGCTGATCGGCGCCTCCGTCGTCGTGAGCGCGTACTCGCTCGGCATCCGCCTGCTGACGATCTCGGGCCGCACGCCCGTCGTCACGCCGGCCGAGTTCACCGACGCGATCACCGTCATCACGCCCGCCGAGGCGAAGGCCGCCGCCAAGCGCGCCGCCAAGGCGGCGAGGAAGAACCCCCTCAGCGAGGGCGAGAAGCGCGTCGCGTTCCTGGGTGCATGCGCCTGCTTCGCGCTCAGCGGCATCGCCGTCATCGTCGGCATCTGGCTGATCGTCGGCGAGCACCTGATGAAGCTGTTCGGCCTCGCCTGACCGGGCACGCGATGGAGGGGGCATCCGGCCGCGGGGGACACACGACCACGTGGGGCGACGCCCCGCCGAGCACCCGAAAGGACCGCCGATGACCAGTCCGACGCCGACCGAGGCGCCCTCCGCCGAGCCGGAGCCGCAGCCGAAGCACGCGATCGACCGCTTCTTCGAGATCACGAAGCGCGGCTCGACCGTCGGCACCGAGATCCGCGGCGGCATCGTCACGTTCGTGACGATGGCGTACATCGTCATCCTGAACCCGATCATCCTGTCGTCGGGCACCGACGTCGCGGGCGACCAGCTCGCCTTCGGGCAGGTCGCGGCCGTCACCGGCCTCACCGCCGGCGTCATGACGATCCTCTTCGGCCTCGTCGCCCGCCTGCCGTTCAGCTTCGCGGCCGGCCTCGGCATCAACTCGTTCCTCGCGGTCTCGGTCGTCGGCCAGGTCACCTGGCCCGAGGCGATGGGCCTCGTGGTCATCAACGGCCTCATCATCGTGCTGCTGGCCGCCACGGGCCTCCGCCGCCTGATCTTCGACGCGGTGCCCATGCAGCTGAAGCTCGCGATCACGGTCGGCATCGGCCTGTTCATCGCGTTCATCGGCTTCGTCGACGCCGGCTTCGTGACGGCGACCGGCCTGGCGTCGCCGCCCGTCGGCCTCGGCACGAACGGCAGCGTCGCGACGATCCCGACGCTGATCTTCGTGCTCACGCTGCTCGGCACCGGCATCCTCGTCGCGCGCAAGGTGAAGGGGGGCCTGCTCATCGGCCTCCTCGGCGGCACCGTGGTCGCCGTCGTCGTCGAGGCGATCTGGCACCTCGGCTCCGCGGTCGACCAGCCGGGCGGCTGGAGCCTGTCGGTGCCGCAGCTGCCCGCGAGCTGGGTGAGCCTGCCCGACCTCTCGCTGGTCGGCCAGGTGTCGTTCGGCTCGTTCGAGCGCATCGGCGTGCTGGCCGCGCTCATGCTCGTCTTCACCCTCGTCTTCACGAACTTCTTCGACGCGATGGGCACCTTCACCGGCCTGTCGGAGGAGGCGGGCCTCGCCGACAAGCAGGGCAACTTCCCGCGCCTGAAGTCGGCGCTGATCGTCGAGGGCGTCGGCGCCGTCGCCGGCGGTTTCACGTCGTCGTCGTCGAACACCGTGTTCATCGAGTCGGGCTCGGGTATCGGCGAGGGCGCCCGCACGGGCCTCGCGAACCTCGTCACGGGCGCGCTGTTCCTGCTCGCGATGTTCTTCACGCCGCTCGTGTCGATCGTGCCGTCCGAGGTCGCCGCCGCGGCGCTCGTGATCGTCGGCGCGCTGATGATGTCGCAGATCCGCCACGTCGACTTCCTCGACTTCTCGGTGATGCTGCCGGTGTTCCTCACCGTCACGGTGATGCCGCTGACCTACTCGATCGCCAACGGCATCGGCGCGGGCTTCATCTCGTGGGTCGTCGTGCGGTCGCTGTCGGGCAAGGCGAAGGAGATCAGCCCGCTGCTGTGGGTCGTCGCCGCCGGCTTCCTCGTGTTCTTCGCCCGCGGGCCGATCGAGGCGCTCTTCGCCTGACCTCGTCCCGGCGGGCGGATGCCCCGGAGACGACGGATGCCCCGGACCACGCGGTCCGGGGCATCCGTCGTTCCAGGCGCCTGGGGCGCGGCCCGGTCAGGCCGTGCCGCGCGCCTTCCCGATCCAGTTCATGACATGGAAGATCACGATCGCCGCGATCGTGCCGAGCGCGATGCCGTTGAAGACCACGTCGCCGAACGACATCGTGAAGTCGGCGATGCCGATGATCAGCGCGGTGGCGGCGGTGAACTGGTTCACCGGGCGCGAGAAGTCGACCTTGTTGTCGACCCAGATCTTCACGCCGATGATGCCGATGAGGCCGTACAGCGCGACCGTCGCCCCGCCCAGCACGCCGGCCGGGATCGTGTTGATCAGGGCGCCGAACTTCGGCGAGAGGCCGAGCAGCACCGCCACGATGCCCGCCACCCAGTAGGCGGCCGTCGAGTAGACACGGGTCGCCGCCATGACGCCGATGTTCTCGCCGTACGTCGTGGTGCCCGAGCCGCCGAAGAAGCCGGCGACCGTGGTCGCGAGGCCGTCGGCGAGGAGCGCGCGGCCGGTCCAGGCGTTGACCGAGGCATCCGTCATCTGCGCGACGCCGCGGACGTGGCCGACGTTCTCGGCGATGAGCACGAGCACGATCGGCAGGAACGCGGGCAGCAGGCCCCAGATCGCCGCGTCGGCGAAGGGATTGGCGGGCAGGTGGAACTCGGGGAGCCCGACCCAGTCGGCCGCGGCGAACGCGGTGAAGTCGACCTGGCCCTGCAGCACGGCCGCCACGTAGCCCACCACGACGCCGATGAGGATCGAGATGCGGCCGATCAGCCCGCGGAAGAGCACGGTGACCAGCAGGATCGCGGCGAGCGTCACGAAGCCGGTGAGCGGCGCGGCCTCGAAGTTCGACTTCGCGACCGGCGCCAGGTTGAGGCCGATGAGGGCGACGATCGCACCGGCGACGACCGGCGGCATGAGCCAGTCGATCCAGCGGGTGCCCGTCCAGATCACGATCGCGCCGACGAGCGCGAGCAGGAGGCCCACGGCGACGATGCCGAACAGGGCCGCGCCCATCGGGTCGTCGATGCCCTTCGCGGCCATGGCGCCCGTGATCGGGGCGATGAAGGCGAACGACGAGCCGAGGTAGCTCGGCACCCGGTTGCGGGTGATGAGCAGGAACAGGATGGTGCCCACGCCCGAGAACAGCACCGTCGTCGCCGGCGGGAAGCCGGTCAGCAGCGGCACCAGGAAGGTCGCGCCGAACATCGCGACGACGTGCTGGGCGCCGAGGCCGATCGTGCGCGGCCACGTGAGGCGCTCGGCGGGCGGCACGACGTCGCCGGGGGCGACGTGCTTCCCGTCGCCGTGCAGGGTCCAGGGCAGGGGCATGGGGCTCCGTTCAGGGGGTGGGGGAGGGCCGGAGGTCCGGCGGTGGGGATCCAACCGATCGTATCGGGGGGCTAGCCAGATACCCCGGCGGGCGGGGCGCTCGTAGCGTGGAGGGGTATCCACGAGAAGGAGCATCCAGATGACCACCGCAGTCCCCGAAGCCCCCGCCGCGACCGAGGCCGCCGCCTTCGCCCCGCCCGCGTTCACGGCGCAGTCCGCTCCGGCCGCTCCGGCCGAGACCAACGGGTTCAGCATCTCGAGCCTCGTGCTCGGCGTCGTGTCGATCGTCGCCGGGTTCACGTTCTTCCTGCCGGCGGCCGGCCTCGTGCTCGGCATCCTGGCGCTGCGGCGCGAGCCGTCGAGCCGCACCATGGCGATCTGGGGCGTCGTGCTGAACGCCGTCATGCTCGCCGGCGCGCTGCTCGTCGGACTGGGCGCCGCCGCGGTCGGCCTCGCGTTCCTGCCGTTCGCGTTCCTCTGGGGCGCCTGAGTCGACCAGGCGAAGGGCCGGTGCCGCTTCGGCGCCGGCCCTTCGCCGTGTCCGGAGCCGCGACCGAGTCCGCCGGCCGCAGCGTCCTCCGGGGCCCGTCTCAGCCGTAGAACCCGCGCAGCAGGGCCTCGGTGCCCTCGAGGTGCTCGGCCATGGCGGCACGCGCCTCGTCGGCGTTGCCGCGGAGGATCGCGCCCACGACGGCGCGGTGCTGGTCGTCGGAGTGGACGATGTTCGGCGCGAGCAGCGGGATCCCGTCGAGGAGCTCGTTGACCCGGAGCCGCACGTCGGCGACGAGCGGCACGAGCCCGCCCGCGCCGATGAGCTCGGCGATGAGCAGGTGCAGCCGCGAGTCGGCGACGCGGTAGCCGTCGGGCGGCGCCGAGCGGCACTCCTCGTACGCCTGCCAGAGCCGTTCGCGGTCGGAGGCGCTGAGCTCGCTCGCGGCCGCCCGACCGGCCGAGCCCACCTCGAGCACGGCGCGCAGCGCGAGCACGTCCTCGAGCTCCTCGCGGCTCGGTCGCACGCCGTCGGCGCCCGTCACGGCGGGCGGAGCATCCGCGGCGAACGTGCCGCCGTAGCGGCCGCGCCGCACCACGACCCACCCGGCGTCGGCGAGCGAGCCGAGCGCCTCGCGGAGGGTCGCCCGGCTCACCTGCAGCCGCTGCGCGAGGTCGCGCTCGGACGGCAGCCGCTCGCCGGGGGCGATGAGGCCGAGGCGGATCGACTGCAGCAGCCGCTGCATGGTCTCCTCGTAGGCGTTCGCGACCTTCGCCGGGCCGAGCAGCAGGCCGGAGCTCAGCACCTCCGGCGCCGCAGCCGGCACCGTGCCCGGCACCGCGCCCGGCGCCGCGCCCGGTCCCGAGTCCTCCGCCATGCTCCGAGCCTAGAGCGGGGTCACGTACGCGGCGCTGATGCCGCCGTCGACGAGGAAGGTCGAGCCGGTGATGAACGAGGCGTCGTCGCTCGCGAGGAACGCGACGGCCGCGGCGAGCTCCTCGGGCTCGGCGAACCGGCCGACGGGCACGTGCACGAGGCGGCGCTGGGCGCGCTCCGGGTCCTTCGCGAACAGCTCGCGCAGGAGCGGCGTGTTCACCGGGCCCGGGCAGAGCGCGTTCACGCGGATGCCCTGGCGCGCGAACTGCACGCCGAGCTCTCGGCTCATCGCGAGCACCCCGCCCTTCGACGCGGTGTACGAGATCTGCGACGTCGCCGAGCCGAGCACCGCCACGAACGACGCGGTGTTGATGATCGAGCCGCGCTGCTGCGGCACCATGTGCCGGAGCGCGGCCCGCGAGCACAGGTAGACCGACGTGAGGTTGACGTCCTGCACCTTCTGCCAGGCGGGCAGCTCGGTGGTCTCGATGGAGTCGTCGTCGGGCGGCGAGATGCCGGCGTTGTTGAACGCGATGTCGAGCGTCCCGGTGATCGCGGCGGCCCGGGCGAACAGGTCGTCGACCTGCTGCTCGTCGGTGACGTCGACCGCGACGAAGGTGCCGCCCACGGCCTCGGCGGCGGCCGTCCCGCTCGTCGGGTCGACGTCGCCGATGACGACGTGCGCGCCCTCGGCGGCGAACCGCTTCGCGGTCGCGAGCCCGATGCCGCTCGCGCCGCCGGTGATCACGGCGACGCGGCCGGCGAGGCGGCTGGTGAGGTCGATGGGGGTGATGGGCATCCGTTCCTGCTTCCTGATCGGTCTGGGTGGCGTCAGTCGACGGCGATGAACACGTTCTTCGTCTCGGTGAACGCGAGCGGCGCGTCGGGCCCGAGCTCGCGCCCGAGGCCCGACTGCTTGAACCCGCCGAAGGGCGTCGCGTAGCGCACCGAGGAGTGCGAGTTCACCGACAGGTTGCCGGACTCGACGGCGCGGGCCACGCGGATGCCCCGGCTGAGGTCGCGGGTCCAGATCGAGCCGCTCAGGCCGTACTCGGTGGCGTTGGCGAAGCGGATCGCGTCGTCCTCGTCGTCGAACGGGAAGACCGAGACCACGGGGCCGAAGATCTCCTCGCGGGCGGCTCGGGAGTCGCGGGTCGGCGTGAGCACGGTCGGCGGGAACCAGAACCCCGGCCCCGTCGGCGCCTGGCCGCGGAAGGCGACGTCGCGGTCGTCGGGCACGAACGAGCGCACGCGCTCCCGGTGCTCGGCGGAGACGAGCGGCCCCATCTCGGTGGCCTCGTCGGCGGGGTCGCCCACGCGCACGCCCTGCACGGCGGGCTCGAGGAGCTCCATGAACCGCTCGTAGACGGAGCGCTCGACGAGGATGCGGCTGCGCGCGCAGCAGTCCTGCCCGGCGTTCTCGAACACCCCGTACGGTGCGGTCGCGGCGGCGCGCTCGAGGTCGGCGTCGGCGAAGACGATGTTCGCGCTCTTGCCGCCGAGCTCGAGCGTGACCCGCTTCACGCGCTCGGCGCAGCCGGCCATGACCCGGGAGCCGACCTCGGTCGACCCGGTGAAGACGACCTTGCGCACCGCGGGATGCGTGACGAACCGCTCGCCCACGACCGAGCCGCGGCCGGCGACGACCTGGAACAGCCCCGAGGGCAGTCCCGCCTCCAGCGCGAGCTCGGCGAGCCGGAGGCTCGACAGCGGCGTCCACTCGGCGGGCTTCAGCACGACGGCGTTCCCGGCGGCCAGCGCGGGGGCGAAGCCCCACGAGGCGATCGTCATCGGGAAGTTCCACGGCGTGATGACGCCGACCACGCCGAGCGGCTCCTGGAACGTCACGTCGAGCCCGCCCGCGACGGGGATCTGCCGGCCGAAGAGGCGTTCCGGCGCGGCCGAGTAGTACTCGAGGACGTCGCGGACGTGCCCCGCCTCCCAGCGGGCCTGGCTGACCGGATGCCCCGAGTTGCGCACCTCGATGGCGGCGAGCTCCTCGATCGCGCCGTCGACGGCGGCCGCGAAGCGGCGGAGCATCCGCCCGCGGTCGACCGGTGCGAGCCGCGCCCAGTCGCGCTGGGCGACGACGGCCGCCTCGATGGCGCGGTCGGTCTCCTCGATCGTGGCGAGGGCGACGGAGGCGACGTGGCTGCCGTCGGCGGGGTTCAGGATGGCGTGGGTCACGCGGGACTCCTCGGGTCGGTGCCGGCGATGGGCGGTGCGGCGCGGGCGGCCCGGTGGGTGCGGGCGGCGCGGTGGGTGCGTGCGGCGTCGACGAGGCCGGCGAAGAGGCGGCGGTCGGCCGCATCCTCCTCGGGGTGCCACTGCACGCCCACGCCGAAGGCCGCGCCGTCGAGCTCGACGGCCTCGATGACGCCCTCGGGGGTCGTCGCGGTCACGCGTAGGCCCGCGGCGACGCGGTCGATCGCCTGGTGGTGGTAGACGTGCACGGCGAGGTCGTCGGCCGCGTCGCCGAGCAGGTCGGCGAGGCGCGTGCCCGGCTCGACCGCGACGGTCGCGGAGCCGAACACCGCCGGCGCCGGCTGGTACGCCTCCGACCCGACGACGTCGGGCAGGTGCTGGTGCAGCGAGCCGCCGAGGGCGACGTTCAGCAGCTGCGCGCCCCGGCAGATGCCGAGGAACGGCAGGTCGTGCGCGATCGCGGCGTGCAGCAGGGCGTCCTCCCACGCGTCGCGGTCGGTGCGCGGTGCGCCGGTGCGCTCGTGCGCCGCCTGGCCGTACCTGGCGGGATCGATGTCGGCGCCGCCGGCGACGACGAGCCCGTCGAGGGCGGCGACCACGGCATCGGCCACGCCGGGTCGCACGGGCTGCGGCGGCAGCAGCACCGCGACGCCGCCCGCGTCGGTCACGCCGTCGAGGTAGGCCTTCGGCAGGAACGACGCCGGCACGTCCCACACCCCGCTGCGCGCCGGTTCGAGGTACGTGGTCACCCCGATGAGGAGGGGTGCCTCGCCGCCCTGCTCAGAGACGTTCGAAGCCACGCACGCGCTCCCAGTCGGTGACGGCCGCGTCGAACGCCGCGAGCTCGACGCGTGCGGCGTTCAGGTAGTGGGCGACGACATCCTCGCCGAACGCGGCGCGGGCGAGGTCGGATGCCTCGAACAGCGCCGCGGCGTCGCGGAGGGTCGACGGCACGCGCGGGGCATCCGACGCGTACGCGTTGCCCTCGAAGGCGGGCTCGAGCTCCAGGCCCTCCTCGACCCCCGCGAGGCCGGCGGCGATGAGCGCGGCGGTCGCGAGGTACGGGTTCACGTCGCCGCCCGGGATGCGGCACTCGACCCGCATGCCGCTGCCGTGGCCGACCACGCGGAGCGCGCAGGTGCGGTTGTCGAAGCCCCAGGCCATCGCGGTCGGCGCGAAGCTGCCGTCGGCGTAGCGCTTGTACGAGTTGATGTTCGGCGCGAGCAGCAGGGTCAGCTCGCGCAGGTGCCGGAGGAGCCCGGCGAGGAACTGCGTGAACAGCGTCGACATGCCGTGCGGGGCGGCCGGGTCCGCGAACGCGGCGGAGCCGTCGTCCCCGCGCAGCGACAGGTGGATGTGGCAGCTGTTGCCCTCGCGCTGGTCGAACTTGGCCATGAACGTGATCGACTTGCCGTGCGCGTCGGCGATCTCCTTCGACGCGCTCTTGTAGATCGAGTGGTGGTCGCAGGTCGTCACCGATCGGTCGTAGCGGAACGCGATCTCCTGCTGGCCGAGGTTGCACTCGCCCTTCACGCCCTCGGTGTACATGCCGGCGCCGTCCATGGCGCGGCGGATGTCCCGCAGCAGCGGCTCCATGCGGGTGGACGCGTGCAGCGCGTAGTCGACGTTGTAGTCGCTGGCGGGGGTGAGGTCGCGGTAGCCGCGGCGCCACGCCGTGCGGAAGTCGTCGTCGAAGACGATGAACTCGAGCTCGTTGCCGCTGTACGGCGCGAGGCCGCGCTCGGCGAGCCGGCCGACCTGGCGCTGCAGGATGCGGCGGGGCGACTCCTCGACCGGGGAATCGTCGAGCCATTCGAGGTCGGCCGTGACCATCGCCGTGCCGGGCAGCCACGGCGCCGCGCGGAGCGTCGTGAAGTCGGGCACCATCCGCATGTCGCCGTAGCCGCGCTCCCAGCTGGAGATCGCGTACCCGTCGACGGTGTTCATCTCCACGTCGACGGCGAGGAGGTAGTTGCAGCACTCGGCGCCGTGCTCGGCGACGTCCTCGAGGAACAGCCTCGCCGAGACGCGCTTGCCGACGAGGCGGCCCTGCATGTCGGTGAAGGCGACGATCACGGTGTCGACGTGCCCGTCGGCGACGGCGGCCCGGAGGTCGTCGAGCGTGAGGTGGCCGGTCGGTGCGGTCATCCGCAGCTCCTCCTCGAGTTGGAATGGTCTGGGTGGCGACCATTACAGCACAGTCCCGTGCCTGACGGCCTCGACCACCCGGCAAAAATGGTCTGTACGGCGAACCATTGGCGGCCCTATCATCGGCACCACCCAGCGCTCGCCCCCTGCGCGCGCCCCACGTGACCACCTGGAGGAGCCGGCCATGGCCAAGGACACCCTTTCCGTCTCGGGCGTGAAGTACACGACCGCCGACGACGGCTACTTCGAGAAACGCAAGCTCACGCGGGCCGCCGGCGTCTGGGGCCTCTGGGGCCTCGCCGTCGCCGCCGTCATCTCCGGCGACTTCTCCGGGTGGAACTTCGGCATCGACTTCGCCGGCTTCGGCGGCATGCTGATCGCCTTCGTGATCCTCGTGGTCATGTACTACGGCCTGATCTTCTCCATCGGCGAGATGAGCAGCGCGATGCCGCACACCGGCGGCGCGTACTCGTTCGCCCGCGCGGCGATGGGGCCGTGGGGCGGGTTCATCACGGGCCTCGCCGAGACGATCGAGTACGTCGCGACCACCGCCGTCATCGTGTTCTTCTCCGGCTCGTACGCCGACGCGATCACCAGCGAGCTGCTCGGCTTCTCGATGCCGCAGTGGATCTGGTGGGTGGTGCTCTACATCGCGTTCATCGGCATCAACGCGGCCGGCGCGAACCTGTCGTTCAAGTTCGCCATCGTCGTCTCGATCATCTCGATCGCGATCCTGCTGGTGTTCAGCGCGATGGCGATCTTCTCCGGCGAGTTCTCGTGGGACAAGCTGTTCGACATCGTCCCCGACGCGGGCCAGACCGCCTTCCTGCCGCACGGCGTGCTGCCCATCCTCTTCGCCCTGCCGTTCGCGATGTGGTTCTTCCTCGGCATCGAGGAGCTGCCGCTGGCGGCGGAGGAGTCCCACGACCCCGTCCGGGACATCCCGCGCGCCGGCCTCATCGCGCGCGCCACCCTGATCGTGACCGGCCTGCTCGTGCTCTTCCTCAACACGGGCGTGGTCGGCGCCGAGGCCACCGGCACGGCGGGGGAGCCGCTGCTCGACGGCTTCCGGGCGATCGTCGGCGACGAGCTCGCCGCGCTGCTCGCGCTGTTCGCGCTCATCGGCCTGCTCGCCTCGCTCCAGGGCATCATGTTCGCCTACGGACGCAACATGTACTCCCTCTCGCGGGCCGGCTACTACCCGAAGTTCCTCTCGCTCACCGGGAAGCGGCAGACGCCGTGGGTCGCCCTCATCGCGGGTGCGGTCATCGGCTTCATCGCGCTCCTCGTGCTCGACGTGCTCGCGCAGGTCGACGCCGAGGGCGCCGGTGCCGTGGCCGGCGCGATCGTGCTGAACATCGCCGTGTGGGGCGCGGTGCTCGCGTACCTCCTGCAGATGGTCTCGTTCGTGATCCTGCGCCGGAAGTACCCGAACGCCTCGCGCCCGTACCGCAGCCCCTGGGGCATCCCCGGGGCCATCGTCGCCGCGGCCATCGCGGCGCTCATCTTCCTCGGATTCCTGCTGAACCCGACGTTCGTCCCGGCGATCATCGCGATCGGCGTGGTCTACGTGGTCATGCTGCTCGCCTTCGCGCTCTGGGGACGGCACCGCCTCGTGCTCTCCCCGGAGGAGGAGTACGCGGTCTCGGGCGGCCTCCACGGCGATCCGCAGAAGGAGGGCTACGGCGGGGCCGTCGAGGAGGAGCTGCTCGCGACGGACGGCGTCGACGGCGTCGACGGGGCCGCACCGGCGGCTGAGGGCACCGAGGAGCCGGAGGCGCCCGTCAGGTCCTGACGGGCGGAGGACCGCGGCGGGCGGTCGGCGCGGGGGCGCCGGCCGCCCGCCGCGCGCGTGCGGGGCCTGCGGCCCGGCGGTCCCGCGGGTAGGCTCGGAGGCGGATAACCGGCGATCCCGGGACATCCGCTCACCCGTCCCGCGCACCCCGCAGGACCCGAGGCAATGGAGCCGAACGCATGTCGCCCCTCGACACCCGACCCATCCCGATCACGTTCACGGAGGTGGACGACGTGTATCCGCCCTTCCCCGTCGGGCCCACCCGCACCGAGACCGACTCGCTCGGCAGCGTGGAGGTCCCGGCCGACGCCTACTGGGGCGTGCACACCATGCGGGCGCTCGAGAACTTCCCGATCTCGAAGCGCCCGATCTCCGTCTACGCCGAGCTCGTGCGCGCGCTCGCGTGCGTGAAGCAGGCGGCGGCGCGCGCCAACCACGAGCTGGGCGTCCTCCCCGACGAGCAGGCCGCCTGGATCGACGAGGCCTGCACCCGGATCATCGCCGGCGAGCACCACGACGAGTTCGTCGTGGGCGTCATCCAGGGCGGCGCCGGCACCTCGACGAACATGAACGCGAACGAGGTGATCGCGAACCTCGCGCTCGAGATCGGCGGCTACGCCAAGGGGCGGTACGACGTCGTACACCCCATCGACCACGTGAACCGCAGCCAGTCGACGAACGACACCTACCCGACGGCCGTGAAGCTCGCGATGACGTTCTCGCTCACGACGTACCTGGTGGAGCTCGACCAGCTGCGGCGGTCGTTCGACCGGAAGGGCCACGAGTTCCACGGGGTCCTGAAGGTGGGCCGCACCCAGCTGCAGGATGCCGTGCCGATGACGCTCGGGCAGGAGTTCCACGGCTTCGCGACGACGCTCGGCGAGGACGTCGACCGGCTCCGGGAGACCATCAAGCTGCTCGGCGAGGTGAACCTCGGCGCGACGGCGATCGGCACGGGCATCACCGCGGAGCCCGGCTATGCCGAGGCCGTGGTGCGCCACCTGAGCGAGATCACCGGGCTGACCCTCGAGACGGCGCCCGACCTCATCGAGGCGACGAGCGACACGGGCGTGTTCATGACGTTCTCCAGCGTGATGAAGCGCAGCGCGATCAAGCTCTCGAAGATCTGCAACGACCTGCGCCTGCTCTCGAGCGGGCCGCAGGCGGGCCTCGGCGAGATCAACCTCCCGGCCCGGCAGGCGGGGTCGAGCATCATGCCGGGCAAGGTGAATCCCGTCATCCCCGAGGCCGTCAACCAGGTCGCCTATGCGGTCGCCGGCACCGACCTCACCGTGACGATGGCCGCCGAGAGCGGGCAGCTCCAGCTGAACGCGTTCGAGCCGGTGATCGCGCACTCGCTGCTGCAGTCGATCACCTGGATGCGCCAGGCGTGCTGGACGCTGCGGGTCAACTGCGTCGACGGCATCACCGCGAACGAGGACCGCCTGGAGGCGATGGTGGCCTCGAGCGTCGGCGTCATCACCGCGCTCATCCCGTTGATCGGCTACCAGGAGGCGGCGACGCTCGCGAAGCTCGCCCTGCGGACCGGGCGACCGGTGGCCGACCTCGTCGTCGAGGCGGGGCTGATGACCCGCGAGGCGGTGGAGGCGGAGCTCTCGCCGTCGAAGCTCTCGGGGCTGCACATCACGCAGTCCATCCCGGTCATCACCATGCAGGGGGAGCCGCACGAGTAACGCGGGCGGCCCGGCGGGACGGGGCGTCAGGCCTCGTCGGCGTCGAAGGTCGCCCGCAGCGCGGTGAGCGCGCTCGCGAGCGCGCGCCGCTCGTCGGCGGTGAGGCGGGCGAGTCGCTCCCGCACGCCGTCGGCGACGGTCGGGGTCGCCTCGTCGAGCAGGCGTCGGCCGGTCGCGGTCGGCGAGATGTGCGACGACCGCCGGTCGCCGGGGTTGGCCCGGCGTTCGGCGAGGCCGGCCGCCTCGAGGCGGTCGACGGACTTGCTGGCCGCCCCGACGGTGATGCCGATCTCGCGGACGATGTCCTGCACGCGGCATCCGTCGACCGAGGCGATCACCCGGAGCACGTCGTAGGACGCGAGGTGCACGCCGTGCGCGGCGTGCACGCGGTCGTCGAGCCCTTCGAACCAGCGCGTCTCGGCGCGCACGAGGGTGAAGAAGAGGGCGAGGTCGGCGTCGTCGGCCATGGGTGCATTCTCCGGAAGTAGATTGACGGGAATCATTATAGTGGGGCAATATCGATTCCCTGGAATCAATCTACGACAGGAGCCACGGATGTCCCACGCCGCCTTCGACCGCGTCGCCGAGCTGTACCGTTCCGCCAGGTTCGCCCCCGATGCCACGGTCGCCGAGATGCGCACCGCCTTCGCCGGCGGGGCCGGCCCGATCCCCGGAGACGTCGAGGCGACGCCCGACGCCGTCGCCGGCAGGCCCGCCCTCCGGCTGCGGGCGGAGGGCGGCTCCGAGGCCGGCGCCCTGCTCTACCTCCACGGAGGCGGCTACGTGATCGGTTCCGCCCGCACGGGCGCCGGGGTCGCCGCCGCGCTCGCCCGCCGCACGGGCACCACCGCCTGGTCGCTCGACTACCGCCTCGCGCCCGAGCACCGCTTCCCCGATCCCGTCGACGACGCCGTCGCCGCGTACCGCGAGCTGCTCGATGCGGCGGGCCCCGACCGGCTCCTCCTCGCCGGAGACTCCGCGGGCGGCGGCCTCGCCGTCGCCACCCTCGTGGCCGCCCGCGGGCTGGGCCTGCCGATGCCCGCGGCCGTCGCCGTGTTCTCCCCGTGGACCGACCTGACCCTCTCCGGCGACTCGATCGCCGACCGGGTGGGCGACGACCCGCTGTTCACGATCGACGACCTCCGCGGCTACGCCGCGCGCTACCTCCCCGAGTCGGGTGCCGCCGGTGCCGCCGAGGCCGCCGCGTCGCCGCTCGCGAGCCCCGTGTTCGCCGACCTCCGCGGCCTGCCGCCGATGTTCGTGCACGTCGGCAGCCGCGAGCTGCTGCTCGACGACGCCGTGCGGCTGGCCGCGAACGCCGCGCGCGCCGACGTCGACGTGGTGCTCGAGGTCGCCGCCCGCGCGCCCCACAACATGCCGACGCTCGTCGGCGTCCTCGAGGAGGCGGATCGCGCGGTCGAACGCGCGGGCGACTTCCTCGCGGCGCGGCTGCCGGCCCGGGTGGGTGTCAGATGACGCTGGGCGTCAGATGACCCGGCAGTGCGTCGTCAGCGACCCGATGCCGCCGATCGACACCGTCACCGTCGCGCCGTCGGCGAGGAACACCTGCGGGCTCCGCGAGTAGCCGGCGCCGCCCGGGCTGCCCGTCGAGATGAGCGTGCCGGGCGGGATCGTCGCCGAACGGGACAGGTAGGAGATGATCTCGGCGACGCCGCGCACCATCTCGTTCGTCGAGGCGTCCTGCAGGATGTGCCCGTCGAGGTTCGTGGTCAGCCAGAGGTCCTGCGGGTCGGGGATCTCGTCGGCGGTGACGACCACGGGGCCGGTCGGCGTGAAGCCGTCGAACGACTTGCAGCGCGACCACTGCGCCTCGGAGAACTGGATGTCGCGCGCCGTGATGTCGTTCACGACCGTGTACCCGAAGACGTAGTCGAGCGCGTCGCGCACGTGCACGCCGCGGGCCGGACGGCCGATGATCACGCCGAGCTCGGCCTCGTAGTCGACCTGGGTCGACAGGTCGCCTGGCCAGGTCGTCGTCTGGCCGTGGCCGGTGAGCGAGTTCGGCCAGAGCGAGAAGACGGTCATCGCCGACTCGCTGCGCAGCTTCAGCTCGCTCGCGTGCGCGGCGTAGTTCGCGCCGACCGCGAGCACCTGCGGCGGGCGGATCACGGCGGACGCGTGCCGCAGGTCGTGCACCGGCGTGCCCGTCGCTCCGGCGTCGACGGCGGCGGCGACGGCCTCCCGTGCGTCGGCCAGGGCGCCCGGGCCGAGTTCGATGAGGTGCTGCAGGTCGAGCGGGGGCTGCTCGAGGAGCTCGTCGAGGAAGTGCGCCGAGTCTCCCGCGACGACCGCGAGTCGGGGAGTGGGCCGGCCATCGACTCTGAGGTGCGCGAACTTCACCGTTCGAGCCTATCGAGCGCGGCCGCGCCCGGGCCGGGCGCGACCGCATCCGATGGTGACGATTCGGGAACGGCGGCCTCATCGCGGTGCGCGACGGCGACGCCGTTCCGAGCGGTTCAGTCGGCGCGGGGCCGGAGGCGGAGCCCGTCCATCCCGCCGTCGACCGCGAGGGCGATGCCGGTCGTGCTCCCCGCCGCCGGGCTCGCGAGGTACGCGACCGCGTCGGCGACCTCGTCGGCCGAGACGAGCCGGCCGTGCGGCTGGCGGGCCTCGAGGGCGGCGCGCTCGGCGGCCGGATCGTCGGCCGAGGCGAGCAGGCGCCCGATCCACGGCGTGTCGGCCGTGCCGGGGTTCACCGCGTTCACGCGGATGCCCTCCGCGAGGTGGTCGGCCGCCATGGCACGCGTGAGCGAGAGCACGGCGCCCTTCGTGGCGCTGTAGAGGGCGCGCTGCGGCAGGCCGGCGGTGGCGGCGATCGACGACGTGTTCACGATCGCGGCCGCCGGCGACTCGCGCAGGTGGGGGAGCGCGGCGCGGGCGACCCGCACCATGCCGAGCACGTTGACGTCGAACACGCGGTGCCACTCGGCGTCGTCGTTCGCCGCGACGTCGCCCTGCGCACCGATGCCGGCGTTGTTCACGACGACGTCGATGCGGCCGAGCTCCGCGGCGACCCGCGCGACGCCCGCGCGCACGCTCGCGTCGTCGGTGACGTCGACGCGGACGGCGAGGTCGGCGTCGGCGCCGTCGGGAGCGAGGTCGAAGACCGCGACGCGCGCGCCGTCGCGGCGCAGGCGCGCCGAGATCGCGGCGCCGATGCCGGATGCCCCGCCCGTGACGATCGCGACGAGGCCGTCGAACGCGCCGGTCATGCGGACGCCTCCGACGCGGTGACGGCTGCCTCGGTGAACCGGTGCCGCTGGCGGCCGAGGCCGTCGATCTCGAGCTCGGCCACGTCGCCGGCGACGAGGTACGGGAACCGGCCCGACAGGGCGACGCCCTCGGGGGTGCCGGTGAGCACGAGGTCGCCCGGTTCGAGCGCGAGCACCTGGCTCAGCTGCAGCACGATCTCCTCGATGCCGAAGATCAGGTCGGACGTGCGGGAGTCCTGGCGCGGCTCGCCGTTGATCCAGCTCCGCAGCCGCACGTCGTGCGCGTCGACCTCGTCCGGGGTGACGAGCCACGGGCCCGTCGGGCAGAAGCCGGGGGCGCTCTTGCCCTTCGACCACTGGCCGCCCGACTCCGCGAGCTGCCAGTCGCGCTCCGAGAGGTCGTCGGCGATCACGTAGCCGGCGATGCTCGCCGCGGCCTCCTCGTGCGAGCCGAGGTAGCTCGCCCGGCGGCCGATGACGACGCCGAGCTCGACCTCCCAGTCGGTCTTGACGCTGCCGCGGGGGATCGCGACGTCGTCGTCGGGGCCGACCACGGTGTTGGGCGACTTCATGAACATGACCATGCGCTCGGGCGGGGCGGAGCCCGACTCGGCCGCGTGCGCGGCGTAGTTCATGCCGATGCAGTACACCGCCGACGGGCGCGCGATGGGGGCGCCGACGCGGAGCGTGCCTGCCCCCGGCAGCTCGGGCAGGGTGCCGGCCGCGAGCGCCTCGCGTGCGGCCTGCGCGCCGCCCCGGGCGAGGAACGCGCCGTCGACGTCGGCGGTGAGGCCGCGCAGGTCGAGGATGCGGTCGCCGTCGACCACGACGGGGACCTCGGCGCCGACGGCGCCGAGTCGGGCGAATCTCATGCTGCTCCTTCGCGAATGACGCGGCCGGAGGTCAGAGGTCTGGATCGGCCGCGAGGATGATTCGCCCTGATTCTTGCATATCCGGACGGGTTGACGGCAGAGACATCCGATGTCTATGCTCGACCCCGCCAGAAAGGACGCCATGCCAACGATCGTCAGCGTCGACACCCGGGACATCCGCTTCCCCACCTCGCTCACCCTCGACGGGTCGGACGCGATGAATCCCGACCCCGACTACTCCGCCGCGTACCTCGTGGTGCGCACCGACGCGCCCGACGGGCTCGAGGGCCACGCCTTCGTCTTCACCATCGGCCGCGGCAACGACGTGCAGGTCGCCGCGCTCGCCGCGCTCCGCGAGCACCTCGTCGGTGCCGACGTCGATGCGCTGCTCGCCGACATGGGCGCCGCGAGCCGCCGGCTCGTGCACGACTCCCAGCTGCGCTGGCTCGGCCCCGAGAAGGGCGTCATGCACATGGCCATCGGCGCCGCGGTGAACGCGCTGTGGGACCTGCGCGCGAAGCGCGCCGGCGAGCCGCTCTGGCGGCACCTCGCGTTCCTCAGCCCCGAGGAGCTCGTCTCCCTGGTCGACTTCCGCTACCTCACCGACGCGATCACCCCGGAGGAGGCGCTCGCGATCCTCCGCGCGGCGGAGCCCGGCCGCGCCGAGCGTGCCGCGCACCTCGAGGCCGTCGGCTACCCCGCGTACACGACGACCCCGGGCTGGCTCGGCTACTCCGACGAGAAGCTCGACCGGCTCTGCCGCGAGGCCGTCGCCGACGGGTACCCGCAGATCAAGCTCAAGGTCGGCGCCGACCTCGACGACGACCGCCGGCGCCTCGCGATCGCCCGCAACGCCGTCGGCCCCGGGTACCCGATCGCGGTCGACGCGAACCAGCGCTGGGACGTCGCCGACGCGATCGCCTGGATGACCGCGCTGGCCGAGTTCGAGCCCGCCTGGATCGAGGAGCCCACGAGCCCCGACGACATCCTCGGGCACGCGGCCATCGCGCGCGGCGTCGCCCCGGTGCGCGTCGCGACGGGCGAGCACGTGCAGAACCGGGTCGTCTTCAAGCAGCTGCTCCAAGCCGGCGCCATGGACGTGATGCAGATCGACGCGACCCGCGTCGGCGGCGTCAACGAGAACCTCGCCAACCTGCTGCTCGCCGCGAAGTTCGGGGTGCGCGTCTGCCCGCACGCCGGCGGCGTCGGCCTCTGCGAAGCCGTGCAGCACCTGTCGATGTTCGACTACGTCGCGGTCACCGGCACCATGGAGGGCCGCATGATCGAGTACGTCGACCACCTGCACGAGCACTTCGTCACGCCCGTCGTCGTGCAGCAGGGCCGCTACCTCGCGCCCACGGCGCCCGGCGCCGGCACCGAGATGCTCGCCGCCTCCATCGACGCGAACGAGTGGCACGGCCGCGCGGCCGTGGCGGCCGGGGGCATCGGGGCCGGCGCATGAGCGCCGCCACCGCCGACCCCGACGCGGGCGCCGCTCCGGCAACCCTCGCCGATCGGCTCGGCCCGCTCGGCTTCGGCGGCGCGCCGCTCGGCAACCTGTACCGGCCCGTCTCCGACGAGACCGCCCGCACCGCGCTCGAAGCCGGCTGGGAGTCGGGCGTCCGGTACTTCGACACCGCGCCCCACTACGGCCTCGGCCTCTCCGAGCGGCGGATGGGCGCGTTCCTCGCCGAACGGCCGCGCGACGAGTTCGTGCTCTCGACCAAGGTCGGCCGCGTGCTCGAGCCGAACCCGGCCTTCACGGGCGGCGACGACCTCGCAGACGGCTTCGCGGTGCCGGACGACCTCGTGCGCCGGTTCGACCCGAGCGAGTCGGGCGTGCGCCGCAGCATCGACGACTCGCTCGACCGGCTCGGCCTCGACCGCATCGACCTGGCGTACCTGCACGACCCCGACGTCTACGACCTCGATCGCGGCCTGCGGGAAGGGCTGCCCGCCCTGGCCCGCCTGCGCGACGAGGGCGTCGTCGGTGCGATCGGCATCGGCGTGAACGACGCGGCCGTGGCCGCGCGCGCCGTGCGCGAGGGCGACCTCGACGTCGTGATGATCGCCGGGCGGTACACCCTGCTCGAGCAGCCCGCCCTGGCGGACCTGCTCCCGCTCTGCGAGGAGCGCGGCGTCGCCGTCGTCGCGGCCGCGCCGTACAACTCGGGCCTGCTGGCCACGGACGAACCGGCCGCCGACGCCGCGTACGACTACGGCGCGGTGCCCGCCGAGGTGCTCGATCGCGCCCGCCGACTCGCGGCCGCCTGTCGCGAGTGGGGCGTGCGCCTGCCGGTGGCCGCGCTGCACTTCCCGCTGCGCCACCCCGCCGTCCGCTCGGTCGTGGTCGGCACCTCCCGACCTGACGCGGTCCGCGAGAACGCCGCCCGCTTCGCCACGACGGTGCCCGAGGCCTTCTGGGAGCACCTCGTCGAGCAGGGACTTCTCCCATGAGCCGTCAGAAGTCCGATCTTTCGTCACGTTCGCGTGACGAGACGCCACGATCTGCCGAACGGATGCCCCGAGACATCCGATGAACGGTACACTCATCCCGAATCTCAGAAGAGGAGCTTCGCAGGTGCTGAGCGGTATCCACCCCATCCTGACCGGCGACCTGCTCGCCGCGCTCGATCGACTCGGGCACGGCGACGAACTCGTCGTCGCCGATGCGAACTTCCCGGCCCACCGGCTCGGCGCCGGCGTCGTCGACCTCCCCGGGCTCGGCTCGCCCGTCGTCGTGCAGGCCATCCGCACCGTCGTCCCGCTCGACGGGTACGAGGGCGCGGCCGTGCTGCTGATGGCCGCCGAGGCCGACGACCGGCCGCCCGTGCAGGTCGACCTCGTCGAGGCCGCCGCGGTCGACGACCCGTCCCGGGTCGAGGAGCTCGAGCGCTTCGCGTTCTACGACCGTGCCGCTCGCGCCGCGCTCGTCGTCCGCACCGGCGAGCTCCGGCCGTACGGCAACCTCATCCTCCGCAAGGGCGTCGTGAACGCCTACGTCGCGAACGGACCGGCGCGATGAGCGCCGCGGAACCCGGGCGCCCGCCGCTCCTCGAGCTCGAGGGCGTCTCGAAGTCGTTCCCCGGCGTGAAGGCGCTCGACGATGTGCGGCTCGACCTGCGCCACGGCGAGGTGCTCGCCCTCGTCGGCGAGAACGGCGCCGGGAAGTCGACGCTGATGAAGCTGCTCGCCGGCATCCACACGCCCGACGCCGGCTCCTTCCGCATGAACGGGCACGAGCTGCGGCTCGACGGCCCGCGGCACGCCCAGGAGCAGGGCATCAGCATCATCCACCAGGAGTTCAACCTGATGCCCGACCTCACGGTCGCGCAGAACATCTTCATCGGCCGCGAGCACCGCTCGGCCGGGCTGTTCCTCGACGACCGGGGCCTCAACCGCCGCGCACAGGAGCTCTTCGACCGCCTCGGCCTCGCGCTCGACCCCGCCGAACGCGTCGAGGGCCTCACCGTCGCGCGCCAGCAGATGGTCGAGATCGCGAAGGCGCTGTCGTTCGACGCGAAGGTGCTCATCATGGACGAGCCGACCGCCGCGCTGAACGACGCCGAGGTCGACGTGCTGTTCGACCTGATCCGGCGGTTCCGCACCGACGAGACCGGGGTCATCTACATCTCGCACCGCATGGACGAGCTGTCCCGCATCTCCGACCGCATCACCGTGCTCCGCGACGGCCGCTACATCGACACCCTCGTGACGGCCGGGACCTCCCAGCGCGAGGTCATCTCGCTCATGGTCGGCCGCGAGCTCCACGGCGAGCAGCGGCCCGCGCCGCTGCGCACCGACGCCAAGCCGATGCTGACCGTGCGCGGCCTGTCCACGAAGCACCTGCTCCGCGACGTCTCGTTCGAGGTGCATGCCGGCGAGATCCTCGGGTTCGCCGGGCTCATGGGCGCCGGCCGAACCGAGGTCGCCCGCGCGATCGTCGGTGCCGACCGGCGCGACGGCGGCACCATCACCCTCCGCGGCGCGGACGTGCAGATCGGCAGCCCCGCCGACGCCGCCCGCCTCGGCATCGGCTACCTCTCGGAGGACCGCAAGCAGCTCGGCGTGCTCCTCGAGCGCAGCGTCCGCGAGAACATCGTGCTCGCCTCGCTCAAGGAGTACGTCGCCGGGCTCGGATTCGTCCGCAACGGACGGATCGAGGAGGCCGGCCGGCACTACGTCGACCTGCTCCGCATCAAGACGCCCTCGACCGCCCAGCTCGTGCGGAACCTCTCCGGCGGCAACCAGCAGAAGGTCGTCATCGCCAAGTGGCTCGCGAAGGACTGCGACGTGCTGATCTTCGACGAGCCGACCCGCGGCATCGACGTCGGTGCCAAGGAGGAGATCTACGGCCTGCTGCGCGACCTCGCCGACCAGGGCAAGGCGATCATCATGATCTCCTCCGAACTGCCCGAGATCCTGCGGCTCTCCGACCGCATCGCGGTCATGGCCGAGGGCCGGCTCACCGCCGTCCTCGCCAACGCCGAGGCCACCCAGGAGAACGTCATGGACTACGCCACCCGATTCAGCGCCGAAGGGACGATCGCGCGATGACCCCCACCTCCACCCAGCCCGACGCGTCGACCCCGTCGACGACGGCCTACCGGGCGATCGACGCGGGCCGGCCCCGGTTCGCCCGCCTCCGCGGCTCGCTCCAGCAGTTCCTCGCCGCAGCGAGCCTCATCGTGATCGTCGTGTTCTTCTCGATCGCGAACGAGCACTTCTTCACGGCGAACAACCTCATCTCGATCCTCACCGCCGCGACGGTCACGGGCATCCTCGCCCTGGGCACGACGTTCGTGATCATCACCGGCGGCATCGACCTGTCGATCGGCACCGGCATGGTGCTGTGCGGCGTGATGTCGGGCGTGTTCCTCACCTACTGGGGCTGGCCGCTGTGGGCCGGCGTGCTCGCGACCATCGCCTTCGGTGCGCTCATCGGCCTCATCAACGGCGTGAACGTGTCGGTGCTCGGCATCCCGCCGTTCATCGCGACGCTCGGCATGATGCTCATCGCCGCCGGCCTGTCGCTGGTCATCTCGGGCACGAAGCCGATCTACTTCAACGACACCCCCGAGTTCCAGCAGATCATGAACCTGTCGATCATCCCGGGCATGCGGTTCCCGCTGGGGGTGCTGATCTTCATCGTCGTCATCGTGATCGCCGCGATCGTGCTGTCGAAGACGATCGTGGGCCGCTACACCTTCTCGATCGGCTCGAACGAGGCCGCGACCGCCCTGTCGGGCGTCAACGTGCGCCGCTGGAAGATCATCATCTACACGATGGCGGGCCTGTTCGTCGGCCTCGCCGGCGTCCTGTCGGCCTCGCGCCTCTCGTCGGCGCAGCCGACGGGCGGCATGGGCCTCGAGCTCGAGGCGATCGCCGCCGTCGTGATCGGCGGCACGTCGCTCCAGGGCGGCAAGGGATCCATCGTCGGCACCGTCATCGGCGCCCTCATCATGGCCGTCCTCACGAACGGCCTCCGCATCATCTCCGTCCCGCAGGAATGGCAGTCGGTCGCGGTCGGCATCGTCATCCTCGTCGCCGTCTACCTGGACATGCTGCGACGCCGTCGGGCCTGAGACATCCGGAGCACCCGGAGACCACCGCAACACAGTGAACACAGACACAAGGGAGTGACCATGTTGAAGAAGCGCACGATCGGCGTCCTGGCGGGCGCCGTCGCGACGGCGCTGATCCTCGCGGGCTGCGCGAGCGACGGCGGCGACAGCGGATCGAGCGAGGGCGGCGACCGGCCGTACGTCGCGCTGATCTCGAAGGGGTTCCAGCACCAGTTCTGGCAGGCCGTCAAGGCGGGCGCCGAGCAGGCCGCCGAGGAGTTCGACGTCGAGGTCACGTTCGAGGGCCCCGACACCGAGGCCGACGTCGACCAGCAGATCCAGATGCTGCAGACGGCGCTCGACAAGAGCCCCGACGCGATCGGCTTCGCCGCCCTCGACAGCCAGGCGGCCGGCCCGCTGCTGCAGCAGGCGAAGGACAGCGACATCCCCGTCATCGCCTTCGACTCGGGCGTCGACAGCGACATCCCGCTGACGACCGCGTCGACCGACAACAAGGCCGCCGCCGCGGAGGCCGCCAAGCACATGGCCGAGGCGATCGGCCACGAGGGCAAGGTCGCCCTCGTCGTGCACGACCAGACGTCGGTGACCGGCCAGGACCGGCGCGACGGCTTCGTCGAGTACCTCGAGGAGAACGAGCCGAACATCGAGGTCGTCGACATCCAGTACGGCGGCGGCGACCAGGCGAAGTCGGCCGACCTCGCCAAGGCGATCATCGCGGCGAACCCCGACCTGAAGGGCATCTACGGCTCGAACGAGGGCTCGGCGATCGGCGTCGTGCAGGCCGTGAAGGAGCTCGGGCTCGACCCGTCGCAGCTCACCGTCGTCGGCTTCGACTCGGGCAAGGCGCAGATGGACGCGATCCGCGACGGCCTCATGATCGGCGCGATCACGCAGAACCCGGTCGGCATCGGCTACGAGACGGTGAAGGCCGCGGTCGACGCGATCAACGGCAAGTCCCTGCCGAAGACGATCGACACCGGCTTCTACTGGTACGACGCGACGAACATCGACGACGAGAAGATCCAGGCGGTCCTCTACGAGTGATCGTCGGGTGATCGGATGACCCGGAGGGGCGCAGGCGGTGAGCCGGCGCCCCTCCGGCATGTCCGGGGCGAGTGAGCGTGCCGTGCTCGTGCACGGTGCGCGGCTCGCAGCGCGGCCCCGCCGCACGCGCGGCGCGGCCCCGCCGCGCGCTCAGCGCGTCGCGATCAGAGCGCCTCGCGCAGCCACTGCGCGACGCCGCCGACGTGCACGACGGTGAGGGCCTCCGCGAGCTCGGCGTCGCCGGCGGCGATCGCGTCGAGGATGGCGTGGTGCTCCTGGAGCGTGCGGCCGACGGCGTTCTCCTGCGTGATGCCGCGCCAGATGCGGGCGCGCACCGTGTGGCTGGAGAGCGAGTCGATGAGGCTCGCGAGGTACGAGTTGCCGGTCGACTGGGCGATGCCGCGATGGAACTCGAGGTCGTGCTCGACGAGGCTCTCGACGTCGGCGGCGTGGTCGACCGCGGCGACGATCGCGCGGAGGTGGTCGAGCTGCTCCGGCGTGGCGCGGCGGGCGGCCTGGGCGGCCGCTGCGGGCTCGAGGATGCGCCGGACGTCGAAGATCTCGAGGATCGACTGGTCGTCGTGCAGGTCGACGACGAACGACATCGCCTCCAGGAGGAGCCGCGGCTCGAGGCTCGTGACGTAGGTGCCGTCGCCGCGTCGCACGTCGAGCACGCGGATCACCTCGAGCGCCTTGACCGCCTCGCGGAGCGAGGAGCGCGAGAGGCCCAGCCGCTCGCTGAGCTCCTTCTCCGGCGGCAGCCGGTCGCCGGGCGCGAGTTCGCCCGCGAGGATCATCGCCTTGATGCTGAGGATCGCCTGATCGGTGACGGCCATGCGTGCATCGTAGCGCGAGACATCCGATGTCTTGGGACGTTCGGGCGGGCGGGGCCGGCGGGATGGCCGGAACCGGGGGAACCGGAGCTGATGGGACCGTGGTCGACCGGTCAGGCGAGCCCGTAGACCCTGGCGCCCGTGCCGCCGGCGATGGCCGCCCACTCGTGGCCGCCGTCCTCCGCGACCCGGCGCACCCGCGCCGCCCAGTCGGCGAACGAGCCGCCGGCGCCGAGCCGCGCGCTCACCGGCCAGTCGCTGCCGAGCATCGCGCGGTCGGCGCCGAACGCGTCGAGCGCGCGGGCGAGGAAGGCGTCGGCGTGCGCGTCGAGCGAGGCGCGGTCGGATGCCTCGGCCGCGAGCCCCGACAGCTTCACGTGGGTGCCCGGCCGGTCGGCGAGCCGGTCGAGCGCGTCCGCCCACGCGCGGCCGGCGTCGGAGTCGAGCCCCGCGTCGACGGGCGGCTTGCCGACGTGGTCGAGCACGACGTCGAGCTCGGGCACGGCGTCGAGCAGGTCGGCGAGGGCGTCGAGCTGCGGGTGCACGACGCACGCGTCGAACGGGATGCCGCGCTCGGCGAGGAGCTCGAGGCCGCGCCGCAGCGCGGGATCGGCGAAGGCCTCGACGGGCTCGCCCTGCAGCAGGTGGCGGATGCCCCGGACGAGCCGGGTGCCGTCGGGCCCGCCGATGTCGGCGAGTGCGTCGAGGTGCTCGGCGAGCGACGCCGAGCGCAGGTCGGCCGCGGCGACGATGCCGGCGAGCTCGGGCCAGTCGGCGGCGAGCCCGGCGACCCAGTGCGCCTCATCGAGCGACTGGTCGGCCCGGCAGTCGGCCTGCACGAAGACCATGCGCGCGGTCGCCCCGTCGGCGCGGTCGACCTCGGCGGGGAGGAAGGGGTGATCGAGGGCCGGGAGGCCGGCGAGCCAGAGGTAGTCGAGGCGGGTCGGGTCCCAGACGTGGACGTGGGTGTCGAGCAGGACGGCGGTGTCGTGCGGGCGGGCCATGGTCACCCACGATATCGGCGGGTGGCGTCGTCAGGCCGCCGCCCGCCAGAGGTGCATCGAGGCGTAGCTCCGCCACGGCGCCCACGCGGCGCCGCGGGCCGCGAGCTCGGCGGGGGCCGCCGGCAGGCCGAGCCGGCCCGCGCCGTTGCGGAGCGCGAGGTCGCTCGTGAGCAGCACGTCGGGGGCCCGGGTCACGCGCATCGCAAGGTAGCCGGCCGTCCACGGCCCGATGCCCGGGATCGCCAGGAGGTCGGCCTGCAGGTCGTGGCGCTCGCGCTCGGGCGCGACGACGAGTGCGCCGGCGTCGAGCCGCCTGGCCACGTCGACGATCGTGCGGATGCGTGCGGCCGGGCCGCGCAGCACCCGCTCGCCGTGCTCGGCGATGGCGCCGGCGGTCGGGAACAGGCGCACCGGCGTGCCGTCGCCGCCGGGGCCGGCGGACCACGCCCGGTCGACGACCTCGCCGAGCTCGGCGGCCAGCCGGGTCAACGCGGTCCGTGCCGCCGCGACCGAGACCTGCTGGCCGACGAGGGCCCGGAACACGAGTTCGTGCGGGTCGAGCGCTCCGGGCAGTCGGATGCCGGGCACCGCCGCGACCGACGGCGCGAGCACCGGGTCGGCCGCGAGCGCCGCGTCGATCGCGACCGCGTCGGCATCGAGGTCGAACAGCCGTCGCACGCGCGCGACGAGCGGCGGGAGGTCGGCGAGCGTGGCCAGTCGCGCCGACACGTCGATCGCGGGCGCGTCGCCCGCGTCGGCCAGGGTCACGAGGGCCGGGCCGCCGGGCAGCCGCAGCGTGCGGGTGTAGCGGCCCGCGGGGTCGGCGATCTCGACGCCGGCGAGCGCCCGGGCGGCCAGCCACCCGAACACCCCGGCCGCGTCGAACGGCGGACGAGCGGGCAGCCGGAGTCGGACGACGCCGGAACTCGCGGCGGGTTCGCCGGCGCCCGGCTCCGTGCTCCGCTCGCGCACCCGCGCCGCCGCGCGCACCTCGATCGGGCTGCGCTCGTACACCTCGCGGATCGTGTCGTTGAACTGGCGCACGCTGCCGAAGCCCGACGCGAACGCCACGTCGGCGACCGGGAGCGCGGTCGAGACGAGCAGCGTGCGGGCGACCTGCGCCCGGTGCGCGCGCGCCAGCGCCAGCGGGCCGGCGCCGAGCTCGGCGGTCAGCACCCGAGTCAGGTGACGCGGCGTGTACCCGAGGCGCGCCGCGAGCCCGGGCACGCCCTCGCGCTCGACGACCCCGTCGGCGATCAGCCGCATCGCCCGGGCCGCGAGGTCGTCGCGCAGGTCCCATTCGGGGGAGCCGGGTACCGCGTCGGGCAGGCAGCGCTTGCACGCCCGCAGGCCCGCCTCGTGCGCCGCGGCCGCGGTGAGGTAGAAGGTCACGTTGCGCGGCTTCGGCGCGACCGCCGGGCAGCTCGGGCGGCAGTAGATGCCCGTGGTGTGCACGCCGGTGACGAACTGGCCGTCGAAGCGGCTGTCGCGCGCGAGCATGGCGCCGTAGCGCTCCGCGAACAGCGGATCGGCGAGGGCGGTGTCGGGGGCCATGCCTCCACCCTCGCACGGCCCGCCGACATCGACCAGCGGGAATCGGACATGACCGCGGCGTCGGCGGCGGTCCGTAGGCTGACCCCATGACCGACCTCCGCACCCGGCTCCAGGACGAGCTCGGGGCATCCGTGAGCTTCGCCCCGGCCGAGCTCGACCGCGTCCGCGCCGACCGCTCGGGGCAGCGGGCGCCCGATCGACCGCTCGCGGTCGTGCGCGCCCGCACCGTCGACGAGGTGCAGCGGCTGCTGCGCCTCGCGACCGAGACGGGCACGCCGGTCGTGCCGCGCGGCGCCGGCACCGGCCTCGCCGGCGGCGGTATGGGCGGCGCCGGCGCGATCGTGCTCGACCTGTCGGCGATGGACCGGATCCTCGAGCTCGACCCGCTCGACGAGCTCGCCGTCGTCGAGGCCGGCGTGCTGAACGGCGACCTCGACGCGGCGGCCCGTGCCCACGGCCTCTGGTACGCCCCCGACCCGGCGAGCCGGGCGATCTCGTCGATCGGCGGCAACATCGCCACGAACGCCGGGGGACTCCTCTGCGCGAAGTACGGCGTGACCCGCGAGGCCGTGCTCGGGCTCGCCGTCGTGCTCGCCGACGGGCGGCTGCTGCGCACCGGCCGCCGCACGGTGAAGGGCGTCACCGGGTACGACCTCACCGCGCTGCTCACCGGGTCGGAGGGAACCCTCGGCGTCATCGTCGAGGCCACCGTGCGGCTCCGGCCCGTGCCGGCGGGGGAGCCGGTCACGATCGCGGCCGCGTTCGCCGACCTCGAGGCCGCGGCCGCGGCGTGCACGGCCGTCATCGCCGCCCGGCTCCGCCCCGCGATGCTCGAGCTCGTCGACGCGGGCGGGCTCGCGCGGATCCGGGCGCACCTCGGCGACGCCGCCGTCGCGGGCACGCCGATCGAGCACCTCGCCCCCGGCGAGGCGTTCGTGCTCGCCCAGGCCGACGACACGGATGCCCCGGCCACCGCCGCGGCGATCGCCGAGGTCCTGCGCGAAGCCGGCGGCCGGGTCGCGCTCGCCGCCGATGCGGTGACGGGGGAGCGGCTCGTCGCGATCCGGCGGGCGTGGCATCCGGCGCTCGCCGCGAGCGGCGAGGTGCTGATCGAGGACGTCTCGGTGCCCCGGTCGCGGCTGGCCGACATGTTCCGGGCGATCGACGAGATCGGCCGGCGGCACGGCGTCGAGATCCCGACGCTCGCGCACGCCGGCGACGGCAACCTGCACCCGAACTTCGTCTACGACGGCGACGAGGTGCCCGAACGGGTCTGGGCGGCCGCCGACGACCTGTTCCGCGCGGCGGTCGCCCTGGGCGGCACGCTGACGGGCGAGCACGGCGTCGGCATCCTGAAGCGGCGGTGGCTGCGCGACGAGCTCGGCGACGACGGGCTGGAACTGCAGCGCGGCATCAAGGCCCTGTTCGATCCGGCGGGCATCCTCAATCCCGAGGTCATGTTCGACCCGGGCGTCAGTAGGATTCCGGCGTGACCACCCCCGACCCGCGGCCGTACCCGTACCCGACGCATCCGCACCCCGGATCCCCGTACCAGGCGGCGCCGCAGTACCCCGTGCTGCCGAGCCCCGCACCGGCGCAGCCGATCTGGTCGGCGCCCCCGCCCCGCGCACGGTCCGGCGGCGTCGTCTTCGCGATCATCGGCATCGTGCTCGGCGTGGTCGTCGGCCTCCTCGTGCTGGCGTACCTCGTCATGGCGCTCGGCGTGTCGACCGTGGCCACTGGCGCGTTCCTCGCCCTCGTGCCGCTCGCGATCGTGCTGCTCGCCATCCGGTGGGTCGACCGGTGGGAGCCGGAGCCGCGCTGGGCGCTGTGGGCGACCTTCCTCTGGGGCGCCGCGGTGTCGGTCGCGATCGCGCTGCTCGTCGACCTCGGGGTGCAGGTCGCGACGGCGTTCGCCGTGCCCGGCGGCTCGCCCGACGAGGCGCTCGCCGCCGTGGTGCAGGCGCCGCTCGTCGAGGAACTCGCGAAGGGCCTCGGCGTGCTGCTCGTGTTCGCGTTCTCGCGTGCGCACTTCGACGGCCCGGTCGACGGCCTGGTCTACGCGGCCACCGTCGCGGCCGGGTTCGCGTTCACCGAGAACATCCTCTACTTCGGCGTCTCGCTCGCCGAGGGCGGGGCGGTCGAGCTCGGCAGCGTGTTCGTCGTGCGCGGCCTGTTCTCGCCGTTCGCGCACGTGCTGTTCACGGCGTGCACCGGCCTCATGATCGGCATCGGCGCCCGCCGCGGCGCCGGCGCGTCGATCATCCTCTGGTTCCTCGGCGGGCTCGCCGGGGCCGTCTTCCTGCACGCGCTGTGGAACGGGTCGCTCACGTTCGCCGGCGACGGCGCGATCGCGCTCTACTTCCTCGTGCAGGTGCCGCTGTTCGCCGGCGCGATCCTGCTGACCGTGTTCCTCCGGCGGGAGGAGTCGAAGCTCACCCGCACCCGGCTCGGCGAGTACGCCGCCGCGGGCTGGCTCACGCCGGGAGAGGTCGACGTGCTCGGCACCCCGGCCGGGCGCCGGCGGGCGCTCGCGTGGGCGCGCGTGCAGCGGCCGTCGCGGGTGGGCGAGGTGCGCGGGCTGATCGCGGATGCCACGACCCTCGCCTTCAACCGGCAGATGGTCGTCTCGGGTCGCGGCGACGTGCGCCGCGTGCAGGACGAAGGCGCGCTGCTCCAGCGCCTCTCCGCCCGGCGGAGCGCGCTGCTGCGCTGACCGGCGCCGCGGCCTAAGCTGGGCTCGACCGCATCCACCTTCGACGGCGAACGGAGGCGGCTTGCCAGCACCCCGGCTCGCCCAGCCCGACCACGATCGCGACCTCCGCGACCGGCTCGTGCGCGCGCAGCAGGATGCGATCGAGACCGGCGTGGTGCCGTTCACGCTCCGGCCCGTCGTGCGGGAGTCGTGGGAGCGGGCCATCCGCGGGTCGCTCGATCCCGACCACGTGCTGCCGCGACTCGACCTCGGCGACGAGGCGTTCCACACGTACCGGTCGGGGCACGCGCTCGCCGTGGTCATGCCCGTCATCCGCCGTCTCCTCACCGAGGACGCCGACGACACCGGCCTGATCGTCGCCGTGGGCGACGAGCGAGGGCGGCTGCTGTGGGTCGAGGGCGACCGGAGCCTGCGCCGGCGCGCCGAGGACATGCTCTTCGTCGCCGGCGCCGACTGGTCGGAGGGCACGGTCGGCACGAGCGCGCCCGGCACGGCGCTGCAACTCGACCGGGCCGTGCAGATCCGGGGCGCCGAGCACTACAACCGGCTCGTGCACCCGTGGAGCTGCACCGCGGCGCCCGTGCACGATCCCGACACCGGCGCCCTGCTCGGCGTCATCGACATCACCGGTACCGACCACGCCGTCGCCCCGCACACCCTCTCGCTCGTCTCGGCGACGGTCGCCGCCGTGGAGGCGCAGCTCCGGGTGGCCCGGCTCGAGTCCACGGTGCGCGACTCCATCCGCCGCACCCGGCTGCGCGCCGCACCCGCGGCGGCCGCGACCCGGTTGTCGGTCCTCGGCGACCGGCGGCCGATGCTCGGGGCGACCGAGTTGAGCCCCCGCCACGCCGAGATCCTCGCGCTCCTGGCGTGGCATCCGCGGGGCCTGCCCGCCGAGCGCCTCGCCGACCTCGTCTACGAGGGCGGTGCCCCGACGGTGACGCTCCGCGCCGAGATCGTACGGCTGCGCAAGGTGCTGGCGGCCGCCGGCGAGCCGCCGCTCGAGTCGCGCCCGTACCGGCTCGGCCGGCCCCTCGACCTCGACGCGGCCGAGGTGTTCCGCCTGCTCGGGCAGGGCGCGCTGCGCCGGGCGTTCGACCGGTACCCGGGCCCGGTGCTGCCGGCGTCGACCGCGCCGGGCATCGTCGACCTGCGCGAGGAGCTCGCGGGGCGGCTCCGCGAGTCGATGCGATCGGATGCCTCGCCCGACCTGCTCCTCGCGTACGCCGAACGCGAGGGCGTCGACGACGTCGAGGCGTGGCGCGAGCTCCTGGCGATCCTGCCGCCGCGCTCGCCGCGCCGGGCGGTCGTCGTCGCCCACCTCGAGCGGCTCGAATCCGACTGAGCCGTCGCAACCCGGCTGAGCTGTCGCAACCCGACTGAGCCGTCGCAACCCGACCGAGCCGTCGCAACCCGACTGAGCCGTCGCAACCCGACCGAGCCGTCGCAACCCGACTGCAACCCCCGGCAACCGGCGCGCAACCTGCGCCTGCGTAGCGTCGCCGACACCCCACCCCGGGGCATCCGACAACGACGTCACAGGAGGCGCACGAATGACCGTGTACGCCGCGCCGGGAACCCCCGGCGCCCTCATCGAGTTCAAGCCCCGCTACGAGCACTTCATCGGCGGCGAATGGGTGAAGCCCGCCGGCGGCGCCTACTTCGAGAACATCTCGCCCGTGAACGGCAAGCCGTTCACCGAGGTCGCGCGCGGCACCGCCGCCGACATCGAGGCCGCACTCGACGCGGCCCACCGGGCGGCGCCCGCCTGGGGCCGTACCAGCGCGACCGAGCGCGCCCGCATCCTCAACGCCATCGCCGACCGCATCGAGCAGAACCTCGAGCTCCTCGCCGTCGCCGAGACGTGGGACAACGGCAAGTCGATCCGCGAGCCGCTGAACGCCGACCTGCCGCTCGCGGCCGACCACTTCCGCTACTTCGCGGCCCTGATCCGGGCGCAGGAGGGCAGCTTCACGCAGCTCGACGGCGACACGGTGGCGTACCACTTCCACGAGCCGCTCGGCGTGGTCGGGCAGATCATCCCGTGGAACTTCCCGCTGCTCATGGCGGTGTGGAAGCTCGCGCCGGCGCTCGCCGCGGGCAACGCGGTCGTGCTGAAGCCGGCCGAGCAGACGCCGACGTCGATCCTCGTGTTCCTCGAGCTCATCGCCGACCTGCTGCCCGCGGGCGTCGTCAACGTCGTCAACGGCTTCGGCGTCGAGGCCGGCAAGCCGCTCGCGTCGTCGAACCGCATCCGCAAGATCGCGTTCACCGGGGAGACGACGACCGGCCGGCTCATCCTCCAGTACGCGTCGAACAACATCATCCCGTCGACCGTCGAGCTCGGCGGCAAGAGCCCGAACATCGTGTTCGAGTCGGTCGCCGACCGGCGCGACTCGTTCTACGACAAGGCGCTCGAGGGCTTCAGCCTGTTCGCCTTCAACCAGGGCGAGGTCTGCACCTGCCCGAGCCGCTCGCTCATCCAGAAGTCGATCTACGACACGTTCCTCGACGACGCCATCGAGCGCACGAAGCTCGCGAAGCAGGGCAACCCGCTCGACACCGAGACGCAGGTCGGCGCGCAGGCGTCGAACGACCAGCTCGAGAAGATCCTGAGCTACATCGACATCGGCAAGCAGGAGGGCGCGAAGCTGCTGCTCGGCGGCGAGCGGGTCGACCTCGGGGGCGACCTGAGCGAGGGCTACTACGTCGCGCCGACGATCTTCGAGGGGCAGAACCGCATGCGGCTGTTCCAGGAGGAGATCTTCGGCCCGGTCGTCGCGGTGACGAGCTTCGAGGACTACGACGACGCCATCCGCATCGCCAACGACACCCTCTACGGGCTCGGCGCCGGCGTCTGGAGCCGCAACGGCAACGAGGCATACCGCGCCGGCCGCGACATCGAGGCGGGCCGCGTGTGGGTGAACAACTACCACGCGTACCCGGCGGGGGCGGCGTTCGGCGGCTACAAGTCGAGCGGCATCGGCCGCGAGAATAACAAGCAGGCGCTCGACCACTACCAGCAGACGAAGAACCTGCTGGTCAGCTACGGCGAGACCCCGCTCGGGTTCTTCTGATCGGCGCGGGCGGATGTCCCTGGATCGCCTGTCCCGCAGGGTCATCGCGTCCGTGACGATCGGAGGGGAGGTGTCGCCGCGGGTGGAACTCGCACCCGCGGCGACCGACCTCCTCGATCGCCTCTGGAGCGTGCACGGCCCGCTCATGTTCCACCAGTCGGGCGGCTGCTGCGACGGCAGCTCGCCCATGTGCTACCCGGCGGGCGAGTTCCTCACGAGCGACGCCGACGTACTGCTCGGCGAGCTCGACCTCGGGCCCGGTGCGGATGCCTCGCCCCGCGTGGTCCCGTTCTGGATATCGGCGGAGCAGTTCGCCTACTGGCGGCACACCTATCTCATCGTCGACGTGGTGCCGGGCCGGGGGAGCGGCTTCTCGGTCGAGGCACCCGAAGGGGTTCGGTTCCTCATCCGGTCGCGGCTGATGGAGTCCTGATGCGGCGTCGGAACGGCACGGCTCGAGGGCAGAGCCCCGACGCAAAGAATTCGCCGCCTCGACGTGTGGCAATGCCTACAGCGTTCCGGGGCGGCGAATCCTTTAGGCCTCCAGCATCGCGAATGACCGCGGGCGGCGCAACCTCTTGGTGGACATCTGTCAGTTCCGCCGACGCACTCCGACGTCCGATCCGCGCATTCCGCAGGCCGGCCCGGTCGCCGCCTCGAATCGTCGATGTCCGCTCACGATTGCCTCTCGGCGAGGCATCCGTTTGGATGGAACCATGACCGATCTGAACAGCAAGCCCGAGGTCGACGCGCCCGAGGGCCCGGCGCCCGACGTGCTCATCATCGAGGACATCGTCGTCGGCGACGGCCCCGAGGCCACGCCGGGCTCGACCGTCGAGGTGCACTACCTCGGCGTCGAGTACGACTCCGGCGAGGAGTTCGACTCCTCGTGGGGCCGCGGCCAGTCCATCAACTTCCCGCTGCAGGCGCTCATCGCCGGCTGGCAGGAGGGCATCCCCGGCATGAAGGTCGGCGGACGCCGCAAGCTCATCGTCCCGCCGCACCAGGCCTACGGCCCCGCCGGCGGCGGCCACCGCCTCAGCGGGCAGACGCTCATCTTCGTGATCGACCTGCTCGGCGTCAGCTGAGCGAGTCCTCACCCGACGCATCATCGCGCGAACGGGCCGCCGGGCTTCCGGCGGCCCGTTCGCGTCTCCGGCGCCGAGCGCCCGGAATGGGAGGATGGCCCGCATGACCCGCATCACGGCGCGACGTCGCGTCACCCGGTACACGCTCGGCGAGCGCACCTCGCGCCGCGAGGACGATCTCACCGCCGAGGAGCCGCTGGAGGTCCGCGTGGGCGGCCGGCCGCTCGCGGTGACGATGCGCACGCCCGGACACGACGTCGATCTCGCCCTCGGACTGCTCGTGAGCGAGGGCGTGGTCCGCGGCCGCGACGACGTGCTGGGCGCACGCCATTGCGCAGGCGACCCGGCCGGCGGGCGAGGTGCGGATGCCTCGAACGCCGACAACGTCCTCGACGTCGCGCTGGCCGCGCACGTGCCGCCGCCCGCGGCCTCCGCGACGCACGCGCTCACGATGACGAGCGCCTGCGGGCTGTGCGGCAAGGACTCGATCGACGCCGTGCGGCAGCGCTCCGCGTTCGACGTCTCGCGCGATCCCGTCACGCTCGACCCGGCCTGGCTCACCGCGCTGCCCGACCGCATGCGCGAGGCGCAGGCACTCTTCGCCCGCACCGGCGGACTCCACGCGGCCGCCCTCGTCGACGTCGCCCGCGACGAGGTGCTCGTCGTCCGGGAGGACGTCGGCCGGCACAACGCCGTCGACAAGGTCGTGGGGTGGGCCCTCCGGGAGGGGCGCCTGCCGCTCCGCGGCACCGTGCTCGTGGTCTCGGGCCGTGCCGGCTTCGAGCTCGCGCAGAAGGCGTCGATGGCCGGCATCCCGGCGATGGCCGCCGTCTCCGCGCCGTCGTCGCTCGCGGTCGACCTCGCGAACGAGGTCGGCATGACCCTCGCCGGGTTCGTGCGCGGCTCGTCGTTCGTCGTCTACGCCGGCGATGCGCGCATCGTCGAGCGGTCGGCGGAGCCGGTCGCGGCGACCGAGCCGGTCGCGGCAAGCGGGGCACGCGCATGAGCCGCCGGTCGCCCGACGCCGCGCTCCCCGAGCACGCCGAATACCCCGACCTCGCGGTCGGCCACCCGAAGCGCGAGGCGGCCGGCGCCGAGGCCGTGGTGCGTTCGCTCGAGGCATCCGTCCGGCAGCTCGGACCGGCACGCGCCGCCCGCCTGCTGCTGAACGTGAACCAGAAGGACGGCTTCGACTGCATGAGCTGCGCCTGGCCCGACCCGGGCCATCGCAGCGTCGTCGAGTTCTGCGAGAACGGCGCGAAGGCGATCACCTGGGAGGCGACGCCGATCACGGTGCCGCGCTCGTTCTGGGCGGAACGCTCGCTGAGCTCGCTCGCCGACGCGACCGAGTACTGGCTCGGCCAGCAGGGCCGGCTCACCGAGCCCGTGCACAAGGCGGCCGGCAGCGACCACTACGAGCCGATCGGGTGGGACGAGGCGTTCGCGATCATCGCCGACCGCCTGAACGCGCTCGACTCGCCCGACGAGGCCGCGTTCTACACGAGCGGTCGCACGGCGAACGAGACCGCGTTCCTCTACCAGCTGTTCGTCCGCGCCTTCGGCACGAACAACCTGCCCGACTGCTCGAACATGTGCCACGAGTCGACCGGCACCGCCCTCCTCGAGACCATCGGCATCGGCAAGTCGACCATCGCCTACGACGACTTCGGCACGGCCGACCTCGTCATCGTCATGGGGCAGAACCCCGGCACGAACCATCCGCGCATGCTCACCGCGCTGGAGGAGACCAAGCGCAACGGCGGGCAGATCGTCGCCGTGAACCCGCTGCCCGAGGCCGGGCTGGTCCGCTACCGGAACCCGCAGAAGGTGCGCGGCCTCGTCGGCCGCGGCACGCCCCTCGCCGACCGGCTGCTGCAGATCCGCTCCGGCGGCGACCAGGCGCTGCTCCAGGCGGTCTCGAAGCGGGTGCTCGCGGCCGAGGCGGATGCCCCGGGCACGGTGCTCGACCACGACTTCATCGCCGCGCACACCCACGGCTTCGAGGCGTTCGCCGGCGGGCTCGCCGACCTCGACGAGGGCGAGGTGCTGCGGGCGACGGGACTGACAACCGAGGAGCTCGACGACCTCGCCGCCCGGTACGTCGCGGCCGACCGCGTGATCGTCACCTGGGCGATGGGGCTCACGCAGCAGCGCAAGGCCGTCGACACGATCAAGGAGATCGTGAACCTGCTGCTCCTCCGCGGCAACATCGGGAAGCCGGGCGCCGGTGCCTCGCCGATCCGCGGGCACTCGAACGTGCAGGGCGACCGCACGATGGGCGTCTGGGAGAAGATGCCCGAGTCGTTCCTCGCCGCGCTCGGGCGCGAGTTCTCGTTCGAGCCGCCGCGGCGGCACGGGCTCGACTCCGTCGAGACGCTGCGGGGCCTGCAGGCCGGGCGGGTGAAGGTGTTCGTCGCGATGGGCGGCAACTTCGTCGGCGCGATCTCCGACACGGCCGCCGCCGAGTCCGCGATGCGCGGTGCCCGGCTCACGGTGCAGGTGTCGACCAAGCTCAACCGGTCGCACGTGATCACCGGCGAGGAGGCGATCATCCTCCCGGCGCTCGGGCGCACCGAGGTCGACCTGCAGGAGTCCGGCCCGCAGTTCGTCTCCGTCGAGGACAGCGTCTGCGCGGTGCACGCCTCGCACGGCGCGGTGCCGCCGATCGGCGACGACGTGCGTAGCGAGGTGGCGATCGTCGCCGGCCTCGCCCGCGCCGTGCTCGGCGACCGGGTCGACGTGGACTGGGAGGGGATGACCCGCGATTACGACCTCATCCGCGACCACATCTCGCGCGTGGTGCCGGGGTTCCAGTCGTTCAACGACGACGTGCGCCGGAAGGGCGGGTTCGTGCTGCCGAACGGCCCGCGCGATTCGCGCACGTTCGCGACGGCGAGCGGCCGGGCGGAGTTCACCGCGACCGCGCTGGAGCCGATCGAGGTGCCGCCGGGCCGGCTCATCCTGCAGACGCTGCGCTCGCACGACCAGTTCAACACGACGATCTACAGCTTGGACGATCGCTACCGGGGCATCCGCAAGGGGCGCGACGTGGTCTTCGTGAACCCCGACGACCTCGACGACCTCGGCCTCGCCGATGGCGACCGGGTCGACGTGATCAGCGAGTGGCCGGGCGAGCCCGACCGGGTCCTGCCCGACCAGCGCCTCGTCGCGTACCCGACCGCGCGCGGCTCTGCGGCGGCGTACTACCCGGAGGCGAACGTGCTCGTGCCGCTCGGCTCGACGGCACTCGGCAGCAACACGCCCGTGTCGAAGGCGGTGATCGTCCGGTTCAACCGCCGGGCGTGACCGCGGCGAACGACGCGGTGCCGTCCCCGTGGGACGGCACCGCGCGTTCGGATCGGGCGTCAGCTCGTCTGGTCGAGCTCCTCGGTCAGGGCCGTCGAGCCCGGGAAGAAGCGCGGCGCGCGCACCAGCACCGGTGCGTAGTCCTGGTACTCCTGGGGCTGCGCGGCGAGGAACGCACCGCTCTTCGTGTAGGCGAGCAGCAGCGCCACCGAGCTCGTGTCGACGTCGCCGTCCTCGTCGAACGCGTACTCGAGCTGCTGCGCGGCGGCGAGGTCGCCGCTCTCGAAGGCGGCGACGACCTCGTCGATGCTCGAGCGGAAGTACCGGAACCCCTCGATGACCTTCTCGCCGGAGGGCTTGTGGATGACGCTCTTGCCGAAGAGCTTCCTCTTGGTCTCGAACGTGTCGGTCTGCGTCTGGAGCCAGTCGTAGAGGTCGGGGAAGTCGGTCATATCCGCACGCTTTCTGTGGGGGATGGAAAAGTGAGAGAGCGCTCTCACCTCGGATCGCCTCGAAAAGTAACGCACCCTCACCTCTCGGGGTCGAACGTGTCGTTTCGTGACGGAGGGCCGCCGACGGCGTCGGCATCGCGCGCCTCGTAGGATGTTCGACACCCCCTCCCGACCCCGAAGGACACGACGACGTGACCCCTGGAGCCCGACGACTGCTGTGGACGTACGCCGCACTCTCCCTCATCCACCTGGTGCTGTTGTACGCCGGCCCCGACTGGGCGATCACCCTGACCAAGGCGCTGCTCGTGCCGCTCCTCGCGGCCGCCGCGATCGTCGCGCTCCGCCCGCGGCGGGACGCGCCGGTCGTGCTGCTGGTCGCCGCCCTCGCGGCCTCGTGGCTCGGGGACGTGCTCCTGACCTTCGACGGATGGTTCGTCCCGGGCCTGCTCGCCTTCCTGGCCGCGCACGTGGCGTACGTGGTGCTGTTCCTCCGGCTGGGCGCCGCCGCGTCCGGCGACGGCGGCCAACCGTCCCGACGCCGGCCGCCACTGTGGACGCTGGTCTACGTCGCCTGGTACGCGAGCTTCCTCGCGCTCCTCGCCCCGCACCTCGGGGCGCTGCTCGTGCCCGTGGCCGCGTACGGCGCCGTCCTCGGCGCCATGGCGGCGCTCGCCGCGGCGCGCGGACGACTCGTGGCCGTCGGCGGTGCGCTCTTCGTCGTCTCCGACTCGGTGCTCGCGCTCGGGCGGTTCCTGCCGGGCTACGAGTTCGCGCTGCACGACCTCGTCGTCATGTCGACCTACCTCGGCGCGCAGGCGCTGATCACGATCGGGGTCGTGACGGTCCTTGCCGTCGCGGTTCCGTCGTCTCCCGGACCCGATCGACGAGCGTCCGCCACGGCCCGGTGACCTGGCGCTCGGCGAGCGTCGCCCGGTGCGGCGCGCACTCGATGCGGTAGACGAACCGGTCGGGTTCGGGCGGCGCCGGCGGCACGGCCGACCAGGGGAGCTCCTCGATGAGGAGCACCCAGTCGTCGCGGTCGGGCTGGTCGTCGACGGCGACCTCCCAGACGAGCCGGATGCCGGCGAGCCCCCCGGAGCGGGAGACGATGACCTCCATGCCGGAGATGCTACTCCGGCACCTCCTCGGGCTCGACGCCCACCGTCTCCCAGCCGCGGCGCACGGCCTCCTGCTCGGCCGAGCCCTCGCCGAAGCGGAGCCCGGCGGCGCGCACCGTCTCGCCGGCGAACCGGGCGAACCCGGTGTCCTGGGCGAGTCGCCCCGACGTGAGCACGTCGTACCAGATGCGCCCCACGTGCTCCCACGCGAACCCGCCGAGCTCGGTCGCCGCGAGCGCGAACGCGCGGTTCGGGATGCCGGAGTTCAGGTGCACCCCGCCGTTGTCCTCGCGGGTGACGATGAAGTCGTCCATGTGCGCGGGCTGCGGGTCCTTGCCGAGCACGTCGTCGTCGTACGCGGTGCCCGGGTGCAGCATGTCGCGCAGCGCCCGCCCCTCGACCTCGGACGTGAAGATTCCCTCGCCGATGAGCCACGTCGCGGCCTCGGCGTCCTGGCCGAGCGCGTACTGCTCGACGAGCGCGCCGAACGCGTCGGAGACGTGCTCGTTGAGCGCGCCCGACTGGCCCTGGTAGCGCAGGTTCGCGGTGCGCTCGGTGACGCCGTGGGCGAGTTCGTGCCCGATGACGCTGAGCGAGTTCGTGAAGCCGGTGAACACCTCGCCGTCGCCGTCGCCGAAGACCATCCGCTCGCCGTCCCAGAACGCGTTGTCGTAGTGGTCGCCGTAGTGCACGGTCGCCTCGAGGGCCATGCCCTCGCCGTCGATCGAGTCGCGCTCGAACACGCGGTCGAACATGCGGTGGGTGTCGCCCAGCCCGTCGTAGGCCTCGTCGACCGCCTCGTCGCCCGTCGCGTGCTGGCCCTCCCGGCGCACCAGGCGGCCCGGCAGGGTCTCGCGGCCGCCGGCGTCGGAGATGCGCCGGTCGGGGGAGGAGGCCGCGTCGGGCAGGGCGGCCGGCGGCCGGTCGCCGAGCAGGCGCTGCTCGCGCACCGGCGCGTCGCGCAGCAACGAGCGCCGGGCCGCCGCGGCGGCGACCGGGTACCGGTAGACGGCCGCCTCGGCGATGCGGGCGAGGAGGTACGGGGGGACGATGGCGTGGGTCATCGGCTGCATGCCTCGATGCTGGCACCTGCCCCCGACAGGCGGGTGCCGGACCCGGTCCGTGTCGCGAATAGGCTGGACGGATGTCGCGCAGCCCCCTCTTCGGCCTCCTCCTCGACGTCGACGGCCCGATCGCCAGCCCGGTGACCCGCACCATCGCGATCGCGTCGATCGCCCGCGACCTCGTCGCGCTCGCGAACGCCGGCAACCCGGTCGTGTTCAACACCGGCCGCTCCGACGCGTTCATCGCCGAGCAGGTGGTGCCGCCGATGCTCGCCGCCGGGCTCGCCCCGGGCGCGCCCGTCTGGGCGGTCTGCGAGAAGGGGGCCGTGTGGGCGTCGATCGACGTCGACGGGCTCGGCGAGATCCACGTCGACCCCGCGCTCGCGATGCCGGCCGACTTCGCCGCCGAGATGCGCGACGTCGTCGCCGACCGGTTCGCCGACCTCATGTTCTTCGATGAGACGAAGCGCGCGATGGTGTCCGTCGAGCAGCACGTCGACGTGGCATCCGACCGCTACCTCGCGGCGCAGCCCGTGTTCGACGCCGCTGCGCAGGCCGCGCTCGCGGCCCGCGGGTTCGGCGTGGTCCGCGAGGGAGCCATCCGGCCCGACGCGTCCGGCGACGTGCAGTGGCGGATCGACCCGACCATCATCTCGACCGACGTCGAGTCGGTGCGGCTCGGCAAGGACCTCGGCGCCGAGCGGGCGGTGGCCCTCCTCGCCGTGCGCGGCATCCGGCCCCGGCACTGGCGCACGATGGGCGACTCGCGCGGCGACTACCGCATGGCCGACTGGCTGCACGAGCGCGGCGAGGAGGTGCGCCACGTCGACGTGCGGCCCGCCGACGGCATCCTGCCGACCGCCTACCCGGTGCTCACCGCGGACGACGTCATCCACGACGAGGCGGGCGCGCGCTTCCTCGCGCGGTGGGTCGAGGCCTCCGAGCGCGACCTCGTCGGCGCCGACCACTAGGCGCCGACCACTGGCCCGGCCGACGAGCTCCGGCAGCCGCGCGGCGGCGCGTGCGATGCTGGACGCGTGCCCGCCGCCGTGACGCTCGCGCCCCCGCCTCCCGTCCGCACGCATGCCCTCGGGCTGGTGCCCGCCGTGCTCGTGTGCGGTGCGGCGATCGCGCTGTTCGGCTTCCTGCTGCCGCTCGTCGGCTACGCGATGCTCGCGGCCGGGCTCGTCGCGGCCTGGCTGGTCGACCGGTCGGGGCGCACGAGCCGGCTGTTCGCCGACCTCGCGCTCATCGCCGTCGGGCAGGTGATCATCTCGACCATGTCGCTCGCCGCCGACATCTCGTACCCGGCGATGGTGCGGTTCACGGTCGTGCTGGGGTCGGCGGTGCTGGTGCCGTACCTCGTGTCGCGGTTCCTGTACCGCGACCGGGTCATCCGCTTCCCATGGCGCACCGGGCAGCGCTGGAACCGGACGCAGTGGACCTACCTCGTGGTCGTCACGGTCGCCGGCTGGCTGATCCTGCCGTTCTACTTCATCTCGTCGGGCGTGTACCAGAACTGGCCGACCGTGACCGAGCCCGACGAGATCGCGCGGTTGTTCGTCGGCGTGAACGCGGTCGGCACGTGGGACGAGCTCTTCTTCATCTGCACCGTATTCGCGCTGCTGCGCCGGCACTTCCCGGTCTGGCAGGCGAACCTGCTGCAGGCGGTGGTGTTCGTCTCGTTCCTGTGGGAGCTGGGCTACCAGTCGTGGGGGCCGCTGCTGACGATCCCGTTCGCGCTCATCCAGGGGTGGACGTTCAACTTCACGAAGTCGCTCACCTACGTGCTGGTGGTGCACCTGCTGTTCGACGCCGTGGTGTTCTGCGTGATCGTGTACGCGCACACGGGGTGGCCGGCCATCTTCCCGTTCGCGCCGGCGGTCTGAGCCGTCGGCGCACGACCTGCCCGAGGCATCCGCCCGCTTGTGGTCTGACCACAGAGATCCGCGCGTTCACCCGCCGTGCATTGTGGTCTGACCACACAATCCTCGCGGCATCGCACGGCACGGGCGTACCCTGAGGCGCAAGCGGCAGAGCCGAGGGATCCACGAGATCCCCCGACCCGGTCCTCGATGTCCGCCCGACCCCCAGCGGACGTCGGCACCGAGCAGAAGAGGAGCGCGAGATGACCGTCACCGACCCCGCAGCACGCCACGACGCCGACACCGGCGCGGGCGGAGGCGCCGCCTGGCGCGGCTTCACCAGCGGGCCCTGGCAGGACGGGATCGACGTCCGCGACTTCATCCAGCGCAACTACACGCCCTACGAGGGCGACGACGCGTTCCTCGCGGGGCCGACCGAGCGCACGACCGCCATCTGGGCGACGCTCGGCGACCTCTTCCCCGAGGAACGCGAGAAGGGCGTCTACGACGTCGACCCGCTCACGCCCGCGGGCATCACCGCGCACGCGCCGGGCTACATCGACCGCGAGCGCGAGCTCATCGTCGGGCTGCAGACGGATGCCCCGCTGAAGCGCGCGATCATGCCGAACGGCGGCTGGCGCATGGTGGAGGGCGCCCTCGACACCTACGGGTACGAGGTCGACCCGACGCTCCGCACCGTCTTCACCTCGTGGCGGAAGACCCACAACCAGGGCGTCTTCGACGCGTACACCCCGGCGGTGCGCGCCGCCCGCAGCTCGCACATCATCACCGGCCTGCCCGACGCGTACGGCCGCGGCCGCATCATCGGCGACTACCGGCGCGTCGCGCTCTACGGCGTCGACGCCCTCGTCGCGGCGAAGCGGCTCGACAAGCTCACCCTCGATTCCACGCCGTTCACCGAGACCATCGTGCGCGAGCGCGAGGAGCACGCCGAGCAGCTGCGCGCCCTCGCCGAGCTCAAGGAGATGGCGGCCGGCTACGGCTACGACATCGGCCGCCCCGCCGAGACCGCCCAGGAGGCGGTGCAGTGGCTCTACTTCGGCTACCTCGCCGCCGTGAAGGAGCAGAACGGCGCGGCCATGTCGCTCGGCCGCACCTCGACCTTCCTCGACGTCTACCTCGAGCGCGACCTCCGCGAGGGCGCCATCACCGAGGAGCGGGCGCAGGAGCTCATCGACGACTTCGTCATCAAGCTGCGCATCGTCCGGTTCCTCCGCACGCCCGAGTACGACGCCCTCTTCTCCGGCGACCCCACCTGGGTGACCGAGTCCATCGGCGGCATGGGCGACGACGGACGGCCGCTCGTCACGAAGAACTCCTTCCGCATGCTGCAGACCCTCGTGAACCTGGGGCCGGCGCCCGAGCCGAACATGACCGTGTTCTGGAGCGACCGCCTGCCGCAGGGCTTCAAGGACTACTGCTCGCGCATCTCCATCGAGACCTCCGCCGTGCAGTACGAGTCCGACGACCACATCCGCTCCGCCTGGGGCGACGACGCCGCGATCGCCTGCTGCGTGTCGCCCATGGCCGTCGGCAAGCAGATGCAGTTCTTCGGCGCCCGCGTGAACCTCGCGAAGACGCTGCTCTACGCGATCAACGGCGGCCGCGACGAGGTCAGCGGCAAGCAGGTCTCCCCGGCGTTCCCGCCCGTCGCCGAGGGCGTGCCGCTCGACTACGACGACGTCCGCGCCCGCTTCGACCGCACCATGGACTGGCTGGCCGCGACCTACGTCGAGGCGCTCAACGTCATCCACTACATGCACGACAAGTACGCGTACGAGCGCATCGAGATGGCGCTCCACGACAAGGACGTGCTGCGCACCATGGCGTGCGGCATCGCCGGCCTCGCGGTCGCGACCGACTCGCTGTCGGCCATCCGGTACGCGACCGTCACGCCCGTGTTCGACGAGCGCGGCGTGGTCGTCGACTACGCGACCGAGGGGGAGTTCCCCACCTACGGCAACGACGACGACCGCGCCGACGCGATCGCGGTCGAGCTGGTCGAGTCGTTCATGGCGAAGATCCGCACGCACCCGACGTACCGCGACGCAGTGCCCACCCAGTCGGTGCTGACCATCACCTCGAACGTCGTGTACGGCAAGGCGACGGGCAACACCCCCGACGGGCGCCGTGCCGGCGAGCCGTTCTCGCCGGGCGCGAACCCCATGAACGGGCGTGACAGCCACGGCATGCTCGCCTCCGCGCTGTCGGTCGCGAAGCTGCCCTACCGGGAGGCGCAGGACGGCATCTCGCTGACCAGCACGATCGTGCCGAGCGGCCTCGGCCGCACCGCCGACGAGCAGGTGCGCAACCTGGGCGGCATCCTCGACGCGTACTTCGGGCAGCAGGGGTACCACATGAACGTCAACGTGCTCCGGCGCGAGACGCTCCTCGACGCCATGGAGCACCCCGAGCAGTACCCGCAGCTCACGATCCGGGTGTCGGGGTACGCGGTCAACTTCGTCCGCCTCACGCGCGAGCAGCAGCTCGACGTGCTGAGCCGCACCTTCCACCGGTCGTGAGCGCCGTCGCGCTGCCGTCGACGTCGCTCGGCATGCCGACGGTCGTCGACGCCGAGCGGAGCGAGGAGTTCCGTGCCCGCCGTGCCGGTGAGCTCGCCCTGGTGCACTCGTGGGACCTCTCCACGAGTGCCGACGGGCCGGGCACCCGCATGACGCTGTTCCTCTCGGGATGCCCGCTGCGGTGCCAGTACTGCCAGAACCCCGACACCTGGTTCGAGCGCGACGGCATCCCGGTGCGCCTCGACGACATCGTCGCGCGCGTCGAGCGCTACGAGTCGGTGTTCCGCGCGACCGGCGGCGGCCTCACGGTCTCGGGCGGCGAGCCGCTGCTCCAGCCCCACTTCATCGAGCGCCTGTTCGCGATCTGCCGGGAGCGGGGCATCCACACCGCCCTCGACACCTCCGGCTTCCTCGGGGCGCGCGCGAGCGACGCGCTGCTGGATGCCACGAGCCTCGTGCTCCTCGACGTGAAGAGCGGCCTGCCCGACGTGTACCGGGAGACCACGGCCCGCGAGCTCCAGCCCACGATCGACTTCGGCGAGCGGCTCCACGCGCGCGGCACGCCCGCGTGGGTGCGGTTCGTGCTCGTGCCCGGCCTCACCGACGGGTGGGACAACGTCGAGGCGGTCGCCGACCTCGTCGCCCCGTGGACGAACGTCGAGCGCGTCGAGGTGCTGCCGTTCCACCAGCTCGGCCGTTCGAAGTGGGACCGGCTCGACCGCCCGTACCACCTCGTCGACACCCGCTCGCCCGAGCCGGAGCTCGTCGAGCGGGTGCGCGGGCAGTTCCGGGCGCGCGGGTTGACGGTGTTCTAGGCGCGCTGCTGGAGTCCGGAGCGATCAGGCGGCGGATGCCTCGGCGCGCGCCCGCTCGGACGCCACGATCTGGCGCACCGCGTCGCGCCCGGCCCGGTTCGCCCCGACCGTCGACTGCGACGGCCCGTAGCCGATGAGGAAGAGGCGCGGGTCGTCGACCGACCGGGTGTCGGCGACCCGGAACCCGCCCTCGGGCGTCCGCAGCCCGAGCGGCGCGAGGTGCGCGACCGCAGGACGGAACCCGGTCGCCCACAGGATCGCGTCGGCCGGCTCGACGGAGCCGTCGGGCATCCGCACGCCGTGCTCCTCGATCGCGGCGAACATCGGGTGCCGCACGAGCACGCCCCGCGCCTCGGCCGCGCGCGCCCACGGCGTCCAGTGCATGCCCGTCACCGCGATGACGCTGCCGGGCGGCAGGCCCTGTCGCACGCGCGCCTCGACGCCGGCGATCGCGGCGGAGCGGGCCGGAAGGTCGAAGTCCTCCTCGACCCACTCCGGCTCGCGCCGGGTCACCCAGAAGGTGTCGGCCACGTGCGAGAGCTCGTCGAGCAGTTGCACCGCCGACACCCCGGCGCCGACGATCACGACCCGCTGCCCGGCGAACTCGTCGGCCGAGACGTAGTCGGCGACGTGCAGCTGGCGGCCGCGGAAGCGGTCGGCGCCCGGGTACCAGGGCCGGAACGGCCGGGTCCAGGTGCCGGTCGCGTTGACGACGTAGCGCGCGGCCCAGGTGCGGGCGCCGGTCGGCGTCTCCGCCTCGACGAGGAGGCGGCCCCGCGGGTCGTCGTCGGCCCGCCGGACCGCGCGCACGCGCACCGGCCGCTGCACGTCGAGGTCGAACCGCCGCTCGTACTCGGCGAAGTAGGGCGGCAGCACGTCGCGGCTGGCCGCGGCCGGGTCGGCCGGCGGCACCGCGTACCCGGGCAGCTCGTGGATGCCGTTGACCGTGCCCATCCGCAGCGACGCCCAGCGGTGCTGCCAGGCGCCTCCGGGCGCGGCCTCGCTGTCGAGCACGACGAAGGCGCCGGCGGATGGCTCGGGCTCGACGCCGACCGCGGGCGTGACGCCGACCGCGGGCGCCGCGGTCGCCCGGCCGAGCGGCGCGAACCCGCGCCGGCGCAGGTGGTACGCGGCCGAGAGGCCCGCCTGCCCGGCGCCGATGACGACGACGTCGACCGGGATGGCGTCGATCGGGGCCGCGAACTCATGCACATGCATGGGAACGACGACCCGCGGGGGAGTATTCCGGCGAGCATCCGTCGCGCGGGGGATGCCCCGACCCCTCGGGATGCGATGACATGGAGGCATGACGTCCCCCGAACCATCCGCCCTGCCGTCCGTCGCGCCGCCCGCCCTGCCCGCCGCCGTCTCCGCGTCGGCCCACCTCAACGCGGCCCCCGCCGTCGCGCCGGGCGTCAGCCCCGCCGACCGGCAGCGAGCGAAGAACGCGGCCGGCGGGCCGATCTTCCCGGTGACCGTGCCGTGGGCGGCCGTCGTGGTGTTCGTGGCGATCGCGTTCGCCGGGGCCTGGCTGGTCGCGCTGCCGCTCTGGACCTCGGGCGAAGGGCTGGGGCATCCGCTCTTCGGGCTGATCGCGCCCGTGATGATGTTCACGCCCGCGCTCGCGACGCTCGTCGTCGTGCTCTGGGTGCGGCGACCGGCGAACACCCCGCGGTTCCTCGGCCTGTCGCCGATCCGACCGGCCGGGCGGACGTGGCTGTTCATCGCCCTCGCATTCGTCGGGTTCACGCTGCTCCCGTTCCTCGCGATCCTGCTCGGGCACGCGCTCGGGCTGCTCCGCGTCGACCTCGTCGGGCTCAGCGGCGTGCAGGCGATGCTCGACGCGGCGAACGACGCGGCCGGAGCATCCGGTGCGGCCGTTCCGCTCGACCCCGCGACGCTCCTCCTGATCTCGCTCGTGTCGCTGCCGTTCCTCACCGCGATCAACAGCGTCGCCGCGTTCGGCGAGGAGATCGGCTGGCGCGGGTGGCTGCTGCCGTCGCTCCGCCCGATCGGCACCGCGTGGGCGCTCGTGCTCTCGGGTGCGATCTGGGGCCTGTGGCACGCGCCGCTCATCCTGCTCGGCTACAACTACCAGCGCACCGACGTCGTCGGGCTCCTCAGCATGGTCGCGTTCTGCGTGCTCACCGGCTTCGTCATCGGCTGGATGCGGCTCCGCTCCGCGTCGGTGTGGCCCGCCGTCGTCGCGCACGGCGCGATCAACACCGCGACGTCGCAGTTCCTGCTCCTCGTCGACGCCGACTCGCTCGCCGACCCGGCGACGCTGTGGGGGAGCGTCCTCGGCTGGCCCGGCTGGATCCTGCTCGCCGTCGCGATCGCGGTGATCATGCTGACCGGGCAGCTGCGGAAGCAGCCCGCGCCCGGCCTCACGCTCGCGGAGTCGCGGCTGGGCTGAGCGGAGCCGGCCCCGCGCCCCCGGTCGGACCACTCGTCTCGCTCCGGACCCGCCTATGCGGTGGTCCGATCCGGATCGGATGGTCCGAACCGCGCGGGGCAGGCGAGCGTCGGTCGACGCGGCGCGTCAGCGGGTGACGGATGCCCCGTGCTCGGCGAGCCAGTCGAGCAGCACCGTGGCGTGGTTGGCCTGCTCGTCGCGGGCGCCGAACAGGAGGGTGACCGTCTGGCCCGAGGCATCCGCCGCCCGGCCGCGCTCGAGCAGGGCCGCTGCTGCGGCGCTGCCGTCGAGCTCCGCGCGGTAGCGGGCCGCGAACTCGTCGAACGTGCCCTCGCGGTCGGTCGCGTGGTGCCACTCGGTGCGCAGCTCGGGGGAGGGGGCGACCTCCTTGTCCCAGTCGTCGAGCTCGGCGCGCTCCTTGCTCACCCCGCGCGGCCACAGCCGGTCGACCAGGATGCGCACGCCGTCGGATGCCTCGGCCGGGTCGTAGACCCGCTTGATGCGGAAGGGCATGCACCTAGTCTGCCCCCGAACAGGTCACCGGCGTGCGACGGGTCGACGCCTCTGCGAGACTCGGAGATCGCGCATCCTGCGCGGGCAGCACGGAAGGACGGCGACGTCGAAGTGGTCACTGGTGAACTGAGGTCGAAGGTCGATCGGGTCTGGGACGCGTTCTGGTCGGGCGGGATCGCGAACCCGGTCGAGGTGATCGAGCAGATCACGTACCTGCTCTTCATCCGCCGGCTCGACGAGATCCACACGCGTGAGCTGAACCGGGCGAACCGCACGGGCCAGCCCATGCGGCAACGCGTGTTCCCCGAGGGCTTGGACGATACGGGCCGAATGCCCCGCCCCTACGACGACCTGCGGTGGAGCGTGTTCACGAACCGTTCGCCGCAGGAGATGTTCGAGATCGTGGGGGAGCACGTCTTCCCGTTCCTCCGGCGCCTCGGCGGCGAGGGTTCGAGCTATGCGCGCAACATGAAGGATGCGCGGTTCACGATCCCGACGCCGGCGCTGCTCGCGAAGGTGGTCGACCTGCTCGCGGATATCCCGATGGAGGACCGCGACACCAAGGGCGACATCTACGAGTACATGCTCGGCAAGCTCGCGACGAGCGGCACGAACGGCCAGTTCCGCACGAGCCGGCACATCATCAAGCTCATGGTCGACATGACCGCGCCGACGCCGGCCGACCGCATCATCGACCCGGCGGCCGGGACCGCGGGCTTCCTGGTCGCGGCCGAGGAGTACCTGCGCGAGCACCACGAAGACGAGATCCTGGCGGATGCCTCGAAGCGTGAGTTCTTCAACACGAAGGCGTTCACGGGTTACGACTCGGATGCCTCGATGGCCCGCATCGCGAGCATGAACATGCTGCTCCACGGCGTCGAGGAGCCGGTGATCGAGCGCGCGGACTCGCTCGCTGAGGGCCACCCCGCGACCGAGGACTACACGCTCGTGCTCGCGAACCCGCCGTTCGCCGGCTCCCTCGACTACGAGACCACCGCGAAAGACCTGCTGCAGGTGGTCAAGACGAAGAAGACCGAGCTGCTGTTCCTGGCGCTCATGGTGAAGCTGCTGAAGAACGGCGGCCGCGCGGCCGTGGTCGTGCCCGACGGCGTGCTCTTCGGGTCGTCGAACGCCCACAAGGCCCTGCGGAAGATGCTCATCGAGGACCACAAGCTCGACGCGGTCGTGAAGCTGCCGAGCGGCACGTTCAAGCCGTACACCGGGGTGTCGACCGCGATCCTGTTCTTCACGAAGACGAGTTCGGGCGGCACCGACGACGTCTGGTTCTACGACGTTCGCGCGGATGGGTTCACCCTCGACGACAAGCGCACCCCGATCGAGGCCAACGACCTGCCGGATGTCCTGACCCGTTGGTTGAGCCTGTCGAAACCAACCTCCGAAGAGCGCGCACGCCCCCGCACCGCCCAGTCTTTCCTCGTGCCCAAGCAGGAGATCGTCGACAACGGCTACGACCTCAGCATCAACCGCTACAAGGAGATCGAGCACGAAGAGGTCGAGCACCGGAGCCCGGAGGAGATTCTGGATGAGCTGGAGGCGCTCGAAACGGAGATCGTGGAGGGGCTGAAGAGGCTGCGGGGGATGCTGGCGAGCAAGGTCGATGCCGCGTGACCAGCGTCAAGCTCGAGGACATCGCGCTCGTCAACCCAAGGCAGCACCGTGGTCTCGAAGACGACCACGAGATCGCGTTTCTCGGCATGGCGGACGTATCGGAACAGGGGCGCACCTCAGAAGGATCCCTGAGGCCGTACGCCGAAGTCCGGAAGGGGTACACGGCATTCGAGGATCGCGACCTACTTGTCGCGAAGATCACCCCGTGCTTCGAGAACGGAAAGATCGCGCAGGCTGAGCTCCAGCGACAGATCGGCTTCGGCTCAACCGAGTTCCACGTTGTGCGCCCGAAGCCGGACAGTGTGGATCATCGCTACTTGTTGCATTTCCTTCGGTCACCCCGCGTTCGCGTGGCGGGTGAGCGGCAAATGACGGGAAGTGCGGGTCAGAAACGTGTGCCCGCCGATTTCCTCCGTCGGCTCGAGATCCCCCTCCCACGCCTCCCCGAACAGCGCCGCATCGCCGCCATCCTCGACGAGGCCGACGCCCTCCGAGCCAAGCGGCGGACCCAGCTCGAACGGCTCGCGCTGCTCCGGTCCGCCGCCTTCAGCTCGCACTTCGGGCTTCCCGATCGCGACAATTCGGTTACCATCGGCGACCTGCTCGAGTCGACCCAGTACGGCACGTCGTCGAAGGCCGCAGAGTCAGGCGATCTCCCCGTACTGCGAATGGGGAACATCACCACGGACGGGCGACTCGACCTCACGGACATGAAGTATGTGCCAGCCGAAGAGGCTCGCGGGGATCGATATCTCGTCAAGCGAGGCGAGATACTGTTCAATCGCACGAACAGCGCCGAGTTGGTTGGGAAGACGGCTCTCTATGACGAAGCCGAGCCTCGCGCGTTCGCCGGTTATCTCGTCCGGATGAGGCCGAAGACGGCCGAAGACGGACCCTTCATCGCAGGCTATCTCAACTCGCGTCATGGCAAGGCCGTGCTGCGAGGGATGGCGAAGAGCATCGTCGGTCAGGCAAACATCAACGCCAAGGAAGCGCAATCGATCCGAGTGCCGATCGCATCTGGGTCAGCGAAACGAGCGTATGCCGACGCGGTGAAGCTCATCGACGAGCAACGACGTTCGGTCGAGGTTGGGCTCGATGCACTCAACTCCCTATTCGCCTCCCTCCAATCCCGCGCCTTCCGCGGCGAACTCTGACCCGGTTTTCGTTCACCTCTCATCCGCTCATTCCCCCGAAAGCCCCCCGATGTCCACGACCCACGAGCCCGTCGAACCTGCCACCGACGCTGCGCCCGCCCCCGCCCCCGCCCCGGTCGCTGAGCCGACACGTTCGCATCCGCTCTGCCGCACCTGCGGAAGCATCCTCATCGATGCACCGGAACCGGGATTCGCGGGCACTCGACGCTTCACCTGCGCCGCCTGCGGAACGCGCACCCACGCACCGCTGACCCGCAACTGGCGGATCTTCTGGTGGGCATTCGCCGCGCTGACATCGGTGGGTGTCGTGGTGGGCAACCTCATGCTGCTCAACGACTACTCGTGGATTCCGGGCGGCGTCGGGCTGCTGTCGTTCGTCGTGCTCTGCACCGACATCGTGCTGCAGCGCCGGACGAACCCCAGGGGCGTCGCGCCCGCCGCGGTTGCGGTGCTGTCGGTGCTCATGACGCTGGTCGTCGTGTCGAGCGTCCTCGGCGCACTCGTGGTCGCGGGCCTGAACAACGCGTACGCCTTCGACGTCGTGGTGCAAGAGGAGCACGCCGCGACGACGACGCAGGGATACGGTTCGGCGATGAATGTGTCGCGTTCGCCCTCGTGGGCCTCGTCAGGAGGCGGAACCTATTTGTGCGGCGATGGCGATGACTACAACACGTGCGTCAACATGCACATCGCCATGTACAACTCGGTCTGCCTCGGCGAGTTGACGGCATCCGGACAAGCCACCTGCAGTTCGTTGCGGGAGTTCAACGCCAGCATCAAAGCGCAGGCAGCCGACTGCGGATCCGGATGCACGACGCGCGGTGACGCGCAGGGGAACTGGGGATGGACCTACGTCACGGTCACGCCGGAGGAGGTCGAGGTCCCCAATCGCGACTTCCGCCCCGAGATCACCTACACCGACCACTGCGACTTCAGCCTCGGCCCGATCGAGCTCGGGAACTGCCTGCCGGAGGGAGATCCGGAACGCGAATAGCGATTCGCACGCAGTCTCGTCCGGCGGGAAGCGCCCTCTGTGGGCGACGAGCGGGTAAATCGAGGTGCCTACGGATCACCCAGTCGCGCCCTCTCGCATGCACGGGTCACGCGCGTCTTCGCAGCCTGACTGCGATGAGTGGCACCTGTTGGGGGGATGGCTCCCTAGAGAGCGGGGCTTCTACGATCGACCCCGGTAACTGCAGTACCGAACGCGTACGGGGGCATCGCATTCGCCGAGGAGGAAGAGATGCCCATGCGGTCAAGGCGCGAGCGACGTGACGTCGGAGTCGGAAAGTGAGCGTGATGGCGCGCATGGCGGTGCGCACGGCTGTCGAACTCCTGCTCATCCTCGCAGGCTGGGGTCTGCTCATCGCAGCGATCGCCATCGCGATCGCCGGGCAACTCGTCGCGGCAGTCATCCTGCTGGTTGGATCTGTCGTCGCGTTCTGGTTGCACGCCCGTTCACTGAGGTCGAAGCCCAGCGCCGCGTACCTCTACGAGTTCGAGCAGGGGAAGCGCCGATGAAGACGTTCCTCGGCTTCCTGCAGGTGGGAAGCGGCATCGGCGGTCTGATCGCGTTGTTCAACGGCCAGTGGGGGCTCACGATTCTCGCGTGGGGGTTCGCCCTCCTCATCGGCTACCTCGGCAACCGCATGGTGCGAGCGGTCGAAGGCGTGAGTCAGACCGGTCGGGAGGCCCTGGGCGGGGTCAGCCAGTCGATCGATCTCCTTCGTCGCGGCGAGTACCGCAGCGCACTGGGTGTTTCGCGCTCCACTGTCAGCTCATTCCGGATGGGTGGCGACAAGGCATTTCTCCCGATCGCCCTGACCATCCATGCGGTTGCGCTGGGCGCCACCGGAGACGTGCAGGGCGCCCGTCGGGCAGCCCAGGAGGCTGACGACGGATTCCGGCGGCTGCCTCCGATGCTTGCGGCGGATGCTGATGAGATGCGCGAGGTGCTCGCCGTCGTCAGGCGCGAGCTCGATCGCGGAGTCCCCGATCCCTCGGGTCTCGTCGAGAAGTTCTTGGCGTTCAACGACGCGTAGCCGTCGACTGCTGCCGATGCACGGCTCTCCGGCGGCTCAGAACGGCGCATCCACGCGATAACGCCGCTGATCCTCCTCGATCACCCGCTCGAGTTCCTCGGCGAGCGGATCGATCGGGTCGGGCGGATCGGCTGGACCGAGCGGCTCGCTCGACCCCGGCGGCCCGACCGCGACCCCTTCTCCCACCTTCACCGCCTCGAACGGCCGTTCCGGCAACGTCCGCAGCAGGTGGCCGGCGGGTGAGGTCCACCGCATCACCCCGCCCGGCTCCTGCTGCACCCGCCACCCGGTCTCGTGCTTCAGCCGGTGATGATGGCGGCAGAGGGCCCCGAGGTTCGAGGCATCCGTTCGGCCGCCGTGCTGCCAGGCCAGCGTGTGATCGAGGTCGGCTCGATCGGCGCGGCGGGAGCAGCCCGGGAAACGGCACTGCCCGTCGCGGACTCGCACGAAGCCGTCGAGGTCGGCCGGCGCACGGTACGTGTCGCGGCCGTAGCTGAGCACCGCGCCCGACTCGGGGTGCACGAGGATGCGACGCATCGACGGTGCGTGCGCAGCGAGGCGTCGGGCGGTGTCGGCGTCGATCGGGCCGTAGCCCTCCAACTCGGCGGGGTCGTCGGACAGCCCGAGCAACGTCATCACCGGCACGGTCACGTTGACGTGAGCGGACACGTCGATCGATTCGCCGTCGAGGCATCCGCCGAGGAGCAGGTCAGCCGCGACGTCCGCCGCGCGCTGCGTGACCGTGCGGAGGTCTTCCGGGCCGGGTGTCGCGCGCGTCGCGAGCGCGCCGAGGCGACGCTCGATCGCGAGGGCGCGGTCGGCCTCGATGAACAGGCTGAGCCAGGCCATGCCGTCGGCGGCGGGGTCGACGCAGACCCGGCGCTCCTCGGCGGCCTGCGCACGGCGGTCGCTGAGCGGCTCGGGTTGCAGCCGCTCACGCACCCGGCGCATGCGCCGGCTCACCTCGCCGTTGGTCGACACCATGCCGTCGGCGACGGCCGCTGCTGCGACGTCGAGCGCGACCTGCTCGACCGCGTCGGCGATGTCGGCCGGCAGCGACTGCGTGAGCTCCAGCACGGAGCGCACCTGCGTCAACCCGAGGTCGCCCGCCTCCAGCGCGTCGAGCGTCGCGCGGCGCTGGCCCGTCAGGCGTTGCGCCTCGGCGACCAGACGCGATGCGGATGCCTCGTGCTGGCCGAGCGTCGTCGCGAGTTCGGCGACGAACGAGCGGGTGGCGAGATCGCGCTCGCGGGACGTACTCCACTCGCCGACGCCCTCGACCTCGGCCGCCAGTTCGCGTGCGCGCTGGATGCGCCGGTACTGGTCGGCCTGGATCTGCCGGATCATGCCGTCGAACGCGGCGAGTGCCGCCAGCTCCCACGCCAGCGCCGTCTCGGGCGGGGCGATGAGGGAGGCCGTCATGGGTTCATCCAAGCAGGACCCTCCGACATCGGGAGCAGCACGAACAAGTGGGAGAAGCGCCGGTCAACCGAGAGATCGAGACGAATCCACCGAGGACTCGACGAACGCACGCCGAAGCATCCGGCACCCCACATCCGGGGGTCGAAACGGCCATGACCGCCCGCTTCGGTCCGCGCCTCAGTACGCTCTCGACGTGAGCAATTTCGACTTCGTCGCAGCGGACTGGCCGGAGATCGCCGCTGAGGCCCGGCGTGCCGAGTTCTACGCGTTCGGCGACCCCCGCTCGAGCCTGTTCTACGCGCGCCGCACCGTCGAACTCACCGTCTACTGGCTGTACCGGGCGGACGCCTCGCTCACGAAGCCGTACAAGGACGACCTCGTCAGCCTCCTGCACGAGCCGACGTTCAAGCAGCTCGTCGGTGGCGCCGTCTTCACCAAGATGAACCTCATCCGCAAGCGCGGTAACGACGCGGTGCACAAGACCTTCAAGCTCACCGGCCAGGACAGCCTGCCGATCGTCCGCGAACTCTTCCACATCCTCATCTGGCTCGGCACCCATTTCGCCGGTGCACCCGACCGTCGCCCGTCACCCGGTCTGCCGTTCGACGCCGCCTCCATCCCGCAGCCCCAGCCCGGCCAGGCCGCGAAGACGAAGGCGGAACTCGCGAAGGCGCTCGAGGAGAACGCAGCGAAGGATGCCGCGCTCGCCGTGAAGGAGGCCGAGAGCGCCGACCTGCTCGCGCAGATCGCGGCCCTGCAGGCGCAGGTCGCTGAAGCGAAGGCGGCCAACGCGACCGTCCGAGACACCCACGACTACCGCGAGGACGAGACTCGCGACCTGTTCATCGACCAGCTCCTGCGAGAGGCCGGCTGGGATCCCGCCGCCGACGGCGTCACCGAGGTGCGGGTGACCGACCTCGAGGGCGCACCCGCCGGCGTCGGTTACGTCGACTACGTCCTCTGGGGCGACGACGGGCGCCCGCTCGGTCTCGTCGAGGCGAAGCGGTCGACCCGGGACGCCCGTGACGGACAGCAGCAGGCGAAGCTCTACGCCGACGCGCTCGAACGAGCCCATGGCCTCCGGCCGGTGATCTTCACCAGCAACGGCTACGAGCACTGGATCTGGGACGACGCGCCGGACGGCACCGGTCACCCGCCCCGTGGGGTGCAGGGCTTCTATACGAAGGACGAACTGCTCCGCCTCCAGCAGCGCAGGCAGCCCGGCACGAGGCATCCGCTTGCCTCGGTGGCCATCGACGAGCAGATCGCCGGCCGTACGTACCAGCACCAGGCGATCCGCGCCGTCGCCGAGGCGTTCGAACGCGACCGCGAGCGGCGAGCGCTGCTCGTGATGGCGACCGGTTCCGGCAAGACCCGCACCGTGATCGCCCTCGTCGACCTGCTCACCCGGGCGAACTGGGTGAAGACCGTGCTCTTCCTCGCCGACCGGAAGGCGCTCGTCACCCAGGCGACGAACGCGTTCAAGGAGCACCTGCCGAGCAGCCCGACCGTGAACCTGCTGGAACGTCGCGACACCGACGGGCGGGTCTACGTGTCGACCTACCCGACCATGCTCGGCATGCTCAACCAGGGAGATGACGCGCGCCGGTTCGGCCCCGGGTTCTTCGACCTCATCGTGATCGACGAGGCCCACCGCTCGGTGTACCAGAAGTACGGCGCCATCTTCGACTACTTCGACGCGCCTGTCGTGGGGCTCACCGCCACCCCGAAGGACGAAGTCGACCACAACACCTACCGCCTGTTCCACCTCGAGGATGGCGTACCCACGTTCGACTACGCGCTCGGCACCGCGATCGAGGCGGGATACCTCGTGCCTCCGGTCGCGCACCGCATCGAGTCGAAGTTCGTCCGCAGCGGCATTCGCTACGACGACCTGACCGACGAGCAGAAGGACGAGTGGGACCTCACCGAGTGGGGCGAGGACGGCGTCATTCCCGACCGTATCGAGGCCGACGCCGTCAACCGCTGGCTCTTCAACGAGGACACGGTTGATCGGGTCCTCGCGATCCTCATGACCGAGGGGCGCAAGGTCGCCGCCGGCGACCGGCTCGCGAAGACCATCGTCTTCGCGAAGAACATCGATCACGCACGGTTCATCCAGCAGCGCTTCGACGCGAACTACCCGGAGTACGCCGGCCACTTCGCCCAGGTGATCGTCTCCAGCGATGACCGAGCGCAGCACCTCATCGACCGGTTCTCGCAGCCCGAGAATGACCCACATGTCGCGATCTCGGTCGACATGCTCGACACCGGCATCGATGTGCCCGACGTCGCGAACCTCGTGTTCTTCAAAGCGGTGTTCTCGAAGTCGAAGTACTGGCAGATGATCGGGCGCGGCACGCGACTCCGCCCCGACCTCTACGGCCCCGGCGCCGACAAGCGCGACTTCATCGTGTTCGACGTCGGCGGCAACATCGAGTACTTCAACCAGGAGGTGCCCGAGGTCGACTCGTCGGCGGGGCGGTCGTTGCACGGGCGACTGTTCGACGCGCGCCTCGCGTTGATCACCGAGATCGATCGAGCGGATGCCCCGACCGACGCCGACCGCGAACTCCGAGCCGCGCTCGCCGAAGGCTTGCAGGCGATCGTCGCCGGCATGAGCGAGCACAACGTCCTGGTGCGTCCGCACCGTCGGCTGGTCGAGCGGTTCAGGGCAGGGGATGCCTGGCAGGGCGATGCCGCGGCACTCGCCGAGGCATCCGCCCTCGCCGAACTGCCCTCGGCGGCGCTCGTGACCGACACCGACGAACGCGCCAAGCGGTTCGACCTGCTCGTGCTGCGGGCCCAGCTCGGCGTGCTCACTGCCGACGCCGGATTCGCGAACGCGCGCGACCGGATCCGCTCGATCGCGGCCGCGCTCGGTGAGCAGCGTGCGATCCCGGCGGTGGCGAAGCACCTCGAGTTCATCGACGCCGTCGCGGGAGAGGAGTGGTGGCAGGACGTCACCCTGCCGCTGCTGGAACTCGCGCGTACCCGGCTCCGCTCGCTCGTGAAGCTCATCGACACGACCCGCCAGGCGCCGGTGTATACCGACTTCGACGACGTCGTGCGCTCGGCCGAGGGCGAGTTCGTCATCTCGACACCCGGTGTCGACCGCGACCGTTTCCGCGCCAAGCTCTTCGCCTACCTGCGAGCCCACGAGTCGCACGTCGTCTTGCGCAAGCTCCGCACCGGCAAGCAACTCACCGATACCGACCTCGCCGAACTCGAACGAATGCTCGCCGACAGCGGCGAGTTCGAACCCGGCGAGCTCGAGGTCGGCATCGCCGAGGCGCACGGACTCGGACGCTTCATCCGCTCGATTGTCGGCCTCGACCGATCGGCGGCGGAGGCGGCGCTCGCGTCGTTCGTGTCTGCTCACCGTTTCGGGTCGCGGCAGATCTCGTTCGTCGACCTCATCGTGACCCGGCTCGCACAGAGCGGATCCGTGCCGATCGGAGCGCTCTACGACCCGCCGTTCACCGACCGTGCCCCAGGCGGACCGGATGACCTCTTCACCGACGCCGAGATCATCGAGCTCGAAGAGGTGCTGAACGCCGTGGACGCCGCGGCTGAGCCGCCGGCGGCGGACGGGACGTCGGCCGACCTGCGCACCGCGTGACGCCGACCGCGACCGGCCATCGCCTCTGGTAGACTCGTCAGGTTGCCGTGAAACGGCCGCGCATCAAGAGAGCCCAGGCATTCTGCCCCGGGCAGCGCGCAACGAGAAGAAAGGGGATCCCTCTATGGCACTGGATGCAGAGACCAAGAAGGCGATCATCGACGAGTACGCGACCCACCCCGGTGACACTGGATCCCCCGAGGTCCAGATCGCGATTCTCACGAAGCGCATCAAGGACCTCACCGAGCACCTCAAGGAGCACAAGCACGACCACCACTCGCGTCGTGGCCTGCTGCTCCTCGTCGGTCAGCGTCGTCGTCTGCTCGGCTACCTCGCCGACGTCGACATCAACCGCTACCGCACGCTCATCGAGCGTCTCGGGCTGCGCCGCTAAGCGCACTCGACTGCGCGGCTCTCGACACGGTACTCGTCGAGCTGGCGCGAACTTCTTGCGAAGGCCCCCGGCCGCTCCTCGGAGCGACGGGGGCCTTCGTCATGCCCGCGACGGGTTCAATGGCCCGGGCGACGAGGTCGTCGGCGCGTCGCAGCGCGCCGACGTCGGCGGCGGGCGGGAGGATGTCCCGGTGCCCCCACACGCCCCCGCTCGAACGCGCCGCCGTGCCCGTTCGTCCTTCGCCACCGCCCTGCTCGCCCTCGCGCTCCTCGTCGCCTGGGTGTTCGTCGTCCAGCCGGCGCTCGAGCGCGCCGGCGCGCTCCCCGGCGGCGGTGCAGGCGGCGGCACGGCCACCGGCCCCGCAGCGACCGGCCCCGCGGCCTCCACGCCGTCGCTCGAGGGGATCGTCGTCGCCGACGGAGCATCCGCCGAGGCCTACGACCGCGACCTGTTCGGCGAGCCGTGGGCCGATGTCGACGGCAACGGCTGCGATACCCGCAACGACGTGCTCATCCGCGACCTCGCCGACGTCGCGTTCCGCGCCGACAGCAACGGATGCATCGTGCGTACCGGGACCCTCGTCGACCCGTACACCGGGACGCAGATCTCCTTCGTGCGGGGCCCCGACACGAGCGAGGCGGTGCAGATCGACCACCTCGTGCCCCTGTCGTACGCGTGGCGGCACGGCGCGTCGGAGTGGACGGCAGACCAACGGGTCGTGTTCGCGAACGACCCGGCGAACCTGCTCGCGGTGGCGGGGGCCGCGAACCAGTCGAAGTCCGACTCCGGTCCGGCCGAGTGGATGCCGCCGAGTTCGGCGTACGCGTGCGCCTACATCGCGGCGTTCACCGCGGTGCTCGACCGGTACGACCTGACCATCGCGCCGGAGGACGCCGACGCGGTGGCGCGGGTCGCGGCGGCCTGCCCCGCCTGACCCGCGCCCCGGCCCGAGCCGCCAGGCTCCCGGCCCGCGCTCAGTCCTCGGCCGCGCGCGCCCGGTAGGCGCGCACGGCCATCCGGTTGCCGCAGCGCACGCTGCAGTACCGCCGCGACCCGTTCTTCGAGAGGTCGACGTAGAGGCCGGTGCAGTCGTCGGCGCCGCATTCGCGGAGCCGGTCGACCTGGTCGGCGCGCACGACATCCGACAGGGCCATGGCCGCCTCGACGAGGATGCGCTCGGCCAGCGGCGCCTCGAGCGACACGGCGTGGATGTGCCAGTCGAGGTCGTCGTGGCGCACGAGCCGGGGCACCGCGTTGGCCTCGACGAGGATCCCGTTGACCGCGTCGACGAGGTCGTCGCGGGACATCCGCCAGATGACGCGCAGGCGGTCGCGCGTATCGCGCACCTCGGCGAGCTCGGCGTCGTCGCCGTCGCGTCGGCCGGAGTAGCCCCAGTGGTCGAGCAGCGCCACGAGTTCGGCCTGCGTGGCGAGCTCGTCGGCGCGCGATTCGGATGCCTCGGGGATGGTGTCGGCGAGGGCGGCGACGAAGCCGAGCGCCGACGCCGTGTCATCGGTGAAAATCATTTGACTCCTGACGGAGGGGTCGAGTACTGTCACGAGCATAGCGGCGTTCACTCATGACAGCGCCGACCGTCCACAGACACTCCGGGAGGTGGCGATGCGCGGGTCACGCGGCACGCTCGGCATCGTGCTCGGCCTCGGCGCCGGGCTCGCGTTCGGCGTCGGCGGCGTCTTCGTCAAGCCCCTGCTCGAGGCCGGCTGGTCGCCCGGGGCGGCGGTGCTCGCGCGCATCTCGGTCGCCGGCCTCCTGCTGCTCCTGCCGGGCCTGATCGCCCTGCGATTCGACCTCCGCCCGCTGTGGCGCGCCAAGTGGACGGTGCTCCTCTTCGGCCTCGTCGCCGTCGCCGGCGTGCAGTTCGCGTTCTACGCCTCGCTCGAGCGCATCCCGGTCAGCACGACCCTGCTCATCGAGTACCTCGCGCCCATCGCCCTCGTGCTGCTCGCCTGGGTGCGCACGCGGCGGATGCCCCAGGCCATCGTCCTCGTCGGGTCGGTGCTCGCCCTCGCAGGCCTGGTGCTCGTCATCGGCCCGGCGGGCGGCGACCTCGACCCGCTGGGGCTCGCGTTCGCCGCGATCGCGATGCTCGGCGTCTGCGTCTACTACGCGATCGGCGAGCGCGGTGCGCAGGAGCTGCCGCCCCTCGCGCTCATCGCCGGCGGGTTCGTCGTCGGCGCCGTCGCCCTCGCGATCGGCGGGCTGGTCGGCCTCATGCCGATGGAGGTCGCCCTCGTCGACGTCGCCTTCCTCGGCGGCACCGCGCCCTGGTTCGTGCCGCTCCTCGTGGTCGGCGTGGTCTCGACCGCGTTCGCGTACGTCGCCGGCATCGGTGCGATCGGCCTGCTCGGATCGCGGCTCGCCGCGTTCCTCGGGCTCTCCGAGGTCGTGTTCGCGGCGATCGTCGGCTGGATCCTCCTCGGCGAGGCCCTCGCCCCGCTGCAGGTGCTCGGCGGCGCGCTCATCCTCGGCGGCATCGTCTGCGTGAAGCTCGAGCGCACTCCGCGCGCGGAGCCCGCGGTCGAGCTCGGTGCCGAACCCGTGCCCGTCGCCAGCCGCGAGTAGGCTCGCGCGCATGCGCTTCGGCATCGTCATCCTCCCGCAGTTCGACCGCGCCGACCTCCGCCGCCACTGGGCGGGCGCCGAGGAACTCGGCTTCGACCACGCCTGGACCTACGACCACCTCTCGTGGCGCAGCCTCGCGGACGAGCGCTGGCACGCGACCGTGCCGACCCTCGCCGCGGCGGCGCTCCTGACCGAGCGCATCGGCCTCGGCACGTTCGTCGCCTCGCCGAACTACCGGCACCCGGTGCCGTTCGCGAAGGACCTCGCCACCCTCGACGACCTCGCCGGCGGCCGCCTCCTGCTCGGCGTCGGCTCCGGCGGCACCGGGTTCGACGCGACCGTGCTCGGCGACGACGTGCGCCCGCCGCGCGAGCGGCACGAGCGGTTCGTCGAGTTCACCCGCGCGCTCGACCGGCTGCTGCGGTTCGAGGAGCCCGGTTCCGGCGGCATCTCCTTCGAGGGCGACTGGTACACGGCCGTCGGCGCGCGCATGGTGGGGGAGCCCGCGCAGCGCCCGCGGATGCCGCTGCTCGTCGCGGCGAACGGGCCGAAGACCCTGCGCCTCGCGGCCGAGGTCGGCGACGGGTGGATCACCACCGGCACCGAGGAGGAGGATGCCGAGGCCTGGTGGGCCGGTATCGCCGAGCTCTCGCGCCGGTTCGACGACGCGGTCGAGTCGGTCGCGGCGACAGGGGCGCCGGATGCCACGACCACGCCGGATGCCCCGCGCCGGGTGCTCTCGCTCGACAGCGCTGGGCGGTACTCGCTCGCGAGCGTCGGCGCCTTCGAGGAGGCCGTCGGGCGGGCGGCCGACCTCGGCTTCACCGACGTGGTGGCGCACTGGCCGCGGCGCGAGGGGATCTACGCCGGCGACGAGGCCGTGCTCGAGGAGGTCGCCTCGCGGCTCGCCTCGCTCGGCTCCCACGGCTCCCACGGCTCTCGGAGGGACGCGCCGGTAGCCTGAAGCGCGTGCCCCGTTTCAAGCCGCTCCTGCTCTGGGAGCCGTTCCCCTACCTGGTCTTCATCGTGCTGCTGCTGGCCACCGGCTTCGTCCGGCCGAGCTCGCCGCCCTGGCTCCTCTGGCCGCTCATGGCGCTGCTGGCGGCCGCGCTCGTCTACCTCGTCATCATGATCAACCGCGAGCGGCGACTTCGGAATCCGGACGCGTGGGGCAACGTCGCCGACCTCGGCGAACTGCGGCTCGTCGACGCGCCGGCCGCGGAGCGCGGGGTGCGCACGGTCGTCCCGGTGGATGATGCGCACCGGCACCAGGCCGGCATCGAGCTCGCCCGCCTGCACGGCGGCGCCGAGCAGGAGGCCGTGCTGGTCCCGCGGGCGAGCCGGTGGCTGTCGCCGCGGTACCGCATCGGGGTCCAGCTCGTCGGCGGCGACCGCCCGCGTCATGCGGGCTTCCTCCGCCCGGACGCGCAGGAGCGCTGGGGCGGGCTGCTCGACGGGCTCCGGGGCGACGGCGACTACGTGCGCGTGCCGGCGTTCGTCACCGGTGCGTCGCGCCCGTTCGGCGTCGAGCTCGACCTGAGCGGACTCGAGCAGGTCGCCGCCGCGCGCCGCTGATCCCGGTCAGGCGCCGGCGGGCGCCTCGGCCTGCGCCTGCTCCTGCTGGGCGAGCTGCGCGCGCACCTGGTCCATGTCGAGCGCCTCGACCTGCGAGATGAGGTCGTCGAGGACGGGGCGGGGGAGGGCGCCGGCCTGGGCGAACACGCCGATGCCGTCCTTGAACGCCATGATCGTCGGGATCGACGTGATGTTCATGGCGGCGGCGAGCTGCTGCTGGTCCTCGGTGTCCACCTTCGCGAAGGTGATGCCGGGGTTCGCCTCTGACGCGGCCTCGTAGTGGGGCGCGAACTGCATGCAGGGGCCGCACCAGCCGGCCCAGAAGTCGAACGAACACGGTGCCGCCCTCGAGGATGGTCTGCTCGAAGGTGTCCAGGGTGAGTGCGACGGTTGCCATCCCGACAGCCTAGGCGGCACGGCTGGGCTGTCGCCCGGTGTTCGCTGTCAGCGACCCCGACGACGGGGCATCCGCCCGGGTTCGCGAAACTGGGGATACCCCTCGACCGGGGGTCGCCGATACGCTCCCATGTCGAGGTGTCGATGAGGATGCCTCGCCTCAGAGGCGTCGACGATGACGCCTCGCTGCAGATCGGAGAGACGATTGATACCCGCAATCCTGTCCAGACGTGCCATCCCGATCGCGACCGCGGCCACCGCCGCATTCGCGCTGGCGCTCGTTCCGACGAGTGCGATGGCCGCACCGAAGAAGGCGTGCGACACCCGCACGAACAACACCGTCGCGAAGCTCCTGGAGTGCGTCGACGCCGACGGGGCCGTCCGGCACCTCGAGGCGCTCCAGGCCATCGCCACCGACCACGAGGGGCGTCGTGCGGCCGGCACCGACGGCTACGAGGCCTCCGTCGACTACGTCGTCCAACGGCTCGAGGCCGCCGGCTGGCAGGTCTCGATCGACGAGTTCCCGTTCACCTTCACCGACGTGCCGAAGGTGCGCCAGCTGGCGCCCATCCAGGCCGACTACGAGGGCGGCGTCATGACCGGCACCGGCACCGGCACGGTGCAGGGGCGGATCGTCCCGGTCGACCTCAACCTCGTCGCGCCGTTCGACCCGGTGACGAGCGCGTGCGAGGCGGCCGACTTCACCGGGCTGGACTTCTCCGGGCCGAACGACATCGCGCTCATCCAGCGCGGCACGTGCGAGTTCGGGGTGAAGGCCAAGGCCGCGCAGGATCGCGGCGCCGAGGCCGTCATCATCATGAACCAGGGCAACACGCCGGCGCGGTCCGTCCTGCTCGAGGGAACGCTGATCGGCCAGAACCCGAGCCCGCTCGCCATCCCGGTCGCGGGCGTGAGCTTCGCCGACGGCGTGGCGCTCGCCCAGCCCGGGTCCGAGGCATCCGTCAGCATCGCGCCGCCGGTCTCGAAGCCGCAGAAGAACATCATCGCGGAGCTGCCGGGCGTCAACGACGACAACGTCGTGATGGCGGGCGCGCACCTCGATTCCGTGCTGCGCGGGCCCGGCATCAACGACAACGGCAGCGGCTCCGCGGCACTGCTCGACGTCGCCGAGCGGATCGCCAAGGTGAAGCCCCAGAACACGCTGCGCTTCGCGTGGTGGGGCGCGGAGGAGGCCGGGCTGCTCGGCTCCCGGGCCTACGTCGCCGAGCTGGCCACCCTGCCCGGAGAGCTCGACCGCATCGCGCTCTACCTGAACTTCGACATGGTCGCCTCGCCGAACCACGTGTTCATGGTCTACGACGGCGACGAGTCCGGGTTCCCGGCACCCGACGGCGTCCCGATCCCGGACGGCTCGATCGCGATCGAGAACCTGTTCGAGTCGTACTACACCTGGATCGGCCAGCCGTACGACGACGCGCAGTTCTCGGGTCGGAGCGACTACCAGGCGTTCATCCAGAACGGCATCCCGTCGGGCGGCCTGTTCACCGGCGCCGAGGGCATCAAGACCGCCGCCGAGGCGGACATCTGGGGCGGCGTCGCCGGGGCGCAGTACGACCCGTGCTACCACCAGCGCTGCGACGACATCGACAACCTCAACCTCGACGCCTTCGACGTGAACGTCGACGCGATCGCGCTCGCCGTGCTCGCGTACGCGTACGACACGTCGTCGGTGAACGGCGTGGCGGGCGTGCGGGTGCCCGGTGGGCTCTCGCTGCCGGCCCCCGCGGGTCCCGTCGAGACGGCCGCCGTCGGGGGCGGCGGCCTGGACCACGACCACGACCACGCCGCGGCCTCGTGATCGACTGAACCACAGGTCGACGAGGGGGTCCGCCGAACGGCGGATCCCCTCGTCCGTCCCGTCCCCGGGACGCGTTATCGTGTGCTCGTGGCCGTGTTCGGAGACAGGTTGGGCGCATTCCGCCGCCGGTCCGGGGCGCCCGCGATCGACGCCGCCTCGGCCGCATCGACGGCCGACGACGCCGTCGTGCTCGACGAGGCGATCGGCGACCTCGACTGGCGCGTGCTGCCGCCCGGCGCCGAACGCACCGTGTTCGACGCGCCGAGCGGGCCGCTCGCGCGGATCGCGGTCGGTCCCGCCGATGCGCCGCGGGTCCTCCTCATCCCGGGGGCGACGGGCTCGAAGGAGGACTTCGTCCTCATGCTGCCGCTGCTCGCGGCCGCCGGCTACCGGGTGGAGTCCTACGACCTCGCGGGCCAGTACGAGTCGTTCGCGGCGGGCCCGCACCGGCTCTCGCCGCCGCGCGAGCGGTACGACGCCCGGCTCTTCCTCGACGACCTGCTGGCCCTGATCGACGACGGCGGCACGCCGGTGCACGTGCTCGGCTACAGCTTCGCCGGCACCTTGGCGCAGCAGGCGCTCGTCGAGCGTCCCGACGCCTTCGCGAGCCTCGCACTGCTGAGCGCCCCGCCCGAGCCCGGCCAGGCGTTCCGCGGCGTGAAGCGGATCGGCGCCCTGTCGGCGGTCACCACGCCCCACCAGGGTGCCGCGCTCATGCTGTGGGGCATCCGGAACAACCTGAACAAGGTGCCGCCGGGCCGCCTCGCGTTCGTGCGCGAGCGGTTCGAGCTGACCCGTCGCGAGAGCGTCGACGACCTCATCGCGCTCATGATGGACACCCCCGACCTCCGGGCCGAGGTGCTCGCGGCGCCCATCCCGAAGCTCGTCGCGGTCGGCGCGCACGACCTGTGGCCGCTCGAGCTGCACGAGGCATCCGCCCGGGCGATCGGGGCGCGCCTCGCCGTGTACGCGACCGGGCACAGCCCCTGCGAGACCGCGCCGCACCAGCTGGTGCGCGACCTGCTCGCGCTCTACGACGCCTCCGGCCTGCGCGCCTGAGCCGCGGGCGGGCTCGAGCCGCGGCCGGCGAGCCCGAGCCGCGACCTGCCGACCCGAGCCGCGGCCCTCGATCGCTCCGCCGGCTCAGGCCGTGATCGGCGAGTCGCCCTCGGCGTCGGTCGCGCCGTCGGCGTCAGCGGCGAGCGCGCCCCCGGCCGCGGGCGCGCCGAGCCGGCGCTCGTGCAGCCGGTCGAGCGGCGGCCACGCGCGCCATTCGACGGCGAGGGTGTGGAAGGCCATGCGGATGCGGCGCACGAATCCGCTCCACTGGTCGAACGGGCGCGCCGACACCCCGACGCGCAGCGCGCGGTCGTAGGCGACGGTCATGCCGGGCTGCAGCCACCACGCGAGGTCGAGGTCGTCGTGCACGTCGGCGCGGTCGCGGTGCACGATGTCGCGGAGCGTGCGCCACGCGTCGGCGCGGAGCGCGTAGTTCGAGCCGAACACCGGCGGGTGGCCGAGCAGCAGCCCGCAGAACCAGAAGTACCCGGCGATGTACACGTGGCTGCCCGCCCAGCGGGTCCACGCGCTGCCGCCGTAGAACTCGCCCGGGCCGGTCACGACGGTGGGCGCATCGGATGCCCCGAGCCGTCGTTCGAGCCGCTCGAGCCAGTCGGCCGCGGGGAGGGAATCGGCGTCGAGCCGCGCGAGCACGTCGCCGGTGGCGGCGTCGAACCCGGCCGACGTGGCCGGCCAGATGCCGCGCAGCGGCTGGTGCACGACGCGGGCCCCGTGCGCCAGGGCGACGGCGACGGAATCGTCGGTCGAGCCGTTGTCGACGACCACCACCTCGTCGGCCGGGCGGGTCTGCGCGCCGAGCGCGTCGAGGCACGCGGCGAGGAAGCCCGCGTCGTCGAGACACGGGATCACCACCGAGATCGTGCCCATCTCTGGGAGTCTAGGACGGTGCGTGCGGTGGTGAAGGAGAACCCGCTGGCCCCGCCCGGGTTCTTCGAGGCGGAGGCGGCGGGGCTCCGCTGGCTGGCCGACGGGCTGGCCGAGGCCCGGGCCGAGGAACCGGGCGGGGCATCCGCGCCGGGGGAGGCATCCGCTCGGCTGCGCGTGGTGCGCGTGGCCGCCGTCGAGCCCGGCCGCATCGAGCTGGAGCGCATCGACGAGGTGCGCCCGACGCCGGAGGCGGCGCGGGCGATGGGCCGCGGGCTCGCGGGCCTGCACGACGCGGGCGCGGCGGCGTTCGGCGCGGCGCCCGACGGATGGCACGGGCCGCTGTTCATCGGGAAGCGGCAGATGCCGGTGGCATCCGAGCGCGCGTGGGGCGCGTTCTTTGTCCGCGACCGGGTCATGCCGTTCCTGGCGCCCGCGCTCGCGGCCGGGTACCTGCGCGACGACGAGGCGGTGCTCGTGCGCCGGGCGTGCGACGCGATCGCGGGCGGGGCGTTCGACGACGACGAGCCGCCGGCACGCATCCACGGCGACCTGTGGAACGGCAACGTGCTGTGGGCCGCCGACGGTCCCGTGCTCATCGATCCGGCGGCGCACGGCGGCCACCGGGAGACCGACCTGGCGATGCTCGCGCTCTTCGGCTGCCCGTACCTCGACGAGGTCGTGGCCGGCTACGAGGCGGGGCATCCGCTGCGGCCCGGGTGGCGGGAGCGCGTGCCGGTGCACCAGTTGCACCCCCTCGCCGTGCACGCCGCAGGCCACGGCCGCGGGTACGGCGTCGCGCTCGCCGAGGCCGCCGAGGCGGTGCTGCAACTCGTCGCGAATCGGCGGGAATAGAATCCTGCACAGGCCGGTTCAATGCATTTGCATACAGTCATTCAGGAGGACGTCATGATGCAGTTCGGTATCTTCACCGTCAGCGACATCACCGCCGACCCGACCACCGGTCGCACCCCGACCGAAGCCGAGCGGATCCAGGCGACGCTGACTATCGCCAAGCACGCGGAGGAGGTCGGCCTCGACGTCTTCGCGCTGGGCGAGCACCACAACCCGCCGTTCTGGTCGTCGTCCCCGACCACCACCCTCGCGTACATCGCCGGGCAGACCTCGACACTGCAGCTGTCGACCGCGACCACCCTCATCACCACGAACGACCCGGTGAAGCTCGCCGAGGACTACGCGATGCTGCAGCACGTCTCGGGCGGCCGCGCCGACGTCATGCTCGGCCGCGGCAACACCGGCCCGGTCTACCCGTGGTTCGGCAAGGACATCCGCCAGGGCCTGCCGATCACCCTCGAGTCGTACGAGCTGCTCCACCGCCTCTGGCGTGAGGACGTCGTCGACTGGGAGGGCAAGTTCCGCACCCCGCTGCAGGGCTTCACCGCGACCCCGCGTCCGCTCGACGGCGTGCCCCCGTTCGTCTGGCACGGCTCGATCCGCAGCCCCGAGATCGCCGAGCAGGCCGCGAGCTACGGCGACGGGTTCTTCGCGAACCACATCTTCTGGCCCGCGTCGCACACCCAGCGCATGATCGCCCTCTACCGCCAGCGGTACGAGCACCACGGCCACGGCACCGCCGCGCAGGCGATCGTCGGCCTCGGCGGCCAGGTGTTCATGCGGAAGAACTCGCAGGACGCCGTGCGCGACTTCCGTCCGTACTTCGACAACGCCCCGGTGTACGGCCACGGCCCGAGCCTCGAGGAGTTCACCCAGCAGACGCCGCTCACCGTCGGCAGCCCGCAGGAGGTCATCGACAAGACCCTCGGCTTCCGCGACTACGTCGGCGACTACCAGCGCCAGCTCTGGCTGATCGACCACGCCGGCCTGCCGCTCAAGACCGTCCTCGAGCAGCTCGACCTGCTCGGCGAGGAGGTCGTGCCGGTGCTCCGCCGCGAGTTCGCCAAGGATCGCCCGGCCGACGTGCCCGACGCGCCCACCCACGCGAACCTCGTGCAGGCCAAGTACGGCGACGAGGCGCCCCGCCAGGCCACCCCGAACGCCAACCGCGGCGACAACCTGACCTACGGGTCGCCCTACCAGGACGCCCCCGCGCCCGCGCCCGCCACCGCCTCCGGCTCGGCCTTCGGCCCCGCCGCCACCCGGAAGGGAGCCCTCCGATGACCACCAAGCGGATCGCCGTCATCTCCGCCGGCCTGTCCACCCCGAGCTCGACCCGGCAGCTCGCCGATCGCCTGACGGTCGACGCCGTCGAGCTGCTCCGCGAGCGCGGCCACGAGGTCGAGGTGCAGGTGTTCGAGCTGCGCGACCTGGCGCACGACATCACGAACCACCTGCTGATGGGCTTCGCCCCGCCGAAGCTCGAGGCGGCGCTGGAGTACGTGTCGCGCGCCGACGGCCTCATCGCCGTGACGCCGATCTTCACCACCAGCTACGCCGGGCTGTTCAAGTCGTTCATCGACGTGATCGACCCGCAGGCGCTCACCGACCTGCCCGTGCTCATCGGCGCGACCGGCGGCACCCCGCGGCACTCGCTGGCGATCGACTACGCGATCCGGCCGCTGTTCACCTACCTGCACGCGATCCCGACCACCACGGGCGTGTACGCGGCGACCAGCGACTGGGGCGACGGCGGCGACGGCGTGCGGTCGCTGCCCGACCGCATCTTCCGCGGCGCGAGGGAGTTCGCCGACCTCGTCGAGCGCACCGACCGGTCGGAGCTCGTGAGCGACCCGTTCAACCTCGACCGCCCGATGGGTCACCTCGTCGGCGGCCTCGCGGGCGAGTAGCCCCGAGCGTCACGCCGCCTGCGTGCGACTGAATGCCGAACGGCGCGTCCCGGATCATCCGGGACGCGCCGTTCGGCGTTCGCGCGGGCAGGTCAGCTGCTCTTGCGGCGGAACTCCCGCTTGTGGTCGGCCGGACCCTGGCTGTGCCGGGCCTGGCCGCTGCCGTCGAGGTGCGCTTCGCCCTCGCGCTGCTTCGCCGACGCGTTCTTGCGCGCCAGCGCCTCGCGGAACTTGCGCTTCGTCTCGTCGGACGGGCCGCTGGGGCTCTCGGTATCGGATGCCATGGTCCGAGTCTGCCACGGCTTCGGCGCGCGGGCTCCGGGCGGGGAGGCATCCGACCGGGGCATCCGGCCGGGGCCACGTGATGGGAAGCGGCACCCGCTCAGGCGGCGCGGCGCCGGTCCGCGAGCCGCGCGACCGCGTCGATCGCGAGCCCGAGCGCGATCGCCACCGGGATCGACACCGCCGTCGCCAGCAGCGGACGGTCGGGCAGGGCCGCGCCGACCATGCCGCCGACCGCGACGTTGAACCCGGCCCACGCGAGGCCCGCGCCGAGCGAGAGCGGCAGGTAGCGCCCGAGCGGAACCCGCCCGGCGCCGGCCGCCAGGTTCACGGCGATCCGCGCGAACGGCACGTACCGTGCCGTGAACACGAGCACCGCCGTGCGACGCCGCACGGTGCCCTCCACCTTCCGCAGGGCGGTGCCCACGCGACCTTCGCGCTGCCAGCGCCACCGCTCGAGCCCCACCCGCCGGCCGATCACGTAGCAGAGCAGGTCGCCGCAGACGGCACCGGCCGCCGCGGTCGCGACGACGAGCGCGAGCGGCGGCGACCCGGTCGTCGCGTGCAGCGCGCCCAGCGCGACGACCGCGGTCTCGCTCGGGAGGACCACCAGGAACGCGTCGCCCACGACGAGCGCGAACAGCGCCGGCACCAGCCACGGGGAGGCGGCGAGGGCGGTGAGTGCGGCATCGTCCACCCGCCAGTCGTATCGGGCGCCGATGAACGGCACGCGACCGGGCGGGGCCGGCGGCGACGTGCCCGCGAACCCCGGCCGAACCTTGCGTGAACCCTCGTCGCGCGGGGCCCGGAACCGGCCGTCGGCGCCGCCGCGCGCGCGACGCTGGACGCGTGAAGGTCGCGCTGATCGCCGAGTCGTTCCTGCCCCACATGAACGGGGTCACGCAGTCGCTGCTCCAGGTGCTCGCCCACCTCGAGCGGTCCGGCCACGAGGCCCTCGTCATCGCGCCGCAGTCCGGCGGCGACGACGCCCTGCCGCCATCGATCCACGGCGCCCGGATCGACCGGGTGACCGCCGTGCCCTTCCCCGGCTACGCCGACGTGCGCGTCGCGCGCCCCGCCGTGCGCCGGCTCGCCGGGCTCCTCGACGGGTTCGCGCCCGACGTGGTGCACCTCGCGTCGCCGTTCGTGCTCGGCTGGCAGGGCGTGCTCGCCGCCGAGGCGCTCGGCGTGCCATCCGTCGCGGTCTACCAGACCGATGTCCCCGGCTACGCCGCCCGCTACGGCCTCGCCGCCGCGGAGCCCGCGCTGACCGCCCACCTCGCGCGCCTCCACCGGCGGGCGACGCTCACGCTCGCGCCCTCCGCCTCGGCGCTGGCCCGGCTCGCCGGACTCGGCGTCGACCGGCTCCGGCCGTGGGCGCGCGGCGTGGACGCCGAGCGCTTCCGGCCCGACCGCCGCGACGACGCGTGGCGCCGGCGCATCGCGCCGGCCGGCGAGGTGATCGTCGGCTATGTCGGCCGGCTCGCCAGCGAGAAGCAGGTGCACGACCTGCGGGTGCTCGACGGGCTGCCGGGCATCCGGCTCGTCGTCATCGGCGACGGACCCGAGCGCCAGGGGCTCGAGGCCGCGCTGCCCGGCGCCGTGTTCACCGGCTTCCTCGGCGGCGACGCGCTCGCCGACGCGCTCGCCAGCCTCGACGTGTTCGTCCATCCCGGCGAGCACGAGACGTTCGGCCAGACCATCCAGGAGGCGCACGCGAGCGGCGTGCCGGTCGTCGCGACCGGCCGCGGCGGCCCGCTCGACCTCGTGCGCTCGAGCCGCGACGGCTGGCTGTACCGCCCGGGCGACCTCGGCGAGCTGCGCGACCGGGTGCTCGACCTCGCGGGCGACGCGGCGAAGCGCCGCGCGTTCGGCGCGGCCGCGCGCGCCGCGGTCGAGGGCCGCACGTGGGCGCGGCTCGGCGACGAACTGCTCGGGCACTACGGGGCGGCGGTGCGGATGCATCGCGCCGGCGCCGCGGCGCCCGCCGAGCCGTGGGCGCCCGCCGGGACCCGGGGTTCCGCGGCGGCGGGGCCGGCCCGGGCCGCCGACCCGTCGCCGGACGCGACCTGCTCGCCGTCGACGTCGGGCGGTGCGACCGGCCCGATGCCGGCCCGCCGCTACGTCGCGCTCGGCGACTCCCTCACCGAGGGCCTTTGCGACACGTCGCGGACCGCGCCGGGGGAGGTGCGCGGCTGGGCCGACCGGCTCGCGATGCTCCTCGACCTCGCCGCAGGCGGCGGCGTGCGCTACGCGAACCTCGCCGTGCGCAGCCGCAAGGTCGCCGACGTCGTCGACGTCCAGCTGCCGAGGGCGCTCGCCCTCGGCGCCGATCTCGTCACCGTGCTCGTCGGGGCGAACGACCTCGTCCGCGTGGGCGCCGACCCGGTCGCCCTCGCCGACCGGCTCGGCGGCGGGATCGCCGTGCTGCGCGCCGCCGGGTGCGAGGTGCTCGTCGTCGGCGCGTTCATGCCGCCGGCGCCTCGGCTCCGGCCCGTCCGCGCCCGCTTCGCGGTGTTCAACGCCAGGCTCGCCCGCCACGCGGCCGCCCACGGGGCGACCTTCGTCGAGGTCGGCGAGGATGCGGCCGTGGTCGGCCCCGGCCGGTGGGCCGAGGACCGGGTGCACCTGAACCCGTCGGGCCACCGGGCGCTGTCGTACGTCGCGGCGGCCGCGCTCGGCGTGCCCGACGCCGCCGCGCTCGGCGGGCTCGACGCGGCGCTGCACGCCGAGCCCGAGGCATCCGCCCCGCTCGACACGCGCGCGTGGGTGCGCCTCCACGTCGTGCCGTGGGTGCTCCGGCGACTGCGCGGCCGGACCGCCGGCGACGGGCTCGCGCCGAAGCACGACGAGCTCGTCGCGGTGCGTCCCGGCGGCGGCGAGGTCACTCGAGCACGAACGTCACCTCGAGCGTGACCTTCCACGCGCGGATCGACCCGCCGGAAGGGGGTCGATCCGTGCCCGATCGGCGCGTTTCCGGGCCCGACTGCTAGCATGAAGACGCTCAACGCAACAATTCCGAGCAACACGGAGCAGGCCGGCAGGAAGCTGGTCCCCTGTGGTGGATCACCAAACGGTTCCCGAGAGACGAACGACCGATTGGTGGGCTTCTACTGGTGGCCAGCGCAAGCGGGACATCCTGACCCGCTCATATCTGCCTGTTCCTGCTCCTCTGTACGAGTCGCGCCCACACGGGGAGCGACGGTAAACAAAGGAGAGAGACCTCTTGGAAGGTCCTGAGATCACGTTCGCCGAGACCGTCATCGACAACGGTCGCTTCGGCACCCGCACCATCCGCTTCGAGACCGGCCGCCTCGCCCAGCAGGCGCAGGGCTCGGCCGTCGCCTACATCGACGACGAGACCATGCTGCTGTCCGCCACCTCGGTGTCGAAGCAGCCGAAGGATCAGTTCGACTTCTTCCCGCTGACCATCGACGTCGAGGAGCGGATGTACGCCGCCGGGCGCATCCCCGGCTCGTTCTTCCGCCGCGAGGGCCGCCCCTCGACCGAGGCGATCCTCACCTGCCGCCTCATCGACCGCCCCCTGCGTCCCTCGTTCGTCGAGGGCCTCCGCAACGAGGTCCAGGTCGTCGTCACCGTGCTCGCCATCGAGCCCGACGAGCTCTATGACGTGCTCGCCATCAACGCCGCCTCGCTGTCGACGCAGCTGTCGGGCCTGCCGTTCTCCGGCCCCGTCGCCGGCGTGCGCGTCGCGCTCATCGACGGCCAGTGGGTCGCCTTCCCGAAGCACTCGCAGCTCGAGGACGCCGTGTTCAGCATGGTGGTCGCCGGTCGCGTCGTGACCGAGAAGGACGGCTCGCAGGACGTCGCGATCATGATGATCGAGGCCGAGGCGACCGACAACGCGTGGAACCTCATCCAGGCCGGCGCCGTCAAGCCGAACGAAGAGGTCATCGCGCAGGGCATCGAGGCGTCGAAGCCCTTCATCAAGCAGCTCGTCGAGGCGCAGCAGCAGGTCGCGGCCACCGCCGCGAAGCCGACCGCCGACTACCCGACGTTCCCGCCGTACCAGGCGTCGACCTACGACGCCGTCGCCGAGCTCGCCTACGACGAGCTCAAGGGGATCTACCAGATCGCCGGCAAGGTCGAGCGCCAGGACGCCGACGACGCCCTCAAGGCGCGCGTCAAGGAGGCCATCGCGGCCAAGGTCGAGGCCGGCGAGCTGCCCGCGTCGGCGAACGCCGAGGTGTCGGCCGCCTACAAGTCGGTCACCAAGCTCGTCGTGCGCTCGCGCGTGCTGAGCGAGGGCGTCCGCATCGACGGCCGCGGCCTCGCCGACATCCGCCCGCTCGACGCCGAGGTGCAGGTCGTGCCCCGCGTGCACGGCTCGGCCATCTTCCAGCGCGGCGAGACCCAGATCCTGGGCGTCACCACGCTGAACATGCTGAAGCTCGAGCAGCAGATCGACTCGCTGAGCCCGGTCACCAAGAAGCGCTACATGCACAACTACAACTTCCCGCCCTACTCGACCGGTGAGACCGGTCGCGTCGGGTCGCCGAAGCGTCGCGAGATCGGGCACGGCGCCCTCGCCGAGCGCGCGCTCGTGCCGGTGCTGCCGACCCGCGAGGAGTTCCCCTACGCGATCCGCCAGGTCTCCGAGGCGCTGGGCTCCAACGGCTCGACGTCGATGGGCTCGGTCTGCGCGTCGACCCTGTCGCTGCTGAACGCGGGCGTGCCGCTGCGCGCACCCGTCGCCGGCATCGCGATGGGCCTCATCTCCGACACCGTCGACGGCGAGACCCGCTACGCGGCGCTCACCGACATCCTCGGTGCGGAGGACGCGCTCGGCGACATGGACTTCAAGGTCGCCGGCACGTCGGAGTTCGTCACCGCGATCCAGCTCGACACGAAGCTCGACGGCATCCCCGCCTCGGTGCTCGCGGGCGCCCTGACGCAGGCCAAGGAGGCGCGCACCACCATCCTCCAGGTGCTGAACGCCGCCATCGACGGCCCCGACGAGATGGCCCCGACCGCGCCGCGCGTGATCTCGGTGCAGATCCCGGTCGACAAGATCGGCGAGCTGATCGGCCCGAAGGGCAAGACGATCAACGCGATCCAGGACGAGACCGGCGCCGACATCTCCATCGAGGAGGACGGCACCGTCTACATCGGCGCGACCGACGGCCCGTCGGCCGAGGCCGCCCGCGCCCAGGTCAACGCGATCGCCAACCCGACCAACCCGGAGGTCGGCGAGCAGTTCCTCGGCACCGTCGTGAAGATCGCCACGTTCGGCGCCTTCGTGTCGCTGCTGCCCGGCAAGGACGGCCTGCTGCACATCTCCGAGGTGCGCAAGCTCGCCGGCGGCAAGCGCGTCGAGAACGTCGAGGACGTCCTCGGCGTCGGGCAGAAGATCCTGGTCGAGATCACCAAGATCGACGACCGCGGCAAGCTCTCGCTCGCCCCGGTGGTCGCCGACCCGGCCGACACCGAGGGCCGCGAGGCCACCGGCGAGCACGCCGACGCACCCGCTGAGGGTGCCGAGGTCTGACGACCGGCTCGTTCCACGCGGATGCCCCGCCCGATTCGTTCGGGCGGGGCATCCGTCGTCTGCGGGGTGGTGCGGCCCCGCGGGAGCGCGGGGTTCCGCGGGATCGCGGATCCGCGCTCAGAGCGGCAGGTAGCCGGCGCTCCGGATGAGCGCGTCGCGCTCGGCGAGGGCGGCCTCGGCGATGCGCCGCGACTCGGCACGGCCGAGGACGCGGTCGGGGTCGGTGCGCCGGGTGGCGCGGCGGAGCCCCCAGCCGGCGAGGCCGAGGCCGCTGCGGACGGCGAGGCCGGCGAGTCGGCCGGCGCCGGGGGAGAGGGTGGCGGTGGACATGGTCAGCGCTCCTTCTGGTGGTCTTCGGCGGGCGGCGCCCCGGCGGGCTCGCCCTCGGTCGCCTGGCCGCGCACGAGCGGGAAGGCGTTGATGTGGAGTTGCACCGGCCGGGAGCCGGCGGACGGGGTGCGCTTGTACGCGTCGATGTACCGCTTCAGCACGACGTCGATCTCGGCGACGAGGGCGGCCAGCTGGTCGGGCGTCAGGCGCAGGTTGATGGTGTCGCTCGTGGCGATGTCGAGCCACTCCTCGCCGAAGACCTGGTCGCCCTCGGTGAGGAACTCGCGGAAGTTCTGCTCGCGGGAGCGGAACCATTCGTCCTCGACGAGCTTCACCGCGAGGCGCTCGGCGCTGCCCGGCGGCAGCGACCGCGCGTCGGGGATGGCGACGGACCCGGGGGTGCGCTCCCACCAGCGTTCGCGGCCCTTGCCGCGCCCGGTGTCCTCGCGGACGAGTCCGGCGCGCTCGAGCTGGCGCAGGTGGTAGCTGGTCGCGCCGCTGGATTCGCCGAGCCGTTCGCCGAGGCCGCTCGCGGTGAGCGGGCCGTAGGCGGAGAGCTCGTCGTAGATGCGCACGCGCAGCGGGTGGGCGAGGGACTTCAGGCTCGTGCTCGGCAGGACGTGGTCGATGCCGGGGTGGCGGGTGCTGCTCGGCTGCGCCGAGAGGTCCTCGGGGTCGGTGTGCTTCGGCATGGTGCAAAGATATCTCTGCAAAGGAAATGTTGCAAGGGTTTCTTTGCAACTCGCGTCGAGCGGCGAGCGTCGAAGCAGCGAAACGAGCGGACGCGCTACAGCCAGCCGTTCTCCACCGCGATCCGCGCGGCGTCGGCCCGGTTGCGGCCGCCCGTCTTGCCGATCGCGCTCGAGAGGTGGTTGCGCACCGTGCCCTCCGACAGGTGCAGGATCCGCGCGATGTCGGCGTTCGAGCCGCCCGCACGGGCCACCGACAGCACGTCGGTCTCGCGCTCGGTGAGCGGCGAGTCGCCCTGGGCCAGCGACTCGGCCGCGAGCGCGGGGTCGACGACGCGGAACCCGCCCGCGACCCGGCGCACCGCGTCGGCCAGCTGGGCCGCCGGCGTGTCCTTCACGACGAAGCCGGATGCCCCGGCCTGCATCGCCCGCTTCAGGTAGCCGGGCCGCCCGAACGTGGTCACCATGAGCACGCGGCATCCCGGCAGCCCGTCGCGCAGCTCGGCCGCGGCCTGGATGCCGTCGACGCCGGGCATCTCGATGTCGAGCAGCGCGACGTCGGCCGCCGACGCGCGAGCCGCCTCGAGCACCTCGTCGCCGCGGCCGACCTCGGCGACCACCTCGATGTCGCGCTCGAGGCCGAGCAGCGCGGCGAGCGCACCGCGCACCAGCGCCTGGTCGTCGGCGATGAGCAGGCGGATGGCTCCCGCGCCGCCGTCCGCGCCGCTCACAGCTCGGCCCGCAGGCAGAAGCCGCCGAGGTCGCTCCGGCCGATCACCAGTCGGCCGCGCGCCGCCTCCACGCGCTCGCGGAGGCCGGCGAGGCCGGTCGAGGACGACGACGCGGCCACCGGGCCGCGCCCGTCGTCGGCGACCTCGACGGAGTCGGCCTCCAGCCGGATCCGGCAGGTCGAGGCATCCGAGTGGCGCAGCACGTTCGTGACGCCCTCGCGGACGATCCAGCCCGCGAGCTCCCGCCGATCGGCGGGCACCTGCTCGGTTGACACCGGGAGGTCGGCGACGATGCCCGCCGACTCCAGCGCCGATCGGGCCGCCGCGAGCTCGCCGCTGACGCTCACCCCGCGGAAGCCGGCGACCGTGGCGCGCACGTCGGCGAGCGCGCCGCGGGCGAGGTCCTCGACCTCGCCGATCTCCCGGGCCGCGCGGTCGGGATCGACGGCCGCGAGCCGTCCGGCGAGCTCGGCCTTCACGGTGATCACGGTGAGCGAGTGGCCGAGGATGTCGTGGATGTCCCGCGCCACGCGCCCCCGCTCCTGCTCGACCGCCATGCGCTCGAGCTCGTCCTGCGTGGCGCGGAGCTGGTTCATCGCCGCGAGGTTACGGGCGAACGCGGCCATCATCAGCGAGATCGCCACGAGGAGCGCGGGGGCCGCGAGGACCTCCTCGACGGGCCCGAGCGCCAGGAAGCCGAATCCGAGCGAGCAGGCCGCGAGCGCGCCCAGGAGCTGCAGGGTACGACGCCATGCGAAGACGCACATGCCGACGATCACGCCCACGTAGGTCCAGATGCCGCCGATCGCCCACCCGAGCCACGGGGTGAACACCAGCGTGTACGCCCACAGCCCGGCGACGACGGCGAGCCGGCCGCGGGAGGGCAGGGCCCAGACGACCGGGCCGGCCGCGACGAAGGCGAGGCCGTACACCGCGACCAGGAGGAGCCCGAGCGCCAGCGCCGGCTCGGTCGTGGAGGTGGCGATCACCTCCTCGGCGAGCGGGCCCATCCACAGCAACGAGATGCCGGCGCCGACGTACCAGCTCACCGCCGCGCGGGAGGCCATCGACGTCCGGATCGATCCCCGACCCGTTCGCGCCATCGAGGCCGGCAGCACCGGCCAGGCGACCGGCGGCCGTGCCGCGATCGCCCCGTTCGTTCCACTCACTCGCCCGAGCATAGGTCCCGGCTCCCTCCGTCACGCGCGCCGGCCGCGCACCCGGTGGATGCGCGGCCGGCGGTTCGATCGAGCGTCAGACCCGCTTCGTGTCGCGGCGGAAGGCGAGCACCGCGCCGACGACGAACACGGCGAGCCAGGCGGCCGCGTTCACGAGCCACAGCACGTCGAAGTCGGTGCCGGTCAGCGGGGAGCGGGCGATCTGGGCGATGCCGTACACCGGGGTGAACACGGCGAGGTCCTGGGCGAACGTCGGCAGCATCTCGAGCGGGTAGAAGAGGCCGCCGAGGAAGCTGAGGAACACGACGGTGATGTTCGTCACCTGGGCGGTGTTCTCGCCGGGCACGAGGTAGCCCACGAGCAGGCCGAGCGCGGTGAACACGGTCGCGCCGAGCACCCAGGCGGCGAGGCCCGAGAGGATCCACTGCGCGGGGGCGAGCTGCAGGCCCACCGCGAGGCCGGCGGCGTAGGTCGCGACGACCGCGATCAGGCCGACGAGGAGCCCCGCGATCACCTTCGTGAGGATCGCCGCGACGGGGTGCAGCGGGGTCAGCCGCAGCTGCCGGCTCCAGCCCTGGGCGCGCTCGACGGCGACCGCGCTGCCGGCGCTGGTGGCGGCGATCATCGCGCCGTACAGGGCCATGCCGACCATGAAGTAGGCGGCGTACGACACCCCGCCGTCGGCGACGGGGGTCGCGGTCAGTGGCTCGTCGAGGTTCGGGTAGCCGAGCAGCAGGAACATCGCCACGGGGAAGATGAGGCTGAAGAACAGGCTCCGGCGGTTGCGCAGCTTCCTCTTGAGCTCGATGCCGAGGTAGGTGAGGTTGAAGCCGCCGAGCGGGGGACGCGACGGTCGAGCGAGATGGCGGTCATGGTCGGTTGCCTTCCGTGGTCAGGGCGAGGAACGCGTCCTCGAGGTTCTTGGCGACGACCTCGAGGTCGCGCGCGTCGGTGCGGGTGAGGAGGTACTGGACGACGGTGTCGGAGTCGCGGGTGCGCACCTCGACGCGGTCGCCCTGGATGGCGACGTCGTCGACGCCCGGCAGGGCGGCGAGGGCGACGAGGTCGGCGCCGGGGAGCGTCGCGCGGACCGTGCGGCCGGCGGCGGCGGCCTTCACCTCGGCGGCGGAGCCGTCGGCGACGATGCGACCGCGGCGCATGAGCACGACGCGGTCGGCGTAGGCGTCGGCCTCCTCCAGGTAGTGCGTCGCGAACACGACGGTGCGCCCGCGCGCGGCGTCCTCGCGGATCGCCGACCAGAAGTCGCGCCGGCCCTCGACGTCCATCCCGGTGGTCGGCTCGTCGAGGATGAGCAGGCCGGGGTCGCTGAGCAGCGCCATCGCGAAGCGCAGGCGCTGCTGCTGGCCGCCCGAGCAGGCGCCGACGAGACGGTCGCCGAGGTCGCGGATGCCGGCGCGCTCGAGCGCCTCGTCGACGGGCCGCGCGTCGGCGAACAGGCTGGCCGTGAGGGCGACCGTCTCGCGGACGGTGAGGTCCTTCAGCAGGCCGCCGGTCTGCAGCACCGCCGAGACGAAGCCCTGGGCGACGGCGCCGCGCGGCGCGCGCCCGAACACCGACACGGTGCCGGCGTCGGGCCGCTGGAGGCCGAGGACGAGGTCGATCGTGGTGGTCTTGCCGGCGCCGTTCGGGCCGAGGAAGGCGACGATCTCACCGGGCTCGATGCGGAGGTCGATGCCGTCGACGGCGGTGACGCCGCCGAAGCGCTTGACGAGGCCGGTGGCCTCGAGCGCGAGGGGGGTCCGACTGGGGTTCCAGGCTGCGTTCTGCATGCCTCCAGACTGGCGAGGCCCGGGCGGCCGGCCCGCACGCACCTGTCACGTCCTGCCCGTGACATCCGTCATGGGTGCGGCGGCCGCCATGCGACGCGCCTCGCGCCGCCGCGGTCAGGCGTCGAGCAGCGGGCGGATCCGGTACGGGATGAGCTCGCCCATCGCGAGCGAGGTCTCGGTGCGCTCGACGCCCTCGATGGCGAGGATCAGTCCGTCGATGCGGAAGAGGTCGTGTGCGTCGCGGCACACGACCCGCACCAGGAGGTCGACCGCGCCCGAGAGGCCGTGCGCCTGGATCACCTCGGGGATGCGGGCGATGTCGTCGACCACCCCGGCGAGCCGCTTCTGCTGCACGTGCACCGACACGAACGCCTCGAGCGGGAAGCCGAGCGGGGTCGGGTCGATGCTCCGCTCGAAGCTCAGGAACGCGTCGGATGCCTCGAGTCGCGCCAGCCGGGCCTGCACGGTGTTCCGCGAGAGGGCGAGCCGCTCGGCGAGTGCGACGACGGTCGCGCGAGGGTCGTCGGCGAGGGCGGTCAGCAGGGCGCGGTCCACGGCGTCGTAGGCGGGCATACCGCGCAATGTAGCAGGAGTGGGGTGCGTCGCGCTTGGCGACATGCTCAATCGTCCCATGGATGCTTGAGCGCTCTGCCCCTTGGACGTACGCTCACGGTAACCGGCGACGAGGCCGGCCGCGGCACGCCCACAAGGCTCCCGCCGACACGGAGGCTCGACGATGACCCCACCCGGACTCCAGGCCGTCCACGCGCCCACCGAGGCGCCCATGGCCCAGCTGATCGACCCGACCGGTGCCCGCCGGCCCGACGCCGCCCTCGACTCGTGGGTCGCCGACGTCGACGACACCGTGCTCGCCGGCCTCTACCGCGACCTCGTCGTGGTCCGCCGGCTCGACACCGAGGCGACCGCCCTCCAGCGGCAGGGCGAGCTCGGCCTCTGGCCGCCGCTCGCCGGCCAGGAGGCCGCCCAGATCGGCTCGGCCCGCGCGCTCGCCGACGACGACTTCGCGTTCCCGTCGTACCGGGAGCACGCCGTCGCCTGGGTCCGCGGCGTCGATGCCGTCGGGCTGCTGACCACCTGGCGCGGCAGCGCCCCGAGCGGCTGGGACCCCTTCGCCCATCGCGTGGCCGTGCCGCAGATCATCATCGGCGCGCAGGCGCTGCACGCGACCGGCTACGCCATGGGCCTCGCGTGGGAGGACGCCGAGTCGGTCGCGATCGCCTACTTCGGCGACGGCGCCACGAGCGAGGGCGACGTGAACGAGGCGCTCGTGTTCGCCGCGAGCTTCCACGCCCCGGTCGTGTTCTTCTGCCAGAACAACCACTGGGCCATCTCCGAGCCGGTCGGCCTGCAGTCGAAGCAGCCGATCGCGGCGCGCGCCGACGGCTTCGGGATGCCCGGCGTCCGCGTCGACGGCAACGACGTGCTCGCCGTGCTCGCCGTGACCCGGCAGGCGCTGCACCGCGCCCGCACCGGCGGCGGCCCGACGCTCATCGAGGCCGTCACGTACCGGATGGGCCCGCACACCACCGCCGACGATCCGACCAGGTACCGCACCGACGAGGAGCTCGCCGCCTGGCGCGAGCGCGACCCCATCGCCCGCGTGCGGGCGCTGCTCGGGGCATCCGCCGTCGTCGACGCCGCCGCCGTCGAGGCCGACGCCGCCGCCGAGGCCGACCGTGCCGCCGCCGAGCTGCGCGCCGCGGCGACGGGCCTCGCCGACCCGGCGCCGATGTCGGTGTTCGACCACGTCTACGCCGAGCCGAACAGCCACGTCGAACGCCAGCGTGAGCGGTACGGCCGCTACCTCGCCATGTACGACGACGCTGCCGACGACGCGGACGGAGGGGCGCGATGACCACCATGACGATGGCGAAGGCCCTGAACGCCGGCCTCGCCCGCGCGCTCGCCGACGACGGGAAGGTCGTGCTCCTCGGCGAGGACATCGGCACCCTCGGCGGCGTGTTCCGCGTCACCGACGGGCTCCAGGCCCGATTCGGGAAGCACCGCGTGGTCGACACTCCGCTGTCGGAGTCGGGCATCGTCGGCACCGCCGTCGGGCTCGCCTACCGCGGGTACCGGCCGGTCGTCGAGATCCAGTTCGACGGGTTCGTGTACCCGGCCTTCGACCAGCTCGTCGCGCAGGTCGCGAAGCTGCACTACCGCTCGCTCGGCCGGGTGCGCATGCCGCTCGTGATCCGCATCCCGTTCGGCGGCGGCATCGGCGCGGCCGAGCACCACTCCGAGTCGCCTGAGGCGTACTTCGCGCACACCGCGGGCCTGCGGGTCGTGGCGTGCTCGAACCCGGCCGACGCGTTCACGATGATCCGCCAGGCGATCGCGAGCGACGACCCCGTCGTGTTCCTCGAGCCGAAGCGCCGGTACCACGCGAAGGGCGAGGTCGACGACGGCGCGAGCCTCGACGACGCCCGGCCCATGGGCGTCGCCACGGTCGTCGCGCCCGGCACCGACGCCACCCTCGTCGCGTACGGCGGGCTCGTGCCCGTCGCCCGCGACGCCGCCCTGGCCGCGGCGGAGGACGGGATCTCGATCGAGGTGATCGACCTGCGCTCGCTCGCCCCGCTCGACCTCGGCACCGTCGAGGCGTCGGTGCGGCGCACCGGCCGGCTCGTCGTCGCGCACGAGGCCGGCGAGCAGGGCGGGCTCGGCGCCGAGCTCGTCGCGCGCGTGACCGAGTCGTGCTTCGACTACCTCGAGTCGGCGCCGGTGCGGGTCACCGGCCACGACATCCCGTACCCGCCGGCGCGGCTCGAGCGGTACCACCTGCCCGACCTCGACCGGATCCTCGACGGCGTCGATCGCGTGCTCGGTCGCCCGAACTCGCTGAGCGGAGCGGAGGCATGACCGCCATGATCAAGGACTTCGCACTGCCCGACCTCGGCGAGGGCCTCACCGAGTCGGAGGTGGTCGCGTGGCGCGTCGCCGTCGGCGACCGCATCGAGCTGAACCAGGTCGTCGCCGACGTCGAGACCGCCAAGGCGGTCGTGGAGCTGCCCTCCCCGTTCGCCGGCATCGTGACGGCGCTGCACGCCGAGCCCGGGCAGACGGTCAACGTGGGCGAGCCGCTGTTCTCCTGCGACACGGGCGAGGGCGGCGCCCCGGATGCCCCGGCCGATGCGGACGCGTGGTCGGATGCCTCGACGGGCGCGGGGGCCCCGTCGGAGGCGCAGGCCCGGCCGTCGGCGGATGTCCCACCGCCGACGGCCGGGGACGCCGACGGGCAGCCGGAGCGGCTGCCGACGCTCGTCGGCTACGGCGCCCCGGCCGATGTCGCCCCGAAGCGGCGTGCTCGCCGGTCGACCGCATCCGCGCCCGCGCCGGCGTCGGTGCCCGCGGCCGGCCAGGTGCCGCTGCCGTCGACCGGGACGGAGCGACCCCGGTCGACCCCGCCGGTGCGCCGGCTCGCCCGCGACCTCGGCGTCGACCTCGCGCAGCTCGCCGGGACGGGGGAGCGGGGCCTCATCACCCGCGCCGACGTGGAAGCGGCCGCGGGGGTCGCGCACGAGGCATCCGCCCGCGTGGACGTCGGCGCGCCGGCCGCCGCCGCGCCCGCGTCCGCGTCCGCCGACGCGCACGACCTGCCGCCCGCCACGCGCATCCCCATCGCCGGCGTCCGCAAGCACACCGCGGCCGCCATGGTGCGCAGCGCCTTCACCGCGCCGCACGTCACCGAGTTCCTCGAGGTCGACGTGACGGCGACGATGGAGCTCGTCCGGGGCATCCGCGACGACCGGTCGCTCGCCGGCGGCCGGGTGACGCCGCTCGCCGTCGTGGCGATGGCCATGTGCCTCGCGGCGCGCCGCACGCCCGAGGTGAACTCCCACTGGGACGAGGACGCCGGCGAGATCGTCCGCTACGACGGGGTGAACCTCGGGGTCGCCGTCGCGACCGACCGCGGCCTCATCGTGCCCAACGTCGAGCGCGCCGACCGACTCGGCCTCCTGGCCGTCGCCGACGCCATCGCCGACCTCGCCGAGACCGCACGGGCCGGGCGCACCGCGCCGGGCGCCCTGCGGAACGGCACGATGACCGTGACGAACGTGGGCGTGTTCGGCGTCGACGCGGGCACGCCGATCCTCAATCCGGGCGAGGCCGTGATCCTCGCCGTCGGCGCCATCCGCCGTCGACCGTGGGAGCACCGGGGCGAGGTCGCGCTGCGCGAGGTCGTCACGCTCGCGCTCTCGTTCGACCACCGCCTGGTCGACGGCGAACAGGGCTCGCGGTTCCTCGTCGACGTCGGCAACGTCTTGCGCGAACCCGGCCGAGCCCTCACGATGATGAGCTAGGGGGCGATCGGAAGGCGGGGGATGGACGATCGGCAGGTTCTCGACGAGGAGGAGACGCGCGACGTGCTCCGAGGCACGTCGTTCACGCACACGGGCGACCGGTTGGTCGCCACGTACGAGACGGGCGACTTCCTGGGCGCGGTGCGCCTGCTGGAACGCGTCGCGGAGGTCGCGGAGGTGATGCAGCACCATCCCGACGTGTTCGTCGGGTACGGGCGCATCACGTTCGAGCTCCGCTCGCACGACGTCGGCGGCGTCACGCCTCGCGACCTCCGGCTGGCGGAGCGGATCGAGGAGCTCGCGGCATTCTGACCTTCGGTGGTGAGCCTGTCGAACCCATCCGGCCGGGCCCGCTTCGCTACGCTCGCGCCATGATCACGTCACGTCGTGCCCCGAGCGTCGTCGCGCTCGCCGCGGGCGCCGCCGCCCTGCTCCTCGTCGCCGGCCTCGCGGGCTGCACGCCGGGGGCGCCCGAGCCCTCGCCGACGGGTGCGTCGACGGCGAGTCCGAGCGCGTCGGCGGTGGCCCCGGAGACCGAGGCGCCGATGACCGACGTGCCCGTGACGCCCGGCATCGGGCTCACCCCGACGGCGAACGCGGTGCCGCTCGAGCCGGGCGACTGCCCGTTCGACCCGGCCGAGTTCGGGGCGATCGTGTTCGTCGTCACCGCCTCCGACGACACGACGCCGATCGAGCTCACGTTCACGTCGTTCCAGGACGGCGCGACGTCGGAGCGCACGGTCGAGGCCGTCGGGCCCGTCGTCACGGTGCTGCAGCAGGACTGCGGGAACGCGACGGCGACCGGCCCGTGGACCTTCCGGGCGACGAGCCCGACCGGGAACGACCTCGCCTGCTCGTCGTTCTACGGCGGCAAGCACCTCGCGAGCGCGATGGACTACGCCGAGGGGGATGTCGCGCGCGGGGCGAGCGTCGACTGCTCGGGGCATCCGGGCATGTGAGGGGCCGTGGGCACGCCGGGCCGCACGCGCCCGACCACGCCGGCCGCTACGCCGTGAGCGCCGCCCAGGCCATCTCCTCGAGGAGGCGGCGCGTGGTCGCCTCCGCGGGGCGGCGCCCGGGCAGCCGGGCGCTGTGCGGCGTCGAGTTGAGCAGCCCGAAGGCGGCGTGCGCGCGCATCCGCAGCTCGGCCTCGGGCTGGTCGGGTCGCAGCCGGGCGAGCACCTCGACCCACCGTTCCACGTAGCGGCGCTGCAGCAGGCGCACGTCGTGCCGGGCACCGGGGTCGAGCTGCTCGAGCTCGCGATCCTGCACGAGGATGACGTCGGCGTCGGCCAGCGCGAAGTCGACGTGGTGGGCGAGGAGGGCGCGCAGCGCCGGCTCGGCGTCGACGGGCCCGTCGAGGACCTGCTCGGCGCCCTCCAGGAGCCGGGTGCTCGCGTCGAGGAGGATCGCGGCGAGCACGCCCGCCTTGCCGGGGAAGTGCCGGTAGACCGCCGGTCCCGACACGCCGACCGCAGCGCCGAGGTCCTCCAGGGTGACGCTCGCGTACCCGCGCTGGGCGAACTGGGTCGCCGCGGCGCGCAGGATCGCGTCGCGCCGGTCGGCCTTGCGCCGCCCGCGGTCGGTCGTCGGGATGATTGCCATGTCCGCCATCGCTCGCTAGCATCGTGAATCGAGTTAGTGAAGATTAACTGAAATGCACCGCGCGGCACAACCGCCGCGCCGGCCGGCAGTCAGCGACGACAGGTGGGACACGCATGGGCATCCTCGGCACCGCGATCGACCCGCACGGGGCATCCGCCCGCGCCGATGCCGCCGCGCACGCCGACCTCGCGGCCGAGCTGCGCGCCCGGCTCGCCGCCGCGGCCCGCGGCGGGTCCGACGCGGCCCGCGACCGGCACGTCGCCCGGGGCAAGCTGCTGCCGCGCGACCGGGTCGCGCGGGTCCTCGACGAGGGCAGCCCGTTCCTCGAGCTGTCCGCGCTCGCCGCCTTCGGCATGTACGGCGACGACTCGCCCGGCGCCGGCATCATCACCGGGATCGGGCTCGTGCACGGCCGGCCCGTCATGGTCGTCTGCAACGACGCGACCGTCAAGGGCGGCACGTACTACCCGATCACGGTGAAGAAGCACCTGCGTGCGCAGGAGGTCGCCCGGGAGCACCGGCTGCCGTGCCTGTACCTCGTCGACTCCGGCGGCGCCTACCTGCCGCTGCAGGACGAGGTGTTCCCCGACCGCGAGCACTTCGGGCGCATCTTCCACAACCAGGCCCGCCTGTCGGCCGAGCGCGTCCCGCAGCTCGCGGCCGTGCTCGGCTCGTGCACGGCGGGCGGCGCGTACGTGCCGGCGATGAGCGACGAGACCGTCATCGTGCGCGACCAGGGCACGATCTTCCTCGGCGGCCCGCCGCTCGTGAAGGCGGCCATCGGCGAGGTCGTCACCGCGGAAGAGCTCGGCGGCGGCGACCTGCACGCGCGCACCTCGGGCGTCGTCGACCACCTCGCCGACGACGACGAGCACGCCCTCGAACTGCTCCGCGACATCGTCGCGACCCTGCCCCAGCCGGGCGCGCGCGCCTGGGCCGTGCGCGAGCCCCGCCCGCCCGCCGTCGACCCGGCCGAGCTCACCGCCGCAGTGCCCGTCGACGTGCAGCAGCCCTACGACGTGCGCGAGGTCATCGCCCGGCTCGTCGACGCGAGCGAGTTCACCGAGTTCAAGCCCGAGTACGGCGACACGCTCGTGACCGGCTTCGCCCACCTCGACGGCCACCCGGTCGGCATCGTCGCGAACAACGGCGTGCTCTTCAGCGAGTCGGCGATGAAGGGGGCCCACTTCATCGAGCTGTGCGACCAGCGCGGCATCCCGCTCGTCTTCCTGCAGAACATCTCGGGCTTCATGGTCGGCCGGGACGCGGAGGCGGGCGGCATCGCCAAGCACGGTGCGAAGATGGTCACCGCCGTCGCGACGACCCGGGTGCCGAAGCTGACGGTCGTCATCGGCGGCTCGTTCGGCGCCGGCAACTACTCGATGTGCGGGCGGGCGTACTCGCCGCGCTTCCTCTGGATGTGGCCGAACGCCCGCATCTCGGTGATGGGCGGGGAGCAGGCCGCCTCGGTGCTCGCCACCGTGAAGCGCGACCAGCTCGCCGTCCGCGGCGAGGACTGGTCGGCCGACGACGAGGCCGCGTTCCGCGCGCCCATCCGCGCGCAGTACGAGGACCAGGGCAGCCCGTACCACGCGACCGCGCGGCTCTGGGACGACGGCATCATCGAGCCGGGCGACACCCGCACGGTGCTCGCGCTGGCGCTCGAGCTCGCGAGCCGCACGCCGCTGCCGGAGCCGGCGTTCGGCGTCTTCCGCATGTAGCCGGCGGCGCCTGCTCAGGCCCCGGATGCCTCCGCCGCCGCCTCGACCGCGCGGATCGCCTCGTCGACCCCCCGATCCCACGGCGTGCCGTGGCCGGGCAGCACCCAGCGCGCGCCGAGCCCCTGCAGCCGTCGCAGCGAGGCGAGCGCCTCGGCGGGATCGTCGGTGAACGGCGCCGGCTGCGGGCCCGCCTGCCCGGTGAGCACGTGGCGGGTGGTGAGCGCGTCGCCCACGAACACGGCGTCGACGGACGGCACGTGCACGGCGATGCTGCCGGGGGAGTGGCCGGGCATGCCGATGACGACCGGCGCGCCGGGCAGGGCGAGCACGTCGCCGTCGTGCACCTCGACGACCTCGCCGACGTGCCGGGTGCGCAGGCCGCCCTTGGTCGACGCGTAGGTGAGGAACCGGGTGACGGCGCCGACCCGCATCGGGCCCCAGGCGGGAGACGTCGACTCCTCGCCGCGGGCGCGCGCCGCGTCGGCCGCGTGCACGTGGATCGGCACCCCGTGGTCGGCGCGGAGGCGCTCGGCGAAGCCGATGTGATCGGAGTCGCCGTGGGTGAGCACGACGCCGCGGATGTCCTCGACGCGGCGCCCGATGGCGGCGAGCTCGCGCTGGAGGTCGCGCCACTGGCCGGGCAGGCCGGCGTCGACGAGGGTGAGGCCGTCGGGCTCGACGACGAGGTAGCAGGCGACGAGGTCGTTGCCGATGCGGTGGAGCGAGGGAGCGAGTCGCACGGGGTCCTCCTGGCTGGATGGGGTGGCGATGGCTACGATACGTAGCTATGATGGCTACTGTCAATAGCCATGAGCCGATCGGAGCGCCGATGCCCACGCCGGAACGCACCTCCCTCGCCGCGATCGTCGATGCCGGGCGCGCCCTGCTCGACGAGGGCGGCCCCGACGCGCTCACGATGCAGGCCGTGGCGGCCCGCGTCGGCGTGCGCGCGCCGTCGCTCTACAAGCGCGTCCGCAACCGCGAGCACCTCCTCGGCCTCGTCGTCGACGCCGTCGCGGTCGAGCTCGGCGATCGCCTCGCGCAGGCGGATGCGCCGGTGGCGGCGTCGGCGGATGCCTCGACCCGGGCCGCCGCCCGCGTCGGCGCCCTGGCCCGGGCGCTCCGGGCCTGGGCGCTCGCGAATCCGGCCGCCTACGGGCTGCTGTTCGCCGCGCCCGAGCGCGACCTCGGCTCGATGGGCGCCCTCCGGGCGGCGAGCGGGTCGGTGCTCGACGTGGCGGCCGACCTCGTCGGGCCCGATCGGGCGCTGCCCTTCGCGCGCACGGTCACCGCCTGGGCGACTGGCTTCCTCGCCATGGAGCTCGGCGGCGGCTTCCGCCTCGGCGAGGGCGTCGACGAGGCGTTCGACTTCGGGGTCGAGCTGCTCGCCGGTGCCGGTGCCGGTGCCGCCGGCGCCGCCGCGCGGACGGCCGGGTCGGCGTCCTGACCCGCTGCGCGAAGCTCGCCGCCTTGTCGTTTCGGTTAATGGCCACTAACATCATTTCCGGTTAGTGATCATTAACCGAACCGGCTCGAGGAGGCGCTGTTGGGTTCGATCGACCGCACCCCGCGTCCCTTCGACCGGGTGCTCGTCGCCAACCGCGGCGAGATCGCGGTGCGGGTCATCCGCACCCTCCGCCGCCTCGGCGTCCACGCGATCGCCGTGTACTCCGACGCCGATGCCGACGCGCCCCACGTGCGGCTCGCCGACGACGCCGTGCGCATCGGGCCCGCGCCCGCCGCCGAGAGCTACCTCGACGCCGACCGCATCGTCGCCGCCGCGCTCGCGACCGGCGCCCAGGCCGTGCACCCCGGCTACGGCTTCCTCTCCGAGGACGCCGGCTTCGCCCGCGCCTGCGCCGACGCCGGCCTCGTCTTCGTCGGCCCGGGCGAGGACGCCCTCGCCGTCATGGGCGACAAGATCCGCGCGAAGCGCCACGTCGCCGCGCACGGCGTGCCCACCGTCCCCGGCGTCGCCGATCCCGAGCTCGACGACGCCGGCCTCCTCGCCGCCGCCGACGGCGTCGGCTACCCGCTGCTCGTGAAGCCGTCCGCCGGCGGCGGCGGCAAGGGCATGCAGCTCGCGCACGACCGCGACGAGCTCGCCGCTGCGCTGCCGGCCGCCCGTCGCATCGCCCGTGCCGCCTTCGGCGACGACACCCTGCTCCTCGAGCGCTTCATCCCGCGGCCGCGCCACATCGAGGTGCAGGTGCTCGCCGACGCGCACGGCGCCGTCGTGCACCTCGGCGAACGCGAGTGCTCGCTCCAGCGCCGCCACCAGAAGGTCATCGAGGAGGCGCCCTCGCCGCTGCTCGATGCCGCGACCCGCGACCGCATCGGCCGCGCCGCCTGCGACGCGGCGCGCAGCGTCGGCTACCTCGGCGCGGGCACCGTCGAGTTCCTGGTGTCGGATGCCTCGCCCGACGAGTTCCGCTTCATCGAGATGAACACCCGGCTCCAGGTGGAGCACCCCGTGACCGAGCTCGTCACCGGGATCGACCTCGTCGAGCAGCAGCTCCGCGTCGCCGCCGGCGAACCGCTCGCCTTCGGCCAGGACGACGTGCGCCTCACCGGCCACGCCATCGAGGCCCGCGTCTACGCCGAGGACGCCGACCACGGGTTCCTCCCGTCCACCGGCACGCTCCTCGTGTGGCAGGAGCCGACCGGCGCCGGGGTGCGCGTCGACTCGGGCGTGCGCGAGGGCCAGGTGGTCACCGCCGACTACGACCCGATGCTCGCGAAGGTGATCGCGTTCGGCGCCGACCGGGCCGAGGCGATCGACCGCCTCGACGCGGCGCTCGCCGAGACCGTCGCGCTCGGGGTCGAGACGAACGTGGCGTTCCTCCGCCGGCTGCTCGCCGAGCCCGACGTGCGGGCGGGGCACCTCACGACGGGGCTCATCGACGCGATGCCGGCGACCGGCACCGACCCCGTCGACCCGCTCGACCCCGTCGACCCCGCCGGCCCGGGCGCGGCGGGCGCCGGCGACGACGGGGCATCCGCCGATGCGCACGACCGCGCCGTCGCCGACGCCGTCCGCCGCGCGCTCGACGAGGCATCCGCCTCGCCGCGCTCGGCGCACGCCTGGCAGCGCGAACGCGGCTGGCGCCTCTCGCGGCCCGCGCCCGCCGAGGCCGCAGCGGGCCCTGCCGCGCCCGCCCGCACCGCCATCGCCGACGACGGCGCCGTCTGGGTGCACGTCGACGGCCGCGCGCACCGCGTCGTGCCGCGCACGCGCACCGAGCGCTTCCTCGAGCGCCATGCCGCCCGCGAGCGCGGCGGCCAGGCGCTCGACCCGTCGCTCCGGGCCCCCATGCCCGGCACCGTCACCGCCCTCTTCGTCGCCGACGGCGACCGCGTCGCCGCGGGCGACCCGGTGCTCGCCATCGAGGCGATGAAGATGGAGCACCGCGTCACCGCGCCGTTCGCCGGCACGGTCCGGCTCGCCGTCACGAGCGGCGAGCAGGTCGCGCGCGACCGACCGGTCGCCCGCGTCGAACCCGACCCGGGCGCCGACGGGGCGCCGGGCCACGAGTGAGGAGCACCCTGGTGGACTACGAGCTGAGCGACGCCGAGCAGGCGCTGTACGACCGCGTCTGCGCCTTCGCCGACGAGGTCGTCGCGCCCGCCGCGTACCGCTACGACCTCGAGCGCCGCCTGCCGATGGAGATCATCGCGCAGATGGGCGAGCTGGGCCTGTTCGGCCTCCCGTTCCCCGAGGAGGTCGGCGGCCAGGGCGGCAGCTACTTCGACCTCTGCCTCGCCGTCGAGGCGCTCGGCCGGGCCGACCAGTCGATCGGCGTCACGCTCGAGGCGGGCGTCGGCCTCGGCATCATGCCGATCTACCGGTTCGGCACCGACACGCAGCGCGCCGAGCACCTGCCCGACCTCGTCGCCGGGCGCGCCCTGGCCGGCTTCGGCCTCACCGAGGCGGGCGCCGGATCCGACGCCGGCGCGACGCAGACGACGGCCGTGCTCGACGGCGACGAGTGGGTGATCAACGGGTCGAAGCAGTTCATCACCAACTCGGGCACCCCGATCACGAAGCTCGTCACCGTGACCGCCGTCACCGGCGAGGAGACCCGCGCCGACGGCTCGGTGCGCAAGGAGCTGTCGACCATCATCGTGCCGAACGGCACGCCCGGCTTCGAGGTCGGCCCCGACTACGACAAGGTCGGCTGGCACACCTCCGACACCCACCCGCTGACGTTCACCGACGTGCGCGTGCCCGCCGCGAACCTCGTGGGCGAACGCGGCCGCGGGTACGCGAACTTCCTCGGCGTGCTCGACGAGGGCCGCATCGCCTTCGCGGCCCTCGCGACGGGCGCGGCGCAGGGCTGCCTCGAGGAGGCCGTGCGCTACGCGAAGGAGCGGGTCGTGTTCGGTCGCGAGATCGGCGCGAACCAGCACATCGCCTTCAAGATCGCGCGGATGCAGGCCCGCGTGCACCAGGCGCGGCTCGCGTGGCACGACGCCGCGCGCAAGCTCGACGCCGGCCGCCCCTTCAAGCTCGAGGCATCGCTTGCCAAGATGGTCTCCGGGGAGGCGGCGATGGAGAACGCGCGCGACGCGACACAGGTGTTCGGCGGCTACGGGTTCATGAACGAGAACGCGGTGGCGCGTCACTACCGGGACTCGAAGATCCTCGAGATCGGCGAGGGCACGACCGAGGTGCAGCTCATGATCATCGCCCGCGAGCTCGGGCTGGCGGCGTAGGAGGCGGCGATGACGGATGCCCCGCTCCGCGACGAACTGCAGCGCGGCCTGTGGTTCGAGGAGTTCGAGACCGGCGTGCGGTACCTGCACCGGCCGGGCCGCACGGTGACCGACGCCGACAACGTGCTGTTCACGACGCTGACGATGAACCCGCAACCGCTGCACCTCGACGCCGCCTGGTCGGCGACGCAGCCGTTCGGCAGGCCGTTGGTGAACTCGCTCTTCACGCTGTCGACGCTCGTCGGCCTGTCGGTCGGGCAGCTCACCCGCGGCACGCTGGTCGCGAACCTCGGCTTCAGCGACGTGCGGTTCCCGCACCCGCTGTTCGTCGGCGACACGATCTACGCCGAGAGCGTGCTCGTCGAGAAGCGCTGGAGCTCCTCGCGGCCGGGGGAGGGCATCGTCACCCTCGAGCACACCGCCCGCAACCAGGACGACGCGGTCGTCGCGGTCGCGACCCGCTCGATGCTGGTCTGGGGGCGCGAGGCGGGGGAGCGGGTGCACGGATGACCCGCCCCGCGTTCCGGTTCGGGCCGGCGCTGCTCTTCTGCCCGGCCGACCGGCCCGACCGGTACGCGAAGGCGCTCGACCGGGCCGACGCGGTCATCCTCGACCTGGAGGACGCCGTCGACGAGGCCGCGAAGGCCGCCGCGCGCGACGCGCTCGTCGCGACCCCGCTCGATCCCGAGCGCGTGATCGTGCGACTGAACCCAGCCGACGGCCCGCATCGGGCGGCCGACCTCGCGGCGCTCGCCCGCACGGCGTACCGCACGGTCATGCTCGCCAAGTGCGAGGACGTCGCCGACCTCTCAGGCCTCGAGCGCTACGAGGCGATCCCGCTCTGCGAGACCGCCCGGGGCGTGCTGGCCGCGCCCGCGCTCGCCGCCCAGGCGAACGTCTCGGCCCTGATGTGGGGCGCCGAGGACCTGGTCTCCTCGCTCGGCGGCTCCTCGAGCCGACGCGCCGACGGCGCCTACCGCGAGACGCCGCGCGCGGCCCGCGTGCTCGTGCAGCTGGCCGCGGCCGCGCACGGTGCCGTGGCGATCGACGCGGTGCACCTCGACCTGGCCGACCTGGAGGGGCAGCGCGAGGAGGCCGAGGACGCCGCGGCGCTCGGATTCGCCGCGACCGCGTGCGTGCACCCGTCGCAGGTCGAGGTGGTGCGCGCCGCGTACCGGCCTGGCGCGGCGGAGCTGGAGCGGGCTCGAGCGGTGCTCGCGGCCGCCGAGCACGAGGGCGGGGTGTTCCGCTTCCGGGGCGTGATGGTCGACGAACCCGTCCTGCGGCAGGCACGCGCCGCGGTGCGCCGTGCGGAGGCCGGGAGCGGCCCGCCAACGATTCGGTAACGGTTCACGCGCCGTACGGGGGACGGCCGTCGCGGGCGACGTAAGGTCAAAGCCAATCCTGGGGAGGAGGAGAACGTGGCACGATGGAGTCTGCAGAACCGGGCCCGCGGCGAAGGCGCGGCGGGTGCGGTGCTCGAGGACGTACGGGTCGAGGCGGACTCGGCGTCGGAGCCGGTCCCCGACGCGATGCTCGAGGGGGTCGGCGCGGTCGCGCCGGTGCCCGAGGCCGACGGCCGCACGAGCCTCGTCGAGACCAACGCGTTCTCCGGGCCCATCCGCGTCCCGACCCCGCAGCCCGTGGGCGACTCCGGCATCACCACGCATCCGCTCGTGCTCGGCGGGAGCGTCTTCGGCTGGACCCTCGGGCCGGACGACTCCGAGCGCGTGCTCGACCGCTTCGCCGCCCAGGGCGGCACCATGCTCGACACCGCCGACAGCTACGCCGCCGGGCGCAGCGAGACGATCATCGGCCGCTGGATGGCCTCCCGCGCGACCCGCGACCGCATGGTCGTGGCGACGAAGGTGGGCCGGCACCCCGACCACCCGGGCCTCTCGCCCGAGTCGATCCACGGCGCCGTCGACGACTCGCTGCAGCGGCTCCGCACCGACCGCATCGACCTGCTGTACCTCCACGGCGAGGACCCCGACGTCCCGCTCGCCGAGACGCTCGGCGAGCTCGGCGCGCTCATCGCCGCCGGCAAGGTGCGGGCCGTCGGCGCCTCCGACTTCTCGCCCGAGCGCCTGATCGAGGCGCGGGTGCTCGCGGCGAACGGCCTGCCGCGGCTCGAGACGCTGACCACCCGGTACAACCTGATGGACCGGTCCCCGTACGAGGGGTCGACCGAGCTCGTCGCGCACGCGCAGGGCCTCTCGGTGCTGCCGTACTTCGCGCTCGCGAACGGGTTCCTCGCCGGTCGGGTGCGCCGCCGCGCCGAGGTCGCGCACGACGCGCGCGGGGCGCGGCTCGCCCGGCACCTGGGCCGTCGCGGGGCGCGGGTGCTCGCGGCGCTCGACGACATCGCGTTCCGGCGCGGCGTCGAGCCGGCGACGGTGGCCATCGCGTGGCTGCAGGCGAAGCCGACGGTGGTCGCGCCGGTCGCCGGGGTGAGCGCGCCCGAGCAGGTCGACGCCCTGATGGCGGCGGCGTCGCTCCAGCTGCATCGCTCGGAGCTGGTCGAGCTCGACCGCGCATCCGCGTAGCGCCTCGCCCGCGCGCCCCGGCGCGCGGGAGGCGAGCCGGGTAGGCTGGTCCGGATGAACAACGGCGCGGTCGACCTTCCTCTCGGCGTGGCCGAGCTCACGTTCCAGGCCGCCGGCGACTCGCTCGTCCGGCGCACAATCCTCCCCTCGGGGGTGCGGGTCCTCAGCGAACGGGTCCCGGGCAGCCGGAGTGCGACGATCGGCTTCTGGGTGGCGGTGGGCTCGCGCGACGAGCAGCCCGCCGGTTCGGGGCATCCCGCCAGCTTCGGGTCGACGCACTTCCTCGAGCACCTGCTGTTCAAGGGCACCCGCACCCGCACCGCGCTCGACATCGCGGTCTCCTTCGACGCGGTCGGCGGCGAGCACAACGCGCTCACCGCGAAGGAGTACACCTGCTACTACGCGAAGGTGCAGGATCGCGACCTCCCGATGGCGGTCGAGGTGCTCGCCGACATGTTCACGTCGTCGCTGCTCGACCCGGCGGAGTTCGAGAACGAGCGCGGGGTGATCCTCGAGGAGCTCTCGATGGCCGGGGACGACCCGGCCGACGTCGCGAACGAGCGCTTCTTCGAGGCCGTGCTCGGCGGGCATCCGCTCGGCCGGCCGATCGGCGGCAGCGCCGAGACGATCCGCGCGGCCGCACGCGATGCCGTATGGGAGCACTACGCCGCCAACTACCGCCCGCAAGACCTCGTGGTCACCGTGGCGGGCGCCGTCGACCACGACCGCGTCATCGAGGTGCTCCAGGCCTCGCTCGTCGCCGGCGGCTGGGACCTCGGCGTCGCCGGGACGCCGGTCGAGCGCCGCTCGACCGCGGAGACGTCGCTCGCGCCCGGCGCACCGCTCACGGTCGTCGAGCGACCGACCGAGCAGGTGAACCTGCTCATGGGCGTGCCCGGCCTCGTCGCGACCGACCCGCGTCGCGCCACGCTGAGCGTGCTGAACGCCGTGTTCGGCTCGGGCATGAGTTCGCGCCTGTTCCAGCAGGTGCGCGAGCGCCGCGGCCTCGCGTACGCCGTGTACTCGTTCGCACCGGGCTACTCCGACGCCGGCCTGTTCGGCATGTACGCCGGCTGCGCGCCCGCGAAGGCCCCGACCGTCGCGTCGCTGATGCGGGCCGAGCTCGAGCGCGTCGCCGAGGAGGGCATCACCGAGCTCGAGTTGACGCGGGCGACCGGCCAGCTCGCGGGGGCCAGCGCCCTCGCGCTGGAGGACTCGGACACGCGGATGTCCCGTCTCGGCCGCGCCGAGCTCACGCTCGGCGAGTTCACCGACCTCGACGAGGCCCTGCGCCGGATCGGGCTCGTCGGCATCGACGACGTCCGGTCGCTCGCGGCCGACCTCGTCTCCCGCCCGTTCTCGGTCGTCGCCGTCGGCGCGACCGACGAGCAGGCGTTCCGCGGCGTCACCGTCGACGCCGTGGCCAGTACCGACGTCGCCTGAGCGACGCCACCCGCAACCGAGGACCAACAGTGACCCACCACCTCTACCTCGTCCGTCACGGCGAACAACTCGACGCGGAGTACGGCGTCGCCGACGGGGCCCTCTCGCCGCGCGGCCGCCGGCAGGCGGAGCTGCTCGCCGCCCGCCTCGGCGGGGTGAACTTCGACGCCGCGTGGCACTCGCCGCTGCAGCGCGCCGCCGAGACGGCCGACATCATCGCGGCGAAGATGCCCGCCCTCGAGCCCGAGCCCTCGGCGCTCCTGTTCGACTGCGTGCCCTCGGGCCCGGCCCCCGAGACCCCGTCGGCGTACGACCCGTTCTTCAAGTCGTTCACGCCCGACGAGGTCGAGGCCGGACGGGCGCAGATGGCGGATGCCGCGGCCGAGTTCCTGCGCGGCGGCGCCCGCGGCGACCGCCACGAACTCCTGATCACGCACAACTTCGTCATCGGATGGTTCGTGCGCGAGGCGCTCGGCGCCCCGGACTGGCGCTGGGTGTCGGTGAACCAGGCGCATTGCGGGCTCACGGTGCTCAGCCAGAAGCCCGGCCGGCCGTGGAACCTCGTCGTGCACAACGACGTCGCCCATCTCCCGGCGGAGCTCCGCACCGGGCTGCCCGAGGTCTACGGCATCTGAACCGGGCGGGCGGCGACCGTCAGCCGACCGGCTTGCCGTACCAGTCGGTCGCGTTCGGGTTGTCGTTGTAGGGCGCGATCGCGGCGTAGCCGCTCGATCGGTAGAGGCCGCCCGCGGCCTCGAGGCTCGCGTTGGTGTCGAGCACGAGCTCCTCGGCGCCGAAGGCGATCGCCCGGGCCTCGAGCTCGGCGAGCAGCCGGCGGCCCGCGCCGTGCCCGCGCGCCTCGGGCCGGAGCCAGAGGTGCTTCACCTCGTATCGCACCCGGCCCTCCGGCGACGGCTCGATGCGGCGCACGCCGCCGCAGCCGACCGGTGCGGATGCCTCGTCGTCGCCCTCGACCAGCAGGAAGACGCCGGCCGGCGGCGTGAACGACGCGTCGGCGGGGAACGTCGGCCGGTAGGCGCCCTGGGCCGCCGGGAACCCGGCCGCCCGCTCCGCGAAGTACTCGACGAGCAGCGCGTGGGCGTCGGCATCGGTCGGGAGGGCGTCGCGGTACGTCGGCATGCGCCCAGCCTAGGTCGGGGCCGGCGCCCTGCCGCTCCGGCGGGCGCCGGTAGACTCGGATCCCGTGACGATACGGGTCGCCGTGGCCGGGGCCACGGGAAAGATGGGACAGCTCGCACTCCGGCTCATCGAGGCGGCCGACGACCTCGAGCTGCACGCCGGGCTCTCGTCCCGCTCGAGCCTCGACGAGCTCGACGGCGCCGACGTCGTGTTCGACGTGACCCACCCGGCGTCGAGCGAGGGCATCGTCCGGCACGCGGTCGACCGTGGCATCCCCACCGTCGTCGGCACCTCGGGGTGGTCGAGCGAGCGCATCGCCGGCATCGCCGCGCACCGCCGCACCGCGGGCACCGAGGCCGGCGTGCTGTTCATCCCCAACTTCTCCGTCGGCAGCGTGCTGGGCACGGTGCTCTCGGCGCTCGCCGCCCCGTACTTCGAGTCGATCGAGGTCGTCGAGGCGCACCACGCGGGCAAGGTCGACTCCCCGTCCGGCACCGCCGTCCGCACCGCCGAGGTCATCGCCGACCGGCGCGGCGACCGGCCCGTGCAGGCGCCGCACGCCGACCAGCGCGCCCGCGGGCAGCTCGTCGCCGGCATCCCGGTGCACAGCCTCCGGCTGTCGGGACTCCTGGCCGAGCAGCGGGTCGTGCTCGGCGGCGTCGGCGAGACGCTCACCGTGACGCACTCGACCCTGTCGTCGAGCTCGTACGAGGCGGGCATCCTGCTCGCCCTGCGCCGTGCCCCCGAGGCCGACGGCATCGTCGTGGGCCTCGATGCGCTGCTCGGCCTCGACGCGCTCCTCGCCCACGACCTGTCCGGCGGCCGATGAGCGCGCGGGCCGGCGCGCTCCTCATGGGGGTGCTGCTGGCGGCCTACCTGGTGCTCGTCGGCTGGCGGGCCGTGCAGTTCGTGCAGACGGGCGAGCCCATCGCCGTCGCCATCGGCGTCGCCCTGCTCGTGCTGCCCCTGATCGGCGCGTGGGCGCTGTGGCGGGAGATCGACTTCGGCGTGCGGTCGCAGCGTCTCGTCCGCCGGCTCGAGGCGGAGGACGGGCCGATCGACCTCGGCCTGTCGACCCGCCCGAGCGGGCGCGCGGAGGACCGTGCGGCGGCCGACGCGGCCTTCGAAGACTTCCGGGCCGACGCCGAGGCGCACCCCGACGATTGGCGGTCGTGGCTGCGGCTCGGGCTCGCCTACGACGCCGCAGGTGACCGGAAGCGGGCGCGCGGCGCGATCCGCCGGTCGATCACGCTCGCGCGGCCGACCCGCTGAGCATCGCGTCGATCGCCTCGTCGATCGTTCGGCACGAGAATTCGTAGCCGTCCTCGAGCAGGCGCTTGGGGCGCACCTTCTGGCTGGCCAGCAGCAGTTCCTGCGCCGCGACGCCGAGCGCCGTGTCGAGGAGCTTCTCCGACACGTGCATCGCGTACGGGCGGTGCAGCTTCGCCGCGAGCTTGGCGAGCACCTGGTCGGCGGTCGCCGGCGTCGGCCCGACGAGGTTGACCGACCCCGACAGGTCGGAGCCGAGCAGGTGCACGAGCGCGCCGACCTCGTCGTCGAGGGCGATCCACGGCCAGTGCTGGCCGCCGGTGCCGAGCCGGCCCGATGCGCCGAGCTTCGTGAGCGTGGAGATCCGCTGCATCGCCCCGCCGCGGCCGATGACGATGCCGCTGCGGAACGTCACGGTCCGGGTGGCTGCGGGCGCGAGCGCGGCGGCCTGCTCCCAGCGCTGCACGACGTCGGCGAGGAACCCCGTGCCCGGCGAGGACGCCTCGGTCAGGAGCTCCCCGGGTCGGTCGCCGTAGACGCCGACCGCGGCCCCGCTGAGGAAGACCGTGGGCGGGTTCGCGGCCTTGCGCATGGCGTCGGCGAGCGTGCGCGTCGCGCCGATGCGCGAGTCGAGGATCTCCCGGCGGTACCGCTTCGTCCACGGGAGGTGCGCGAGCGAGGCGCCGGAGAGGTTCACGACCGCGTCGACGCGGTCCATCACCGTGAAGTCGATGATCCCGGACGCGGGGGACCAGCTCACCTCGTCGGCGGCCTCCGCGCGCCGGCGCACGAGGCGGAGCACCTCGTGGCCGTCGTCGCGGAGGCGCGCGGTGAGCGCCGTGCCGATGAAGCCGGATGCGCCGGCGACGAGCACCCGCACGTCAGGCGAGCTCGGCTTCGATCGTGATCGGGATGCCGGCGAGGGCCTGCGAGATCGGGCAGTTGGCCTTCGCGTCGTCGGCGAACGCCTCGAACTCCGCCTCGCTCAGCCCGGGCACCCGGGCGCTCACGAGGAGGTGGCTGCCGAGCACGCCCTTGCCGGCCTCGAAGGTCACCGCGGCGGTCGTCTGGACGCGTTCGGGTGCGTGCCCGGCGTTGGCGAGGGCGAACGAGAGCGCCATCGAGAAGCAGGCGGAGTGCGCGGCCGCGAGGAGCTCCTCGGGCGTGGTGGTCGCCGCGACCCCCTCCGAGCGGGCCTTCCAGTTGACGGGGAACTGGGCCAGGCCCGACGAGTCGAGTGCGACCGTTCCGTTCCCGTCGATGAGTCCGCCTGCCCACACGGTGGTGGATTCGCTCGTGACCGCCATGGTTCCTCCTCCTCGAAGCCGGATTTCCAGCCTAGCCATGCCACGCCGTGCGCGGCAGGGGCACGCTCAGGCGGGGCGGATGACCCGGGCCCGCACCAGCAGCAGGTAGATCTGGCAGCCGAGGCAGAAGGCGAACGCCGCGTTGAGGAACGCGGCGATGAACGCGAACGCGGCCGCGATCGGCACGGCGAGCGGCAGCCCGGCCACGCCGAGCACCACGCCCACGACGGTCACGATGAAGCCGACGCCCTGGGCGAAGGTCGGCGGGCGCGGGTCCTCGAGCTCGGCGGGCGGCGCGAGGCGCGGGCGCACGAGGGTGCGGAACACCCAGCCCCACGGTGAGCGCGAGACGCCCGCGATCGCGCTCCAGAGGAAGATCGCCGACAGCGCGGCGAGCAGGATCCAGGCGGCGAGGGCGGCGTCGGCGAGGCCGAGCACCACGTCGACGAGCAGCAGCGCGGCGGTGATGGCGGCGGCGAAGCGGGGGCCGCGCGGGTCGATGCCGCGCGGCGCGTCAGGCTGGGACATGGTCGCTCCCGGTGAGTCGGTCGAGGAGGGCGGTGAGGTCGGCGGTGCGGGGGACGCCGCCGATGCGGGCCACGCGGGCGCCCGCGTGGTCGAGCACGAGCGTGGTCGGGGTCTGGACGATGCCGAACCGGTCGGCGAGCCGGGCGTCGCGGGTGAGGTCGATCTCCACGTGGCGCACGCCCTCGTACCGGCCGGCGAGCTCGCCGAGCGCGCGGGCGGTGGCGGGGCAGCGGCTGCAGTACTCGGTGGAGAACTGCACGAGCGTGGCCTCGGCGCCGAGGGCGCCCGGAGCGAGCGGCAGGTCGGCGGCATCGGGCCGGGCCGGGGCATCCGACGCCGGTGAGACCGTCGAGACGCGGCCGGTGCGCGCGCGCATCGCGAACCCCGCGGCCGTCGCGATCGCGACGAGCGCGGCAGCGGCGAGGAGCGCGACGGGCCAGTCCATGGACCGAAGGCTAGGCCGGTCGGATGCCCCGCGGCGGCGTGTGACCCCCCGTGACGCGGCCCGCCGGGGCGGGGCATCCGACCGGGGTCGGCGGCGGCGGCTACCATCGAGGGCGTGAGCCAGGCGATTCCGACCCCGTACGAAGACCTCCTGCGCGACACGCTCGCGAACGGCACGCACAAGTCCGATCGAACGGGCACCGGCACGACGAGCGTCTTCGGCCGGCAGATCCGGTTCGACCTCGCCGAGTCGTTCCCGCTCATCACCACGAAGCGCGTGCACTTCAAGTCGATCGCGATCGAGCTGCTCTGGTTCCTCCGGGGCGAGTCCAACGTGGGCTGGCTGCAGGAGCACGGCGTCAGCATCTGGGACGAGTGGGCCGACGAGCGCGGCGAGCTCGGGCCCGTCTACGGCGTGCAGTGGCGCTCGTGGCCGACGCCCTCGGGCGACCACATCGACCAGATCGCCCAGGTGATCGACGACATCCGCCGCACGCCCGACTCGCGCCGGCTCATCGTCTCGGCGTGGAACCCGGCCGACATCCCCGACATGGCGCTCGCGCCCTGCCACGCGCTCTTCCAGTTCTACGTCGCCGACGGCAAGCTCAGCTGCCAGCTCTACCAGCGCAGCGCCGACCTCTTCCTCGGGGTGCCGTTCAACATCGCGTCGTACGCGCTGCTGACGCTCATGGTCGCCCAGCAGGTCGGCCTCGAGCCGGGCGAGTTCGTGTGGACGGGCGGCGACTGCCACATCTACGACAACCACCGCGAGCAGGTCGCCGAGCAGCTCTCCCGCGACCCGTACCCGTACCCGACGTTGCGGTTCACGCGGAAGCCGGCGTCGATCCTCGACTACGAGTACGACGACTTCGACGTCGTCGACTACGTGCACCACCCCGCGATCCGGGCCGCGGTCGCGGTCTGACGTGGCGGGCATCGGTTCGGTCCGCGTCGGCCTGGTCTGGGCGGAGGCGCGCGACGGCGTCATCGGCGCTGCGGGCGGCATGCCCTGGCACCTGCCGGAGGACCTCGCGCACTTCAAGCAGGTCACCGACGGATGCCCCGTCGTCATGGGGCGGCGCACGTGGGAGTCGCTGCCGCCCCGGTTCCGGCCCCTGCCCGGACGGCGGAACCTGGTCGTCACCCGGCAGCCCGACTGGGCCGCGGACGGCGCCGAGCGCGCGGCATCCCTCGACGAGGCCCTCGCCCTCGCCGCCGAGGGCCGCGGGCCCGACGGCTGGACCTGGGTGATCGGCGGCGCCGAGGTGTACCGCCAGGCGATCACCCTGGCCGACCGGCTCGAGGTCACCGAGATCGACCTCGAGGTCGCGGGCGACGCCGTGGCGCCGTCGAGGGACGGGTGGCGGCCGACCGAGGCGGGGGACTGGCAGACGTCCCGCACGGGTCTGTGCTACCGATTCCTGCGCCTGGAGCGCTGACCTCCCGACCTCCCTCGCCCGCGCTCGGCGACCCTTGTGCGATTCGAAGCGCTTCGATACTCTCGCGACCGGATCACCGGATCCGCGACCGACACGAAGGAGTGCGAATGGTGCGTTGGAGATCGAGAACCTGGACGACGGCGGTCGCCGCCGCAGCGGCGGGCGCCGTGGTCGCCGCCGGATCGGCGGGAGCGGCCGTCGCGTCCGTGGCGGGACCGCCCGCGGGCGACGAGCCCGCGCCCGCCTACGACTGGTCGAACGTCGCGATCTCGGGAGGCGGCTACGTCCCCGGTATCGTCTACAACCCGACCGAGGCCGGGCTCGTGTACGCCCGCACCGACATCGGCGGCGCGTACCGGCTGGACCGCGCCACGGATCGCTGGGTGCCGCTGCTCGACCACGTCGGCTGGGACGACTGGAACCGGCTCGGCGTGCTCAGCCTCGCCACCGACCCCGTCGAGACCTCGCGCGTGTACGCCGCCGTCGGCATGTACACGAACGAGTGGGACCCGAACGACGGCGCGATCCTCCGCTCTGCCGACTACGGCGAGACCTGGGAGGCGACGGACCTGCCGTTCAAGGTCGGGGGCAACATGCCGGGCCGCGGCATCGGCGAGCGGCTCCAGATCGACCCGAACGACGGCGACGTGCTCTACTTCGGCGCCGAGGAGGGGCAGGGCCTCTGGCGCTCGACCGACGCGGGCGTCACCTTCGAGCAGGTGCGGAGCTTCCCGAACGTCGGCGACTTCGCGCCCGACCCTGATTCGGACAACTCCTACCTGCGGTCGGAGCTCGGCGTGCTGTGGACGGCGTTCGACGCCGCGTCGTCGCAGCCCGGCACCGCGACCTCCACGATCTTCACCGCCGTCGCCGACACCGACCACATCCTCTACCGCTCCGACGACGCGGGTGCCACCTGGTCCGAGGTCCCGGGCGCGCCGACCGGATTCCTCCCGCAGCGCGGCGTGATCGACGACGCCGGCCGGTTCCTCTACCTCTCGACCACGAACACGTCCGGACCGTACGACGGCTCCGACGGCGAGGTCTGGCGGTACGGGCTCGACGACGGCACGTGGACCGACATCACCCCCACGCAGCGACCCGTCGGCGGCGACTTCGGGTTCGGCGGCCTGACGATCGACCGGAGCGACCCCGACACGATCATGGTCGCCACGCAGATCCAGTGGTGGCCGGACATCCTGATCTTCCGCAGCACCGACCGCGGCGACACGTGGTCGCCGATCTGGGACTACTCCTACGACGGCGGCGCGCACGTCGTGCGCAAATACGAGCAGTCGATCGACGGCGTGCCGTGGCTCGCGTTCGGCAAGGAGGTCGGCGACCCGGTGCCGTGGGTCGAGCCCACGCCCAAGCTCGGCTGGATGGTGTCTGCGCTCGAGATCGACCCGCACGACCCCGACGAGCTGATGTACGGCACCGGAGCGACGATCTACCGCGCGGAGGACCTCACCGCGTGGGATGAGCCCGACGGCGTGATCCACCTCGCTCCCGCGGCCGACGGCATCGAGGAGACCGCGATCCAGGACCTCGTCGCACCGGCCGGCGACGTCGACCTGGTGTCGGCGATGTACGACCTCGGCGGCTTCGTGCACGACGACCTCGCCGTCGTGCCGAACTCGTTCCGGGGCCCGTACTTCGGCGGCGCGGTGAGCGTGGATGCCGCGGGGCTGGCCTCCGACGTCATCGCCCGCGCGGGCACCGACGGCGCGGGCGTCCACCGCGCCGCGGTCTCGACGGACTCGGGCGTCACCTGGACGGCGTCGCCCGCGGTCGACGGAGCCACCGGGGCCGGCACGGTCGCCGTCACCGCCGACGGCACCGGCGCGATCTGGGCTCCGGCCGGCGGCGCGCCGCAGGTGAGCGCGGATGCCGGCGCCGGCTGGACCCCGGTCGTCGGGCTGCCCGCGGGGGCGAGGGTCGAGGCCGACCGCACCGACGCCCGCACCGTGTACGGCTTCGCGGCCGGCACGTTCTACCGCTCGACCAACGGCGGCGCGACGTTCGCCGCGGTGAACGACACCGCGCTCCCCGCCGAGGGGAACGCGCGCTTCGCCGCGATGCCCGGACGGATCGGGGAACTCTGGTTCGCCGGCGGCTCGGACGACGGCGCCTACGGGATGTGGCGGTCGACCGACGGCGGGCGCAGCTGGAGCACGGTGAGCGGCTTCGACGAGGCCGACACGATCGGATTCGGCAAGGCGGCGCCCGGGAGCACGCGACCCGCGATCTACACGGCCGCCGAGCGCGACGGGATCCGCGGCGTCTACCGCTCGACCGACGGCGGCGCGACCTGGGTCCGCGCCAACGACGACGAGCACCAGTGGGGCAGCCTCCACGCCGACATCGAGGGCGACCCCGATGTCTTCGGGCGGGTCTACCTCGCCACCAACGGCCGTGGGATCGTGGTCGGCGACGACGTGGCCGCCTCGGCACCGCCGGCCTGGAGCGCGTCGACGACCTACCACGAGGGGGACGTCGTCGGCTTCGGCGGATCCACGTGGGTCGCGTCGTGGTGGACCCGCGGCGATGCGCCGGGGGCTGCACGCGGCTCATGGCAGGAGGTCGTCGCGACGGCGGACGGCGTGGCGCGCTGGACCGCGACGCGCATCTTCCTCGCGGGCGACGTCGTTCGTCACGACGGGGAGCTGTGGCGGGCGAAGTGGTGGACGCGCGGCGATGCCCCCGGAACGGGCAAGAAGGGTCCGTGGGAGCGGATCGCCTGATCACCCGGTGCCCCTGCCGGCCGGCCGCGGTCGGCAGGGGCACCCCGGCGCGCGCGCGTCACGGCCCGGCCCGGGTCGCCCGGGCCGCGCCGGGTTGAGCCGGGCCGCGCCGGGCCGCGCGGAACCGATAGCCTGTAGGGCGTGACTTCGAGAGAACCCCTTCGGACAAGTGCTCGTCGCGCTCGTCACGCCGATGACGGCGGACGGCGAGGTCGATTGGCCCGGGGTCGAGAAGCACATCGACGATGTCATCTCGGCGGGCGCCGACGGCATCGTCGTCACGGGCACCACCGGTGAGACCTCCACCCTCACCGACCCCGAGAAGCTGCGGCTCGTCGAGGTCGGGAAGGACGTGGCGGCCGGCCGCGCCAAGATCATCACCGGCGGCGGCTCGAACGAGACCGCGCACGCGATCGAGCTGTACAAGCACTCCGAGCAGGCCGGCGCCGACGGCATCATGATCGTCACGCCGTACTACAACAAGCCCACGCAGGCCGGCATCCTCACGCACTTCCGGCTCGTCGCCGACGCGACCGACCTGCCGGTGATCCTCTACGACATCCCCGGCCGCACCGGCGTGCCGATCAAGTACGAGACGATCCTGCGCCTCGCCAAGCACCCGAACATCCTCGCCGTCAAGGACGCGAAGGGCGACTTCAGCGAGGTCAGCCGGGTGCTGAACCAGACCGACCTGCTGTACTTCTCCGGCGACGACGCGAACGTGCTCCCGCACCTCGCGATCGGCGCCACCGGCCTCATCGGCGTCACCGCGAACATCGCCCCGGCGCCGTACCGCACCATCGTCGACGCCGTGAACCGCGGCGACCTGAAGACGGCCACCGCCGCGCACCAGCAGCTCGAGCCGCTCGTGCGCGCCGTCATGACCCACGTGCCCGGTACGGTCGCGGCGAAGTACATCCTGCACGGGCTCGGCCGCATCGGCAGCCCGCGCGTGCGCCTGCCGCTCGTCGGCCCCGAGGAGTGGGAGGCCGCCCTCATCGAGGACGAGATCGACCACGTCCAGGGCATCCCCGGCGTCGACTTCCACAACTTCCGGCCCGACCGCAACGCCGCCGCCGGCGGCGCGCTGCCGAAGGTCGCCGGCACCACCCGCTGACGCGACGCGTCGGCACCGAGACATCCGCGCGGCCCAGGCGGCCCGCACCAACTGCACACCGAGATCAAGGAGGGCACATGCCCGACGTCGTCATCGACCCTGCCCCGCTCGAAGCGGGCACGCTCCGCATCATCCCCGTCGGCGGCCTCGGCGAGGTCGGCCGCAACATGACCAGCTACGAGATCGACGGCAAGATCCTCATCGTCGACTGCGGCGTGCTCTTCCCGGAGGAGCACCAGCCCGGCGTCGACCTGATCCTGCCCGACTTCGGCTTCCTCGCCGACCGCCTCGACGACGTGGTCGGCGTCGTGCTCACGCACGGCCACGAGGACCACATCGGCGCCGTGCCGTACCTGCTGAAGCGCCGCGCCGACATCCCGCTGATCGGCTCCACGCTGACCCTCGCGCTCGTCGAGGCGAAGCTCAAGGAGCACCGCATCCAGCCCTACAGCCTCACGGTGAAGGAGGGCCAGCGCGAGCAGCTCGGCCCGTTCGACCTCGAGTTCATCGCGGTCAACCACTCCATCCCCGACGCGCTCGCGGTCGCGATCCGCACGAGCGCCGGCACGGTGCTCGGCACCGGCGACTTCAAGATGGACCAGCTCCCGCTCGACGGCCGGCTCACCGACCTGCGCGAGTTCGCGCGGCTCGGCAAGGAGGGCGTCGACCTGTTCATGGTCGACTCCACGAACGCGGATGTCCCGGGCTTCACGCCGCTCGAGAAGGAGATCGGCCCCGTCCTCGACCAGGTCATCTCGCGGGCGACGAAGAAGGTCGTGGTCGCGAGCTTCTCGAGCCACGTGCACCGCGTGCAGCAGGTGCTCGACGCGGCCCACGCGAACGGGCGCCGCGTGGCGCTCCTCGGCCGCAGCATGGTGCGCAACATGACGATCGCCGAGTCGCTCGGCTACCTCAGGGTGCCGCAGGGCGTGCTCGTCGACTACAAGAAGGCCGGCGACATCCCCGACGACCGCATCGTCTACATGTCGACGGGGTCGCAGGGCGAGCCGATGGCGGTGCTCAGCCGCATGGCGAACCGCGACCACCAGATCGAGGTCGGCGAGGGCGACACCGTCATCCTCGCGTCGAGCCTCATCCCCGGCAACGAGAACGCCGTGTACCGCGTGATCGACGGGCTCACGAAGCTCGGCGCGAACGTCGTGCACAAGGGCAACGCGAAGGTGCACGTCTCGGGCCACGCGGCCGCGGGCGAGTTGCTCTACTGCTACAACATCCTCCAGCCGCGCAACGTCCTGCCGATCCACGGCGAGTACCGGCACCTCGTCGCGAACGCGCGGCTCGCGCGGCAGACCGGCATCCCCGAGGAGCGCACCTTCATCGGCGAGAACGGCACCGTGTTCGACCTCCGCGACGGCGACGTGCGGGTGGTCGGCCAGCTCGACCTCGGCTTCGTGTACGTCGACGGATCCACGGTCGGCGAGATCACCGACGCCGACCTGAAGGACCGCCGCATCCTCGCCGAGGAGGGCTTCATCTCGGTCATCGTCGTCGTCGACGCGACGACCGGCCGGGTCATCTCCGGCCCCGAGATCCACGCCCGCGGCTTCGCCGAGGACGACGCGGTGTTCGAGGACGTGAAGCCGAAGATCATCCAGGCGCTCGCCGACGCGGCGCGCGACGGGGTTCGCGACCAGCACGCGCTGCAGCAGCTCGTGCGGCGTACGCTCGGCACCTGGGTGAACCGGCGCCTGCGCCGCCGCCCGATGCTGGTGCCGCTGGTCATCGAGGCGTAGCCGGGGCCCCGGCCACCGGGTGCGCACGCGGCGCGGTGGCCGCCGCCGGGCAGGGAAACACCGTCGAAACACCGGTCGCGTACGCTCCGGTCATGGCGGACTTCACCATCCGCCCGGCGGCTCCGAATGACGGCGCGTTCCTGGCCGACATGGTCGTCGAGGCGGCGAACTGGCGCGACGGCATCAACCGTCCGCGGCCGACCGTGCTGGCCGATCCGATCTACCGCGGGTTCGTCGCGGGCTGGCAGCGGCCCTCCGACGCCGGGTTCGTCGCCGTCGACGGCGACCGGCGGCCCGTGGGTGCCGCGTGGTACCGGCTCTTCGCGGCCGATGCCGCGGCGCACGGGTTCGTCGGCGTCGGCGTGCCCGAGCTCATCATCGGCGTGCGGCCGCTCTGGCGGGCGCAGGGCGTCGGCCGCGCGTTGATGCGGGCGCTCACCGAGCAGGCGCGGCGCGCGGGCTTCGCCCGGATCACGCTGAGCGTCGAGCGCGACAACCACGCCGGGCAGTTGTACCGCTCGGAGGGGTTCGCGATCGTCTCCGACGCGGTGCCCGGTCGTCACACGATGGTCCGCCGCCTGCGCTGACCGGGGCCCCAGTTCGAGGCATCCCGCGGCGCCTCCGGGGTGGTGACGGATGCGCCCGCTAGCGTGGTGCGCATGGCTACGAGCACCAGGTCGAACGGGCGCGCCTCCGGCGCGTCCGGCCGCGGCTCGTCGCGCACCGCGCCCACGAAGAAGCTTCCGGCGTCCGCGACGAAGTCGGCCGCGAAGGGTCCCGCGTCCGCCGGGCGCGAGGGTCCGAACCTCCTCGTCCGGGCGTGGATGGGCCTGGCGCACGTCACGGGCGGTGCGGCGCGCGCCCTCGGCCCCGAGACGCTCGCGAAGGAGGAGCGTCGCGACGGGCTGCCGTTCTTCATCGTGCTGCTCGCGATCACCGGCGCCGTCGTCGAGTGGTTCTACATCAACGAATCGCTCGCGCAGCAGTTCGACGCCTGGACCTTCGGCGGCCTGTTCGGCCGGGTCGCGTTCGGGCTGCCGGTCGTCATGCTGCTCTTCGCGATCTGGCTGTTCCGCCATCCCAGCTCGGTGCACGACAACACGCGCATCGGCATCGGCCTGTCGCTGCTGCTGCTCAGCATCTCGGGGCTCTGCCACGTATTCGGCGGCCAGCCCGACCCGAGTCAGGGCATGCCCGCGCTCGCCCGGGCCGGCGGCATCCTCGGCTGGATGCTCGCCGAGCCGCTCATCTTCCTGATCACGCCGATCGGCGCGACCGCCGTCATCGGGCTGCTGCTCGTACTGTCGCTGCTGATCATGACGAAGACGCCGCCGAACCGCATCGGCGCGCGCTTCCGCGAACTGTACGTCTGGCTGTTCGGCGCGCACGAGGCGGCGCCCGCAGCGGATGCCCCGGAGCCCGCCAAGCGCCGCCGCGGCAAGGCCGAGCGCACCGAGCAGGTGCCCCTCGACGGGGTCGACGACGAGGACGCGACGCCGGCCGCGCTGCCGTGGTGGCGCCGCAACGCGTCGAACCGCGAGGAGGACCCGGACTTCGCCGAGGCGGGAGCCACGGGCATCGCCGAGGTCTTCGGTCCGGGCTCGGCCGACGGCAGCTTCGCGTCGGCGCTCGAGGGCGACCCCGGGCCTGACGCGTACGGCACCGAGATCCTCGGCGACCTCCAGCGCGCCGAGTCGGCGGTGCGCGCGTTCACGGGCGAGGTGCCGCAGGGCGGCATCGGCCTGCGCGACGACGGCGCCGCGACGGGCGTGCTGACGGGCTTCGACGCGCTCGCGGCCGACGTCGCAGACGCCGGTGCCGGGGGTGCCGTCGCCGGCACCGGGCTTCCCGCGGTGCCCGGTGCCGAGGAGCCCGCCGAGCCGGCCCGGCCCTACAGCCTGCCGTCCGCAGCGACGCTCGCCGCCGGCGCGCCCGCGAAGCAGCGCTCCGCGGTGAACGACGAGGTCGTGCGCCAGATCACGGCCGTGCTCGACCAGTTCGGCGTGGACGCGAAGGTCACCGGATTCTCCCGCGGCCCGACCGTGACGCAGTACGAGATCGAGCTCGGGCCGGGCGTGAAGGTCGAGCGCGTCACCGCCCTGTCGAAGAACCTCGCGTACGCGGTCGCGTCGAACGAGGTGCGCATCCTCTCGCCGATCCCGGGCAAGAGCGCGATCGGCGTCGAGATCCCGAACGCCGACCGCGAGATCGTCACGCTCGGCGACGTGCTCCGCTCGGGCCCCGCGACGAACGCGAAGCACCCGATGACCATCGGCGTCGGCAAGGACGTGGGCGGCGGCTACGTCGTCGCCAACCTCGCGAAGATGCCCCACCTCCTCGTGGCCGGCTCGACCGGCTCGGGCAAGTCGAGCTTCGTGAACTCGATGATCACGAGCCTGCTCATGCGCGCGAAGCCCGCCGACGTGCGCATGGTGCTCATCGACCCCAAGCGCGTCGAACTGACGTCCTACGCGGGCGTGCCGCACCTCATCACGCCGATCATCACGAACCCGAAGAAGGCCGCCGAGGCGCTGCAGTGGGTCGTCAAGGAGATGGACATGCGGTACGACGACCTCGCGTCGTTCGGGTTCCGCCACATCGACGACTTCAACGCGGCCGTGCGCAACGAGGAGATCGTGCTGCCGGCCGGCAGCGAGCGCAAGCTCAAGCCGTACCCCTACCTCCTCGTCGTCGTCGACGAGCTCGCCGACCTCATGATGGTCGCCCCGCGCGACGTCGAGGACTCGATCGTGCGCATCACCCAGCTCGCGCGCGCCTCGGGCATCCACCTCGTGCTCGCGACCCAGCGTCCGAGCGTCGACGTCGTGACGGGCCTCATCAAGGCGAACGTGCCGAGCCGCCTCGCGTTCGCCGTCACGAGCGTCACCGACTCCCGGGTCATCCTCGACCAGCCGGGCGCCGACAAGCTCATCGGCCAGGGCGACGGACTCTTCCTGCCGATGGGCGCCTCGAAGGCGCTCCGCGTGCAGGGCGCCTGGGTCAGCGAGGCCGAGATCGAGCGGGTCGTCAAGCACGTCACCCGCCAGGCGCGCCCCGAGTACCGGCAGGATGTCGACGCCGTCGTCGAGCGCAAGGAGATCGACTCCGACATCGGCGACGACCTCGAGCTGCTGCTCGCCGCCGCCGAGCTCGTCGTGTCGAGCCAGTTCGGCTCGACCTCGATGCTGCAACGCAAGCTCCGGGTCGGCTTCGCGAAGGCCGGCCGCCTCATGGACCTGCTCGAGTCCCGCGAGATCGTCGGCCCGAGCGAGGGCTCGAAGGCCCGCGACGTGCTGGTGACCGTCGAGCAGCTTCCCGGCGTGCTCGCCCGCATCCGGGGCGACGAGCCGCCCGGTGGCGCGGCCGCCGCGCCGGCCGCGCCCGCGTCGGCACCCGGCGGCCCGGTCCCGACGGGCGGGATCTCGCGGCCGGTGCCGACCGAACCGATCGACGACCGCTACGACGACCCGGTGGGCCGCATCCCCGAAGGCCTCGAGGAGGTCGACGGCGACCCCGACGAGGATGCCTGGGGGCTCACGGGCCGCGACTGAGCGGCCCGCTATCCTGAGGGCATGACCCCACCCGAGGCCACCAGGACGTCCAACTGGAACCTGCCGAACGCGATCACGATCGTGCGGATCCTGCTCGCCCCGGTGTTCTTCTGGCTGCTGCTCGTCGACGACGGCGAGGGCGGCACGCTGCGCTGGATCGCCACCGCGATCTTCGTCATCGCGATCGCGACCGACGGCATCGACGGGTACATCGCCCGCAGCCGCGGGCTGGTCACCGACCTCGGCAAGATCCTCGATCCGATCGCCGACAAGCTGCTCACGAGCGGCGCCCTCGTGTGCCTCTCGCTCCTCGGCGAGGTGCCATGGTGGGTGACGATCGTCATCGTCGTGCGCGAGGTCGGCATCACCGTCTGGCGCTTCGTGGAGCTCGGCCGGGGCAACGTGGTGCCCGCCGCCTCCGGCGGCAAGCTGAAGACCCTCGTGCAGGCCGTCGCGATCTCCTTCGCCCTGGCGCCGCTCCCGGCGCTCCTCGGCGAGTGGATGGCGTGGGTGAACGCCGTGCTGCTGGCGGCGGCGCTCGTCCTCACCGTCTGGTCGGGGCTGCTCTACGTCCGCGATGCGCTGCGCCTCGCGCGCGAGCACCGCAGCGCATGAGCGACCCGCGCTCGGTCGCCGGCGGCGCACCGTCCGAGGTCGCCCGGGCACTCGTGGCCGAACTGGCCCGGCGCGGGCTCACCCTCGCCGTCGCCGAGTCCCTCACGGGCGGACTCGTCGCCGCCGCGGTCGTCGACGTGCCCGGGGCATCCGCGGTGCTGATCGGTGGCGTGGTCGCGTACGCGACGCCGGTGAAGCACTCGCTGGTGGGCGTCGACGCGGCCCTGCTGGCCGAACGAGGGGCCGTCGACCCGCAGGTGGCCGAGCAGTTGGCCGACGGCGTGCGGCGTGCGTGCGCGGTGGACGGCCGCCCGGCGGACGTCGGCATCGGCACGACCGGGGTCGCCGGACCCGACCCGCAGGACGGCCATGAGGCGGGCGAGGTCTACGTGGGGATCGCGTCGCCACGGGGCATCCGCTCCGTCCGACTGGCGCTCGACGGCGGCCGAGCGGTCATCCGCCGCGGCGCCGTGGAGGCGGCCCTCGCGGCCGCGCTCGACGAGGTCGCGGCACTCCCGGTGACATGATCCCCGGGTGGGAATACCGTTCGTGAACACCCTGTTACATGTCGCAGGTTCACACGGAAAGCCCAGTGTGAAAGGCTTAGGGTCGAGGCACGGGATCCAGGGTCAGGCCGACCCTCCCCGCCGGGGATTCGAATGGATCCGAGGCTCGATCTGACGAAGGAGGTTCCGATGGTTCTGGTTCGACAGGAGATCGGCGACGTGCTGCGGGACTTCCGTCTCCAGAAGGGTCGCACCCTCCGCCAGGTGGCCAGCAAGGCCAGCGTCGCGCTCGGGTACCTCAGCGAGGTCGAGCGCGGGCAGAAGGAGGCCTCGAGCGAGATCCTCGCCTCGGTGGCCGAGGCGCTCGACACGCCCATCTCGGTGATCATGCACGAGGTCGGAGACCGGCTCGCCGTGCTCGAGGGGCTCACCCCGGTGGTGCCCGACAGCCTCCCCGACGAGCTCGTCGCGGAGTTCGACGCGGACATGATGGTCCGCTGACCAAGACGTACGAAGTGGTGATCGGCCGGTCGGGAGACCGGCCGATCGCATGTCCGGGCGCCGGTCGTCCGCGGTGATCCGCCCCGCGATCCGGTACCCGATCCGAGGAGTGGTGTGAAGCTCAGCGAGTTCCGGCTCGCCGTCGACGACGAGTTCGGCGAGGCGTACGGCGCGGTCGTCCTCCGCGACGTGGTGCTCGAGGTGCTGGGCGGTCGCACCGCCACGGAGGCGCTCTCGGCGGGCGTGGCGCCCCGCGAGGTCTGGCTGGCGCTGTGCGTCGCGATGGACGTGCCGACCGCGCGCCGGCACGGTCCCACGCGCCGCGAGCGCGGCCCGCGAGCCTGATCCTCCAGCGGATGCCGCGCCGAATGCGTGTTCGACACGCCGGCGCGCCGGTTCGAACATCCGTTCGTCGATCGCGGTAGGCTCCTCACCAGCGGGGCGTTCCGGCGTCGCCGTCCACAGCCAGGGCTCCACGGCCCCGGAATGTCGGAGGGCGGCCCTACGGTCGAAGTCGTCGGAACACACCGCAAACCGCCTTGTCGCAAGACGTGCCGGGTCACGGCCGGGCATGTGGAACGACAGCCGAGAGGCAGCCACCACCGAGACGAAGGAGCCACCAATGCCCTCACCCGCAGACCGCGAGAAGTCCCTCGAAGCGGCACTCGCCCAGATCGACCGCCAGTTCGGCAAGGGATCGGTGATGCGCCTCGGCAGCGAGGAGCGCGCGCCGGTCGAGATCATCCCCACCGGTTCCATCGCGCTCGACGTGGCGCTCGGTGTCGGCGGCCTCCCGCGAGGCCGCATCGTCGAGATCTACGGCCCGGAGTCGTCGGGTAAGACGACCCTGACGCTCCACGCGATCGCGAACGTGCAGCGCGCCGGCGGCATCGCCGCGTTCATCGACGCCGAGCACGCGCTCGACCCCGAGTACGCGAAGAAGCTCGGCGTCGACATCGACTCGCTCCTCGTCTCGCAGCCCGACACGGGCGAGCAGGCGCTCGAGATCGCCGACATGCTCGTCCGCTCGGGCTCGATCGACCTCGTCGTCATCGACTCGGTCGCGGCCCTCGTGCCCCGTGCCGAGATCGAGGGCGAGATGGGCGACTCGCACGTCGGCCTCCAGGCCCGCCTCATGTCGCAGGCGCTGCGCAAGCTCACCGGTGGCCTCAACCAGACGAAGACCACGGCGATCTTCATCAACCAGCTGCGCGAGAAGATCGGCGTCTTCTTCGGCAGCCCCGAGACGACCGCGGGCGGTAAGGCGCTGAAGTTCTACGCGTCGGTCCGCCTCGACATCCGTCGCATCGAGACCCTGAAGGACGGCACCGAGGCGGTCGGCAACCGCACGCGCGTCAAGGTCGTCAAGAACAAGATGGCGCCGCCCTTCAAGCAGGCCGAGTTCGACATCCTGTTCGGTGTCGGCATCTCGCGCGAGGGCTCGCTGATCGACTACGGCGTCGATCAGGGCATCGTGAAGAAGTCGGGGGCCTGGTACACGTACGACGGCGACCAGCTCGGGCAGGGCAAGGAGAACGCGCGCAACTTCCTCCTGCAGAACCCCGACATCGCCGCCGACATCGAGCAGAAGATCCTCGTGAAGCTCGGCATCGGGTCGGCGGGTGCGGCACCCGCCGCAGCGGCGCCGTCCAACGTCGAGCCGATCGCGGCGAAGCAGCGTCGCGGGGCCTGACCGTCCGCACGACCGGCCCGGGCGCGAGCCCGGGCCGCTGATGACCAGGCGCTACCAGATCAGGGAAACGAAACCGGGGGAGGCGTTGCGATGCACGATCAGGATCGACGGTCGCCGTCCGCCGGGGAATCCGGCGAGCACCTCGCCCCGGTCTCGTACCTGCCCTGGGTCGGGTCGTCCGACCCGAGGGCACGGTCGACCGCCGAGGACGACGTGGCTGCGGCGAGCGATGCGACGGGCGACGAGCCGGAGGAGACCGGCGCCGAGCGCGACGAGCGGATCGACCGCCTCGTCGTGAACCGGCTGCGCCGGTCGTCGCTGTCGGTCGCCGAGGTGCGTGCCGTGCTCGTCGAGCACGGGCTCGACGACGGCGAGGTCGAGGACTGGCTCGAACGGTACGAGCGCCTCGGCTACCTCGACGACGCCCGGCTCGCGGAGCAGGTCGTGCACATGCAGGCGGTCCGGCGGGGTCGGGGCAGCAGCGCCGTCATCACCGAGCTCACCCGTCGTGGGATCGACGGCGAGGTGGCGCATTCCGCGGTCGCGGCGATCGACCACGACGCGGAGGTCGGCAACGCCGTCGCCGTGGCCGAGCGACGGGCGCGCCAGCTCGGGGGACTCGATCGCGCGGTCGCCGAACGGCGGCTCACGGCCTTCCTCATGCGCCGCGGGTACCCCTCGGACGTGGTGCGCGAGGCGGTCGCGTCGGCGCTGCCGCGTCGTCCCTCGTAGACTGTCCTGATCATGAGCACGCTTCACGAGGCCTCGGCGGTCGAGGTCGGCAGCGCCACGTCCGCGCCCCGCACCTACGAGGTGCGCACGTTCGGCTGCCAGATGAACGTGCACGACTCCGAACGCCTGTCGGGTTCGCTCGAGGCGGCGGGGTACGTGCCGGCGAACGGCGTCGAGCCCGACGTCGTCGTCATCAACACCTGCGCGGTCCGCGAGAACGCCGACAACAAGCTGTACGGCAACCTCGGACACCTGGCCGGGGTCAAGCGCCGCCACGAGGGCATGCAGATCGCGGTGGGCGGCTGCCTCGCCCAGAAGGACAAGAACGTCATCCTCGAGAAGGCGCCCTGGGTCGACGTCGTGTTCGGCACGCACAACATGGGCTCGCTGCCGAGCCTGCTCGAGCGCGCGCGCCACAACGACGAGGCGCAGCTCGAGATCCTCGACGCGCTCGAGGTCTTCCCCTCGACGCTGCCGACGAAGCGCGACTCCACCTACAGCGGCTGGGTGTCGATCTCGGTCGGCTGCAACAACACGTGCACCTTCTGCATCGTGCCCGCCCTGCGCGGCAAGGAGAAGGACCGCCGCCCCGGCGAGATCCTCGCCGAGGTGCAGGCACTCGTCGACGACGGCGCCATCGAGGTCACCCTCCTCGGGCAGAACGTGAACTCCTACGGCGTCGAGTTCGGCGACCGCCAGGCCTTCGGCAAGCTGCTGCGGGCCGTGGGGCAGATCGACGGGCTCGAGCGGGTGCGGTTCACGAGCCCCCACCCCGCCGCGTTCACCGACGACGTCATCGACGCCATGGCCGAGACGCCGAACGTGATGCCCCAGCTGCACATGCCGCTGCAGTCGGGCAGCGACCGCATCCTGAAGGCGATGCGCCGGTCGTACCGTTCCGAGAAGTTCCTCGGCATCCTCGACCGCGTGCGCGCGAAGATCCCGAACGCGGCGATCTCCACCGACATCATCGTCGGTTTCCCGGGCGAGACCGAGGAGGACTTCCAGGAGACCCTCCGGGTCGTGGAGGCCGCGCGGTTCGCCTCGGCGTTCACCTTCCAGTACTCGATCCGTCCGGGCACGCCCGCGGCGACCATGGAGGAGCAGGTGCCGAAGGAGGTCGTGCAGGAGCGCTACGAGCGCCTCGCCGCCCTCCAGGAGCGCATCTCGCTGGAGGAGAACCAGGCGGTCGTCGGCCGCGCCGTCGAGGTGCTCGTCGCCTCCGGAGAGGGCAAGAAGGACGCCGAGACGCACCGCCTGAGCGGTCGCTCGGAAGACAGCCGGCTGGTGCACTTCGACGTGCCGGAGGGCTCGCCCGTGCCGCGGCCCGGCGACGTCGTGTCGGTCGTGATCACCCGGGCGGCGCCGTTCCACCTGATCGCCGACTCGCCCGACGGCGCGCCCCTCGTCATCCGCCGTACCCGCGCCGGTGACGCGTGGGACCGCGCCGAGGCCGAGAGCTGCGGCGTGCCCGCCGCACCCGGCGCGGGCGGGGCATCCGCCGCGGGGCCGGTATCGCTCGGCCTGCCGAGCCTCCGGATCGTGCGCGAGCCGCTCGTCTCGCCGGGCGTCGGCACGATGCCCATCTACGACCCGAGCGACTCCCTCCGCTGACGTGACCCTCATCGCGATCGTCGGCGCGACCGGGACCGGCAAGTCCGCGTTCGCGCTCGACCTGGCCGAGGCCTTCGACCGGGTCGGTCGAGCGGCCGAGGTCGTGAACGCCGACGCCATGCAGCTCTACCGCGGCATGGACATCGGCACGGCGAAGCTGTCGGCCGCGGAGCGGCGGGGCATCCCGCACCACCTCATGGACGTGCTCGACGTGACGGAGGAGGCATCCGCCGCGCGCTACCAGGCCGACGCGCGCGCCGCGATCGAGCGGATCGAGGCGACCGACGCGGTCGCGCTGCTCGTCGGGGGCTCGGGCCTCTACGTCTCGAGCGTGATCCACGACTTCCGGTTCCCGGGCACGGATGCCACGATCCGCGCCCGGCTCGAGGCGGAGCTCGCCGAGCTCGGCACGGGCGGCCTGCACGCCCGCCTCCGCGCCATCGACCCGCAGACCGCCGCGAGCATCGACGCGCAGAACGGGCGCCGCGTGGTCCGCGCGCTCGAGGTGATCGAGCTCACGGGCGAGCCGAAGGCCGCGCGGCTGCCCGACGAACCGGTGCCGTGGCGCCCGCACCGCATCGTGCACCTGCGCAGCGATCGCGCGCGCCTCGTCGAACGGCTCGACGAGCGCGTCGTCGGCATGTGGCGCGAGGGCCTGCTCGACGAGGTGCGCGGGCTCGTGCCGGCGGGCATCGAACGCGGCGTGACCGCGCGGCGCGCGATCGGGTACCAGCAAGCGCTCGCCCAGCTCGACGGCCGGATGACCGAGGCGGAGGCCATCGCGGAGACGCAGCAGCTCACGCGCGTGTACGCGCGCCGTCAGGTCGGCTGGTTCAAGCGCTACGCCGCAGCGACGGTGATCGACGCCGACGACGTGGTCGACCGGGGCGCGGAACTGGCTCGCCAGGCGGCCATAGACTGATCCGCATGTCCTTCGATCTCCGGTTCACCAAGGGCCAGGGCACCGGCAACGACTTCGTGCTCTTCAGCGATCCCGACGGCGACACCGAGCTCACGCCCGCGCAGATCGCGGCCGTCTGCGACCGCCGGTTCGGCGTGGGCGCCGACGGCGTGATCCGCGCCGTCCGTTCGTCGAACCTCGACGCCGGGGCGGCCGCGCTCGCGGAGGACGCCGAGGCGACGTGGTTCATGGACTACTGGAACGCCGACGGCACCGTGTCGGAGATGTGCGGCAACGGTATCCGCGTCTACACGTCGTACCTGCTCGACCAGGGCCTCGCCGAGCTGCCGCCGGGCGGCACCCTCGCGATCGGCACGCGTGCCGGGGTGCGGCGCGTCAGCCGCTCCGGGGACGGCTTCCAGGCCGACCTCGGCGTGTGGCGCCTCGACGGCACCGAGCCGCTGGTGCGGGCCAAGTCGCTCCCCGTCGCCCGCCCGGGGCTCGGCATCGACGTGGGCAACCCGCACGTGGTGGTCGCCCTCGCCGACGACGCCGAGCTCGAGGGCCTCGACCTCGGCTACCAGCCCATCCTCGATCCGTTGCCCGAGGCGGGCGCGAACGTCGAGTTCGTGGTGCCGGCCGACCCGCTCGTCGAGGACGGCGTCGGACGCATTCGCATGCGCGTGCACGAGCGCGGGTCGGGGGAGACCCTGTCGTGCGGCACGGGCGCGGTCGCCTCGGCGCTCGCGGTGCGGCACTGGGCCGGGTCGGGCGCGCCGAACGACTGGCGGGTGCAGGTGCCCGGCGGCGTCGTCGGCGTGCGGATGTTCCGGGCCGACGACGGCGAGCACGTCATGCTGTCGGGGCCGGCCGAGCTGGTGTTCGACGGCGTGCTCAGCCTCGCCTGAGCCGAGCCGAGCCGAGAGCCCAGCCGAGCCGAGCCGACCGGTACGGCGCGCTCAGCCGTTCCGCACCTCGAGCACCCGGAATCCCTTCGACGACGCCTCGCGCGAGACCTCGAACGTGTCGGGCAGGTGCTCGTCGAGCCACTTGTGCAGGGAGTCGGAGCCGAGGTTGCGCTGCACGACGAGCCACGCCGATGCGCCGGGCGCGAGGCGGGGCATCCAATCGCGCATGAGGCCGTGGAGCACCTCCTTGCCGACGCGGATCGGCGGGTTCGACCAGATCGTGGCGAAGCGCACGTCGGCGGGAACATCCTCAGCCAGCACGGCGTTGACATTGGTCAGGCCGAGGCGCTCCGCGTTGCGGCGGACGAGGTCGAGGGCCCGCTCGTTCACGTCGACCGCCCAGACGGTCGCCTCCGGGGACTCGAGCGCGAGGCTGAGGGCGATGGGTCCCCAGCCGCAGCCGAGGTCGAGCAGGTCGCCCGTGGCGGGGGCGGTGGGCGCCGTGTCGAGGAGCACCTCGGTGCCGGTGTCGACGTGGTCGGGGCTGAACACGGCGGGCGCCGTGTACACGTCGCGGTCCTGCCCCGCGAGTCGCACGCGGATGGTCCGCAGCTTGTCCGGCGACGCCGGGCTCGACGAGAAGTAGTGCTCCTGGGGCATGAGGGGAACCTATACCAGGATCAGGAAGTAGGGTTGAACGGATGAACGAAGCCGCACACGAGCACCACGACGACGCCGTCGACCGCGTGCTGCGCAGCGCCGAGCACCGCGCGGGCGTCTCCCGCTTCGGCGCCGGCGAGGCGACCTCGATCCAGAAGACGGCCACCGGCCAGCACCGTGCGACGGATGCCCCGGAGTGGGAGTCCACCGACGGCGAGCAGTTCGATCGCGAGGAGCGGGCCGCGTTGCGGCGGGTCAGCGGCCTGTCGACCGAGCTCGAGGACGTCACCGAGGTCGAGTACCGGCAGCTGCGGCTGGAGAACGTCGTGCTCATCGGCGTGTACTCGCAGGGCTCGCTCGACGACGCGGAGAACTCGCTGCGCGAGCTGTCGGCGCTGGCCGAGACGGCCGGCGCGCGGGTGCTCGACGGCGTGCTGCAGCGCCGCCCGCATCCCGACCCCAGCACGTACCTCGGCCGCGGCAAGGTCGAGGAGCTGCGCCACATCGTCGCCGCCCTCGGCGCCGACACCGTGGTCGCCGACACCGAGCTCGCGCCGAGCCAGCGCCGTGCGCTGGAGGACGCGGTGAAGGTGAAGGTCATCGACCGCACCGCCGTCATCCTCGACATCTTCAGCCAGCACGCGAAGAGCCGGGAGGGCAAGGCGCAGGTCGAGCTCGCGCAGCTCGAGTACCTGCTGCCGCGCCTGCGCGGCTGGGGCGAGTCGATGTCGCGCCAGGCCGGTGGCCAGGTCGGCTCGGCCGGCGCGGGCATGGGCTCCCGTGGCCCCGGTGAGACGAAGATCGAGCTCGATCGCCGTCGCATCCACTCGCGCATGGCGAAGCTCCGCAAGCAGATCGCCGGCATGAAGCCCGCGCGCGACGCGAAGCGGGCGAACCGCAAGCGCAACGCGGTGCCGTCGGTCGCGATCGCCGGGTACACGAACGCCGGCAAGTCGAGCATCGTCAACCGCGTCACGGGCGCGGGGGTGCTCGTCGAGAACGCCCTGTTCGCGACGCTCGACGCCACGGTCCGCCGCAACACGACGGCCGACGGCCGGGTGTACACGATCGCCGACACCGTCGGGTTCGTGCGGAACCTCCCGCACCAGCTCGTCGAGGCGTTCCGCTCGACGCTGGAGGAGGTCGGCGAGTCCGACCTCATCGTCCACGTCGTCGACGCGGCGCACCCCGACCCGGCGGGCCAGATCGCCACGGTGCGCGACGTGATCGGGGAGCTCGCGGCGCGGGACATCCCGGAGCTCGTCGTCTTCAACAAGGCCGACCTCGTGTCGCCGGAGGACCGCCTCGTGCTGCGCGGCCTCGAGCCCAACGCGATCTTCGCGTCGGCGCGCACCGGCGAGGGGATCGACGAGCTGCTCGAGACGATCGGGCGCCTGCTGCCCGACCCGGCGGTCGAGATCGACCTGCTGGTGCCGTACGAGCGCGGCGACGTCGTGTCGACGCTGCACGAGTCGGGGCGGGTGCTCTCGGTCGAGTACGTCGAGGAGGGCACGCGCATCCGTGCGCTCGCCTCGCCGGAGCTCGCCGCGCAGCTCGCGGCGTTCACCGTGAGCGCCGCGGTCGCCTGAGCGTCGTCGGTTCGTCACCCCCGGTCACAATCGCGCCGGCGACCCCTGACGTGGCGTATCGTCGCACCTGATCGTCGGCGGAGGGCCCAAGCCCCCGCCTGGAGCGACCGCCGAGCCCGGCACCCGCCCGCGAGACCACCCGCCGCATGACGGCCGGGGGTACGCGGCTGCCGCGCACCTCCAGCCACCCGTGCGGGGCGATGAGGAGCGACATGGCAGGTCAGGGCACCTCCACCACGGGCGGACACCGTCCCCCGATCTCGTTCGAGCTGTTCCCGCCGCGCAGCGACGCCGCGGCGATCGCGCTCGGCCGCACGATCGACCGGCTCGCCGAGGTCGACCCGGCGTTCATCTCCGTGACCTTCGGCGCCGGCGGGTCGACCCGCCACCGGTCGCTGACCGTGCTGCGCTACCTGCTCGAGCAGGCCGACGTCGACCCGATGGCGCACCTCACCTGCGTCGGCTCGTCGTACGCCGAGGCGAACCGCATCGTGCGCGAGTTCCTCGACGCCGGCATCACGAGCTTCCTCGCCCTGCGCGGCGACCCGCCCAGCGGGGTCGAGTCGGCCGACGACCCCGACGAGGGCATCGGCGACCTCGCGACGGCGGCGGAGCTGGTGCAGCTCATCCACCGCGTCCAGGAGGAGCGCCAGCCGTACCGCGAGGTCGGGCTCCCGGGCCTGCCCGGGGCATCCCGTATCGACGACCGGCCCCGGCCCACGCGGGTCGCCGTGGCGGCGTTCCCGACGGGGCATCCGCGTTCGCGCGACCTGCAGCAGGACGTCGACACGCTCCTCGCGAAGGAGGTCGCGGGCGCGAACCTCGCGATCACCCAGCTCTTCTGGCACGCCGAGGACTACCGCGGCTTCGTCGAGCTCGCCCGCGCGGGCGGCGTGACCATCCCGATCCTGCCCGGCATCATGCCGGTGACCACCCCGGCGCGGCTCCGCCGGCTCACCGAGCTCACGGGCGTCGAGCCGCCCGCCGACCTCGCGATCGCGCTCGAGCGGGCGCCCGACGCCGAGACGCAGGTCGACCTCGGCGTCGCCTTCGCCGCCGACCTCGTGCGCGACGTGCTCGACGGCGACGCGCCCGGCATCCACCTCTACACCTTCAACCGCCACGAAGCCGTGCTCGCCGTCCTCGACCGGCTCGGCCTCACGGCGACGACGACCAGCACGACCAGCACGACCGGCAAGACAGGCACCACCAGCACCACCGCACCGAAGACCGACGAACGGAACACCACGGAACGATGACTGCACGAACCTTCCCCACCGGCACCATCCTCGGCTACCCCCGCATCGGGCGCCGCCGCGAGCTCAAGCGCGCCGTCGAGGCGTACTGGAGCGGCGCGATCGACGACGCCGAGTTCGAGGCGCGCACCGCCGAACTGCGCGCGGCGACCCGCGAACGCCTCGCCGCGCTCGGCCTCGGGCGCGACGACTCGTCCATCCCGGAGTCGTTCTCGACCTACGACCAGGTGCTCGACGCGGCACTCGCGGTCGGGGCCGTGCCGGAGCGCTTCGCGCGGCTCCGCGATGCGGACGGCCGGGTCGACCCCGCCGGTTCGTTCACCATCGCCCGCGGCGAGGGCGAGGACGCCCCGCTCGAGATGACGAAGTGGTTCGACTCGAACTACCACTACCTCGTGCCCGAGATCGGCCCGGACACCGCGTTCGCGGCATTCCCCGAGCGGCTGGTCGCCCTCGTCGCCGAGGCGCAGGCGGCCGGCTTCCGCACGAGGCCCGTGCTCGTCGGCCCGGTCACCCTGCTGGCGCTCGCGAAGCCGGCGGATGGCTCGCCCGCCGGGTTCCGTCCCCTCGACCGGCTCGCCGACCTCGTGCCCGTCTACGCCGCCCTCCTCGCCGCGCTGGCCGACGCGGGCGCCGACTGGGTGCAGCTCGACGAGCCGGCGCTCGTGAGCGAGAGCCTCCCCGACGCGCCCGAGCGCCTCCTCGAGGCAGCCGGCGAGGCGTACGACGCGCTCGGCGCGCACGACGACCGGCCGGCCCTGTTCGTGGCCGCACCGTACGGGCCCATCGGCGACGCGCTCGCGGTGCTGGCGGCCACCCCGGTCGACGCGATCGGGATCGACCTCGTGCGCGGCGCCGTGCCCGCCCTGCTCGACCCGGCGACCGAGGAGGCGCTCGCGGCGAAGACCCTCGTCGCCGGCGTGATCGACGGGCACAACGTGTGGCGGGGCGACCTCGCCGCCGCGTTCGAGCACGCCGACGCGCTGCGCTCGCTGAGCGGCTCGGTCGCGGTCGCGACCTCCACGTCGCTGCTGCACGTGCCGCACGACGTCGCCGACGAGCCCGACCTCGACCCCCGCCTGGCGACGTGGCTCGCGTTCGCCGACCAGAAGGTCGCGCAGGTCGCGACGCTGGCCCGCGGGCTCACGTCGGGGCGGGAGGCCGTCGCGTCCGAGCTCGACGCCGCGGCCGCCGCCCTCGCCGATCGAGCGGGCGCGCCCGGCGTGCGGCGTCTCGACGTGCGGCGCCGCACCGCCGAGCTCGGCGACGCCGACTTCTCGCGTGCCGGCACCGCCGACCGGTTGCGCGCGCAGGCCGACCTCGACCTGCCCGCCCTGCCGACGACCACCATCGGCTCGTTCCCGCAGACGGCCGACCTGCGTCGCGCCCGGGCGCTGCTCGGGAAGGGCGAGCTCTCGGCGGCCGAGTACGAGGCGGCCATGCGCGAGGAGATCGAGCGGGTCATCCGCCTGCAGGAGCGCCTCGGCCTCGACGTGCTCGTGCACGGCGAGCCCGAGCGCAACGACATGGTGCAGTACTTCGCCGAGCTCCTCGACGGGTTCGCGGTCACCCGCAACGGCTGGGTGCAGTCGTACGGGTCGCGGTGCACGCGCCCGTCGATCCTCTGGGGCGACGTCGCCCGGCCCGAGCCGATGACGGTCGGCTGGTCGACCTACGCGCAGTCGCTCACCGATCGGCCCGTGAAGGGCATGCTCACCGGGCCGGTGACGATCCTCGCGTGGTCGTTCGTGCGGGACGACCAGCCGCTCGGCGACACCGCCCGTCAGGTGGCGCTCGCGCTGCGCGACGAGGTCGCCGACCTCGAGGAGGCCGGCATCCGCATCGTGCAGGTCGACGAGCCCGCCCTCCGCGAGCTGCTGCCGCTGCGGCTGAGCGACCAGCCCGCCTACCTCGAGTGGTCGGTCGGCTCGTTCCGGCTCGCCACCGGCAGTGCGCGCCCGGCGACGCAGGTGCACACGCACCTCTGCTACTCGGAGTTCGGCGTGGTCATCGACGCGATCCGCGACCTCGACGCCGACGTCACCAGCATCGAGGCGGCGCGCAGCCGCATGGAGGTCGTCGACGACATCGCGGCGAACGGCTTCGACCACGGCGTCGGCCCGGGCGTCTACGACATCCACTCGCCGCGCGTGCCCGGCGAGGCCGAGCTCCGCGCCCTCATCGAGCGCGCGGCGTCGGTCATCCCGGCCGACCGGCTGTGGATCAACCCCGACTGCGGCCTGAAGACGCGCGGCTACGACGAGACGGTCGCGTCGCTCGAGCACCTCGTCGCGGCGACGCGGAGCGTGCGCGCCCAGCTCGCGGCCGCGGCGGTGGTCCCGGCGCTGGTCGACTGAGCGATCGGGCCGAGGGGATGTCCCGCCGGGGCATCCGCTCGGCCGTTCCCGGGTGATCGCACAGGGAGGGTACAGGCGCCGTCGCTACGCTCGCCGCCATGCAGCTCGCCGTCCGCGCATCCGGGAGCGGTCCCCGCACCGCCGTCCTCGTCCACGGCATCATGTCGGACTCGCGGGCGTGGCACCGCGTGACGGCCGAGCTCGAGGCGCACGGCTTCCGCGTGCTCGCGGTCGACCTCGCCGGCCACGGCCGGAGCCCGCGCGCTCGGCGGTACTCGCCGGCCGCGTGGGCCGACGACGTCGTCGAGACGCTCGCACCGCTGCTCGACGGGCCGCCGGACGTCGTCATGGGGCACTCGCTGGGCGCACTCGTCGCGAGCCTCGTGGCCGACCGCCTGGCGCCGCGCGCGGCGATCTACGTCGACCCGGCGTTCGGCTTCCCGACCGGGCTCAAGGGCCTGGCGTTCAAGGCCTTCTTCGCCGTCGCGCCCCGGCCCGGACGCTCCGCGCTCGTGAAGATGAACCCGAAGTGGCACGCCGACGACGTCGAGATCGAGCTCGCGACCCTGCGCGACTGGGACCGCCGCACCATCCTCGCGTTCGCCGACACCCGGCAGCTGGTGCCGCCGACGAAGCTCGTGGCGCCGAGCCTCGTGCTGCTCGCCGAGCGCAGCCTGCTGGTGACGAACGCCCTGGCCACGGGCATGCGCGCGATCGGGATGACGGTGCACACGCTGCCGGGCACCGGGCACACGGTGTTCCGCGACGACCACCCCGCGTTCATGCACGCGGTGTCGGACTGGCTGCGGGCGCTGGTGCCGGTCGCGCCCGCCGCGCCCGGGCGCGCGTAGCGTCAGACCGCGCGGAGGACCGCGACGACCTTGCCGAGCACCTCGGCCTCGTCGCCGAGGATCGGCTCGAACGCGCTGTTGCGGGGGAGCAGCCAGGTGTGCCCGTCGCGCTGGCGGAGGACCTTCACGGTCGCCTCGCCGTCGAGCATCGCGGCGACGATCTCGCCGTTCTCGGCGGTGCGCTGCGACCGGACGACGACCCAGTCGCCGTCGCAGATCGCGGCGTCGACCATCGACTCGCCGACGACCTTGAGCATGAACAGCTCGCCTTTGCCGACCAGCTGGCGGGGGAGCGGGAAGATCTCCTCGACCTGCTGCTCGGCCGTGATCGGCACGCCCGCGGCGATCCGCCCGACGAGCGGGACCATCGCGGCGTCGCCCACCGGCGCGACGACGGGCGCCGATGACGCCCGCTCCTCCGTGCCGGGGAGCTCGATGAGCACCTCGAGGGCGCGGGGACGGTTCGGGTCGCGCCGGAGGTAGCCGGCGAGCTCGAGCTGGTTGAGCTGGTGGGTGACGCTCGACAGCGACGAGAGGCCGACCGCGTCGCCGATCTCGCGCATGCTCGGCGGGTACCCGCGCGACGCCACCGAGGCCTGGATCGCCTCGAGGATCGAGACCTGCTTCGGGCTGAGGCTCCGCCGCCGGCGCTGCCGCCCCGTGTCGCGGGCTCCGTCGGTCTGGCTGCTCACGCTCTCGCCCCTCGCTAGGCCGAACCACGGCCGGATGTCGGTGGTTGCTGTTCGACTGGTGTCGACATTCGAAACTGTATCCGGAGCAGGCCATGCAGACAAACATCCGTTCGAGCGTGTCGCGCGATCCGCGGGGCGATTCGTGCGGAGGCGGTGCTTGTGTTCGAAGAGATTCGAAGATACATTCGGAACAGAGATTCGTACCCGGTGCTCCCGGCCGAGTGCCGGGTACGGCTCGCCATCGTTCGGGAGGCATCATGAGCGTCGTCATCGGCACGTCGATTCCGCAGGTCCTGCCGCGTCCCGTCCGGGCCGCGTCCGCGCCGGTCGTCTCCGATGCGCCACGCACGCGGCTCCGGCTCACGCGTCGCGGGCGGTTCGTGTTCACGGCGCTCGCCGCGGTGCCGGTCGTGCTCCTCGTCATGGGCGTGGTGCTCGGGGCGGGTCCGGCGGCCGCCGGTGGCCCCGAGGGCGGGGTGGGCCGGTCGTTCGAGGTCGTCACGGTGGCGGCCGGCGACACCCTGTGGGAGATCGCCGTCGACCTCGCTCCGCGGGAGGACCCGCGCGACGTGATCGATGCGATCGCACGACTCAACGGGCTCGACACCCTCGTCGTGCAGCCGGGCCAGCGCCTCGCGCTGCCCGACCTCGGGTGAGTCGGCAGGTTTCCGCGGTGCACGGGGCCGCGGCGACCCGCGATTAGCATGTTCGGGTGACGAGTCTCGATGATCTGCCCATCCGAGACGACCTCAGAGGCAAGTCCCCGTACGGTGCCCCGCAGAAGGTCGTCCCGGTCGCCCTCAACGTCAACGAGAACACGCATCCGATTCCCGAGGACGTCGCGCACGACATCGTCGCCCGCGTCGCCGCCGCGATCATCGGCCTGAACCGCTACCCCGATCGCGAGTTCACCGAGCTGCGCACGGCCCTCGCCGCGTACCTCGGCCACGGCCTCGACCCCGCGCAGATCTGGGCCGCCAACGGATCGAACGAGGTCCTCCAGCACCTGCTCCAGGCATTCGGCGGCCCGGGTCGCCGAGCGCTCGGGTTCGCGCCGACCTATTCGATGTACACGCTGCTCTCGGCGGGCACCGGCACCGAGTGGATCGCCGCCGGCCGCGATGACGAGTACGAGCTGAGCCCCGAGACCGCCGTCGCCGCGATCCGCGAGCACGACCCCGGCGTCGTGTTCCTCTGCGCGCCGAACAACCCGACCGGCACGCCGCTGTCGATCGAGACGATCCGTGCGGTCGCCGACGAGGCGCGCGGCATCGTCATCGTCGACGAGGCGTACCACGAGTTCGCCGACCCCGGCACGCCGAGCGCGCTCACGCTCCTGCCCGGTCACCCGCGCCTCGTGGTGTCGCGCACCATGAGCAAGGCCTTCGCGTTCGCGGGGGCCCGAGTCGGCTACCTCGCCGCCGACCCGGCCCTCACCGACGCGCTCCGGCTCGTGCGCCTCCCGTACCACCTGTCGGCGCTCACGCAGGCGGCGGCGCTCGGCGCGCTCGCGCACTCGGGGGAGATGCTGGCCATGGTCGACGAGATCCGCGCCCAGCGCGAGCGGATCTTCGACGAGCTCGCCCGCCTCGGGTTCCACCCGTACCGCAGCGGGTCGAACTTCGTGCTCTTCGGCGGGGTCGACGACCCGCACGCCGTGTTCGAGGCACTGCTGGAGCAGGGCATCCTGATCCGGGACATCGGCCTGCCGAACAGCCTGCGCGTGACCGCCGGCACCGAGACCGAGACGACCGCGTTCCTCGAGGCGATCGCCGCGTTCGCGCCGGGCCGACCGGGATCCGACGGCCCGAATAGGATGGCGTCATGACCTCCCCGAGCGGGCGCACCGCCCGCGTGCAGCGTGCGACGAGCGAATCGAGCATCGACCTGTCGGTCGACCTCGACGGCTCCGGCACGAGCGACATCGAGACCGGCGTGCCGTTCTACGACCACCTGCTGACCGCGTTCGCGAAGCACTCGCTGACCGACCTCCACGTGCGCGCCACGGGTGACACCCACATCGACGTCCACCACACGGTGGAGGACGTGGGCATCGTGCTCGGCCAGGCCATCCGGGAGGCGCTCGGCGACAAGCGCGGCATCTCCCGGTACGGCGACGCGCTCGTGCCGCTCGACGAGGCGCTCACCCAGGCGGTGGTCGACATCTCGGGCCGGCCGTTCCTCGTGCACACCGGGGAGCCCGCGGGCTTCGAGTACCACCTCATCGGCGGGCACTTCACCGGATCGATGGTGCGCCACGTCTTCGAGGCGATCACCTTCAACGCCGGCCTGACCGTGCACGTCACGGTGCTCGGCGGCCGCGACCCGCACCACATCGCCGAGAGCGAGTTCAAGGCGTTCGCCCGCGCGTTCCGGCAGGCGAAGGCGCCCGACCCCCTGGTGCAGGGGATCCCGTCGACGAAGGGCGCCCTGTGACCCGGTCGCGGCGCGTGGTGGTGCTCGACTACGGGTCGGGCAACATCCACTCGGCGGCGAAGGCGCTGCAGCGAGCCGGTGCCGAGGTCGAGGTGACGAGCGACCGCACGGCGGCGCTCGAGGCCGACGGACTGTTCGTGCCGGGCGTCGGCGCGTTCAAGGCCGTCATGGACCAGCTGCGCGCCGTTCGCGGCGACGAGATCATCGACCGCCGTCTTGCCGGCGGGCGTCCCGTGCTCGGCGTCTGCGTCGGCATGCAGGTGTTCTTCGAACACGGCGTCGAGCGCGGCGTCGACACGGAGGGCCTCGGCGAGTGGCCCGGCACCGTGCGCGAACTGCCGGCCCCGGTGCTCCCGCACATGGGCTGGAACACCGTGCAGCCCGACGCCGGGTCGGTGCTGTTCGATGGGATCGAGGACGAGCGGTTCTACTTCGTGCACTCGTTCGCGGCGCAGGAGTGGACGCTCGACGTCATGCCGCCGTTCCCGACCCCGCGCCTGACGTGGGCCGAGCACGGCGGCCGCTTCCTCGCGGCGGTCGAGAACGGCCCGCTGATGGCGACCCAGTTCCACCCCGAGAAGTCGTCGGAGGCGGGCATCCGGCTCCTCGCGAACTGGCTCGGGTCGCTCGACTGAGCCCGGCTCAGGAGTGTTCAGCGGCGCGGTCACGACGCGACTAGGATGTTGTGACTGTGCCGAACGCCGCGTCCGCGGCATCCGATTCGAGGACAGTGATGAGTGAGTTCAACAAGACCCCCCGTCTGGTGCTGCTTCCGGCGGTCGACGTGGCCGGGGGCAAGGCCGTCCGCCTGACGAAGGGCGAGGCGGGCACCGAGACCAGCTACGGCGACCCGGTCGACGCGGCGGTCGAGTGGGCCGATCAGGGCGCCGAGTGGATCCACCTCGTCGACCTCGACGCGGCCTTCGGCCGCGGCTCCAACGGCGGTGTGCTGAAGAAGGTCATCCGCCAGGTCCGCGGCGTGAACGTCGAGCTGTCCGGCGGCATCCGCGACGACGCGTCGCTCGAGCACGCGCTCGAGATCGGCGCGAAGCGCATCAACCTCGGCACCGCGGCGCTCGAGAACCCGGAGTGGGCGGCGTCGGTCATCGCGCAGTACGGCGAGGCGATCGCGGTCGGCCTCGACGTGCGCGGCACCACGCTCGCGGCGCGCGGCTGGACGAAGGACGGCGGCGACCTCTGGGCGGTCATGGACCGGCTCGAGGAAGCGGGCGCGGCCCGCTACGTCGTCACCGACGTCACGAAGGACGGCACGCTGCAGGGCCCGAACGTCGACCTGCTCCGCCAGGTCATGGAGCGCACGCGCCGCCCCGTCGTCGCCTCGGGCGGCATCTCGAGCCTCGACGACATCGCCGCGCTCCGCGAGCTGGTGCCGCTCGGCCTCGAGGGCGCGATCGTCGGCAAGGCGCTCTACGCGGGGGCGTTCACGCTCCCCGAGGCGCTGGATGTCGCGTCCCACTGACGGCTCGGGCGACGACGGTCGCACGGCTGACGACCATCGCTCGCCCGGCGGTCGCGGCGACTCGGCGGGCCGGCCCTGGGCCGGCCGCTCGTTCGAGTCGAACGCGCACGCCGCTGACGACGGCAGCGCTCCGCCGCACCTGATCGCGGCGCTCCGGCGCTTCCGCGACGGCGACGGGGGTCCCGTCGACGTGGTCCAGGCCTTCGCGACGTCGCGGCTGCTCATCCCGCTGCTCGCGCAGCTCGGCGATGGCGGCACGGAGGTCGGCGAGCACGGACTCGCGATCGAGAAGAGCCAGGAGCTCTCGATCGTCACCGTCGCCGGCCCCGGCGGCCGGGCCGTGCTGCCCGTGTTCAGCTCGGTCGACGCGATGCGCACGTGGAACCCGGTCGCCCGGCCGGTACCGGCCGACGGCGTGCGGGTCGCGCTCGCGGCGGCCGACGACGGCACCGACCTGGTCGTGCTCGACCCGGGGTCGGCGACCGAGTTCGGCCTGCGTCGCCCGGCGGTCTGGGCCGTCGCCCAGGGCCTCGCGTGGCGGCCGGCCGCGGAGTCGGGCGAGATCCGCTCCGCCTTCGAGCGGTCGGTGGCCACCGAGCTGTCGGTGCTCGGCGTCGCGCTCGTCGACGGCGACCCCGAGGCGCGGCTGCGCGGTCCGGAGCTCATCGTCGAGCTCGAGCTCATGTCGGGCCTCGAGCGCGCCGAGCTCGACGCCGTGCTCGCGCGCCTGGCGCAGCGCTGGGCGGCCGACGACGCGATCGCGACGGGGGTCGACTCGCTCAAGGTGCGGCTCCGCTCAGCCTCGTAGCGGAGGATCGGAGACCGCCGGTCGGATGCCTCGCCGAGTGCGCGACCGGATGCCTCGCGCTTGCCGCGCCGCCCGACGGGCGCGAGAATCGCGGCGGAGGAGGAGCGATGGAGCCCGCATCCCGGTTCGGCGACGAGTACCGCGCGCCGATGGAGTCCGCCGCACGACTCGCCGGCCGCTGGATCGACGGCGTCGCCGAGCGGCCGATCGCCCCGCGGGCCGGTGTCGAGCAGGTGAAGGACGCCCTCGGGCGGCGGCTGCCCGAGCACGGCTCGGACGCGACCGAGGTCGTTGAGGCGCTCGCCGCCGCCGTGGAGCCCGGCCTCATGGTCATGCAGTCGCCCCGCTTCTACGGCTGGGTCATCGGCGGCACCGCCCCGGCGGCACTCGCCGCCGACTGGCTGGTGAGCGCGTGGGACCAGAACACCGTCCTGCGCGACATGGCGCCGGGCGTCAGCGCGGCCGAGGAACTCGCCGGGGAGTGGGCGTGCGACCTGCTGGGCCTGCCGGCGTCGACGGTCGCGGGCTTCACCACCGGTGCGACGACCGCGAACCTCGTCGCCCTCGCCGCCGCCCGGCACGCGGTGCTCGCACGCGCCGGCTGGGACGACCTGCGCTACGGCATCCAGGGCGCGCCGCGCATCCGGGTGCTGGCGGGCGCCGAGCACCACCCGTCGGTCGACGTCGCGCTCCGCGTGCTCGGGCTCGGGTTGCCGGTCGACGTCGCCGCCGACGACCAGGGCCGCATCCGGCCGGACGCGCTCGAGGCCGCCCTCGCCGAGGGCGACGGGCCGGCGATCGTGTGCCTCCAGGCGGGCAACGTGCACTCCGGGGCATCCGACCCGTTCGAGGCATCCGTGGAGCTCGCGCACGGCGCCGGCACGTGGGTGCACGTCGACGGCGCCTTCGGACTGTGGGCGGCGGCGAGTCCGCGGACGAGGCACCTCGTCGCGGGCGTCGAGCGCGCGGACTCGTGGGCGACCGACGCGCACAAGACGCTCAACGTCCCGTACGACGCCGGCATCGTCGCCGTCGCCGACCCGGCCGCGCTCGTCGCGGCGATGGCCATGCACGCCGCGTACCTGCCTGCGGCCGAGTCGGGCATCGACGTCTCCGACCGGGTGCTGGAGCTCTCACGGCGGGCGCGCGGCGTGCCGACCTACGCCGCGCTCCGCGCGCTCGGCCGCGACGGGGTCGCCGCCCTCGTCGACGGGCTGGTCGCGGCCGCCACCGGCCTCGCCGAAGGGCTGCGCGGGATGCCCGGCGTCGAGGTGCTCAACGACGTGGTGTTCACGCAGGTGTGCGCCGCGTTCGACGGCCGCGACGTCGCCGCGCTGGCGCGGGTGCTCGACGCCGACGGCGTCGCGCTCGCGCATCCGTCGCACTGGCGGGGCCGCGACATCCTGCGGTTCTCGGTGAGCAACCGGGGCACGGATGCCTCGGCCGTCGAGGCGACCCTCGCGGCGGTGCGGCGGGCGCTCCGGGGCTGACCCCTCCGGAATGTCGCCGGTCGGCGGCAGGATGGAGGGGTGGATGCGCCGCTCGACGCCTTCTCGGAAGCCACGCGCACGTGGTTCGCCGAGTCGTTCCGTGCGCCGACCGCGGTGCAGGCCGCCGCGTGGCGGGCGATCGGGCGCGGCGCGCACGCGCTGGTCGTCGCCCCGACGGGCTCGGGCAAGACGCTGTCGGCGTTCCTGTCGGCGATCGACCGGCTCCACGCCGAGCCGCCGCCGACGGAACCAGGGACCCGGGTGCTCTACCTGTCGCCGCTGAAGGCGCTCGGCGTCGACGTCGAACGCAACCTGCGCGCGCCGCTCACGGGCATCGCCCGGGTCTCCGAGCGGCTCGGCGTCGAGCCGCCGCACGTCAGCGTCGGGGTCCGCTCGGGCGACACCCCCGCCAACGAGCGCCGCGCGCTGCTGCGGACGCCGCCCGACATCCTCATCACGACGCCCGAGTCGCTGTTCCTCATGCTGACCTCGCAGGCCCGTGACACCCTGCGCACCGTCGAGACGGTGATCGTCGACGAGATCCACGCGGTCGCGTCGACGAAGCGGGGCGCGCACCTCGCGCTGTCGCTCGAACGCCTCGACGCGCTGCTGCCGAAGCCGGCCCAGCGGATCGGCCTGTCGGCGACCGTGCGGCCCGTCGAGGAGGTGGCGCGGTTCCTGAGCGCGGCGGCCCCGGTCGAGGTCGTCGCCCCGCCGAGCGAGAAGCGGTTCGACCTGCGGGTCGTCGTGCCCGTCGAGGACATGGCCCGGCTGCCCGCCAGCGACGACGCGACGGGGTCGATCTGGCCGCATGTCGAGGAGGCGATCCTCGACCAGGTGCTGCAGAACCGCTCGTCGATCGTCTTCGCGAACTCGCGGCGCCTCGCCGAGCGGCTCACCGCGCGCCTGAACGAGCTCGCGCTCGAGGCATCCGAACGCGAGGCCCTGTTCGTGTCGGCGTCGACCGCCGGACCGCCGGCCGCGGTCATGGCGCAGTCGGGGCAGACGTCCGGGGCGCCGCCCGTGCTCGCCCGAGCGCACCACGGTTCCGTCAGCAAGGAGCAGCGCGCCGAGATCGAGGACGACCTGAAGAGCGGGCGGTTGCGCTGCGTGGTGGCGACGTCGAGCCTCGAGCTCGGCATCGACATGGGCGCCGTCGACCTCGTCGTGCAGGTCGAGGCACCGCCGTCGGTCTCGAGCGGCCTCCAGCGGCTCGGCCGTGCCGGCCACCAGGTGGGGGAGGTCTCGCGCGGCGTGATCTTCCCGAAGCAGCGCGCCGACCTCGTGCACGCCGCGGTCACGAGCGAGCGGATGCTCGCCGGGGCGATCGAGACGATGCGCGTGCCGGCGAATCCGCTCGACATCCTCGCGCAGCAGACGATCGCGGCGGCCGCCGTCGACCCGCTCGACGTCGACGGCTGGTTCGACGCCGTGCGCCGGACCGCCCCGTTCGCCTCGCTGCCGCGGTCGGCGTACGAGGCGACGCTCGACCTCCTCGCGGGTCGCTACCCGTCCGATCGCTTCGGCGAGCTGCGTCCGCGGGTGGTGTGGGACCGCGAGGCCGGCACCATCACCGGGCGCCCGGGTGCGCAGCGCCTCGCGGTCACGAGCGGCGGCACGATCCCCGACCGCGGCATGTTCGGGGTGTTCCTCGTGGGCGACGAGGCGGGCGGTCGCCGGGTCGGCGAGCTCGACGAGGAGATGGTGTACGAGTCGCGCGTCGGCGACGTCTTCGCGCTCGGCGCGACGAGCTGGCGGATCCAGGAGATCACCTTCGACCGCGTGAACGTCGTGCCCGCATTCGGCCAGCCCGGTCGCGTGCCGTTCTGGAAGGGCGACGGGCTCGGGCGCCCCGCCGAGCTCGGGCGGGCGCTCGGGGCCTTCATGCGGGAGGTGTCGTCGGCCGAGGAGGCCGACGCCCGCAGCCGCATCACCGCCGCCGGGCTCGACGGGTACGCCGCCGACAACCTCATCGCGTTCCTCGCCGACCAGTCGCGGGCGACGGGGCACGTGCCGAGCGACCGCACGCTCGTCGTCGAGCGCACGCGCGATGAGCTCGGCGACTGGCGCGTCATCCTGCACTCGCCGTTCGGCATGCCGGTGCACGCGCCGTGGGCGCTCGCGGTCGCGGCGCGCGTGCGCGAGCGGCACGGGGTCGACGGGGCGGCCGTCGCCGCCGACGACGGCATCATCGTGCGCATTCCCGATACGGGCGTCGACCCGCCCGGGACAGACCTGTTCGTCTTCGAGCCCGAGGAGCTCGAGCAGCTCGTCACCGACGAGGTGGGCGGCTCGGCGCTGTTCGCGAGCCGGTTCCGCGAGTGCGCGGCCCGCGCGCTGCTGCTGCCGAACTACCAGCCCGGGAGGCGGTCGCCGCTCTGGCAGCAGCGGCAGCGCTCGGCGCAGCTGCTCGAGGTCGCCAGCGCCTTTCCGACCTTCCCGATCATCCTCGAGACCGTGCGCGAGGTCCTCCAGGACGTCTACGACGTGCCCGCGCTCGTCGAGCTCGCCCGCGACATCGGCGCGCGCCGCGTGCGGCTCGCCGAGACGACGACCGAGGTGCCGAGCCCGTTCGCGAGCTCGCTGCTGTTCGGCTACGTCGGTGCGTTCATGTACGAGGGCGACTCGCCGCTGGCCGAACGCCGGGCCGCGGCGCTCGCGATCGACGCCGCCCTGCTCGGCGAGCTGCTCGGCCGCGTCGAGCTGCGCGAGCTGCTCGACCCGGGGGTCATCGAGCAGACCGAGCGGGAACTCCAGCGGCTCGCCGAAGACCGGCGCGTCCGCGGCGCCGAGGGCATCGCCGACCTGCTCCGCCTGCTCGGGCCGCTCACGGCCGAAGAAGTCGCGGCGCGCGTAGCCGACGAGACGGATCCGTCCACCGCGGTCGACGAGCTCGTCGTCGCCCGCAGGGCGGTGCGCCTCACGTTCGCCGGTCGTGAGCACGTGGCAGCCGTCGAGGACGTCGGCCGGCTCCGCGACGCACTCGGCGTGCCGGTGCCGCCCGGCGTCGCGGTCGCGTTCACGGAGCACGTGGGCGACCCCCTGGGCGACCTCATCGGTCGCTATGCGCGCACGCACGGGCCGTTCGCGGCCGAGGAGGTCGCCGGGCGGTTCGGCATCGGCGTGGCCGTCGCGAAGGCGGCGTTGCGGCGGCTCGCCGACGAGCGCCGGGTCGTCGAGGGGGAGTTCCGCCCCAACGGTACGGCGACCGAGTGGTGCGATGCCGAGGTGCTCCGGCGACTCCGGCGCCGGTCGCTCGCCGCGCTCCGGCACGAGGTCGAGCCCGTGCCGCAGCGGGTGCTCGCCCGGTTCCTGCCCGAGTGGCAGCACATCGGCCGGCCGTTGCGCGGGATCGACGGGGTGCTCGCCACGATCGAGCAGCTCGAGGGCGCGCGCCTGCCGGCATCGGCGTGGGAGTCGCTCGTGCTCCCGGCGCGGGTCTCCGACTACAGCCCCACCATGCTCGACGAGCTCATGGCCACCGGCGAGGTGGTGTGGGCCGGCGCAGGCGCACTCGCGGGGGACGACGGCTGGGTCACCCTGCACCTCGCCGAGTCGGCCCCGCTCACCATGAGCCCGCCACCCGACCCCGAGACCACGGCCCTGCAGCGCGAGGTGCTCGTCGCGCTCGGCAGCGGCGGCGCGTACTTCTTCCGGCAACTCGCCGACGCCGTCGGCCGGTTCGGGGAGTTCGACCCGTCGTCCGGCGCCGCCGGGCGGCCCGTCGCCGACGACGAGCTCGTCGAGGCGCTCTGGGGTCTCGCGTGGTCGGGGCTCGTGACCAACGACACCTTCGCCCCGGTCCGCGCGCTCGTCGCCGGCGGTCGCAGTTCGCACCGGGCCGCGCGGCCGACGCCGCGGTCGAGGATGCTCCGCGGGCGGGCCCTGCCGCGGGCCACGATGCCGAGCCGCACCGGCCCGCCGTCGGTCGCCGGGCGCTGGTCGATCCTGCCCGTCCCCGACGACGACGCCACCCGCCGGGCGCATGCGCTCGGCGAGACGATGCTCGACCGCTACGGGCTCGTCACGCGCGGCACGGCGGTCGCCGAGGGGGTGGTCGGCGGGTTCGCGCTCGTCTACCGCACGCTGAGCGGCTTCGAGGAGTCGGGCCGGTCGCGGCGCGGCTACTTCGTCGAGAAGCTCGGTGCGGCGCAGTTCGCCGCGCCGGGCGCCGTCGACCGGTTGCGCGGCTACGCCGATCGCGACGACCGCCCCGGCGAGGAGCCGAACGTCGTCGCGCTCGCGGCGACCGACCCGGCGAACGCCTACGGAGCGGCGCTGCCCTGGCCGGATCCGCCGGGGGAGAGCTCCCACCGCGCGGCGCGGAAGGCGGGCGCGATCGTCGTCCTGGCCGACGGCGAGCTCGTGCTCTACGTCGAGCGCGGCGGCAAGACCGTGCTGTCCTACGTCGACGATGCCGATGAGGTGGGCGCCCGACGGCTCGCCGCCGCAGCGACCGCGCTCGCCGGGCTGGTGCGCGGCGGGCGGGTCCGCCGGCTCGCCGTCGAGAGCGTCAACGGCGCGTTCGTGCTGGGCTCGCCGCTCGGTGCCGCGCTCCGCGCCGCCGGGTTCGGTGAGACGCCGAAGGGGCTCCGGATCGATGCCAGAGGGTGACACCGTCCACCAGACGGCGGCCCGGCTGCGCGCCGCCCTCGAGGGCCGGGAGCTGACGCGCACCGACTTCCGCGTGCCGCGCTTCGCGACGGTCGACCTCGCCGGCCGGGTGGTCGACGAGGTCGCCGCACGCGGCAAGCACCTGCTCGTGCGGGCCGGCGACCTCACGGTGCACTCGCACCTGAAGATGGAGGGCAGTTGGCGGGTGTTCCGGCCCGGGGAGCGCTGGAACCGGCCCGCCCATCTCGTGCGCGCCGTGCTCGAGAACCGCGACGCCGTCGCGGTCGGGTTCGAGCTCGGCGTCCTCGAGGTGATCCCGCGCGCGGCGGAGGAGGACGCCGTCGGGTACCTCGGCCCCGACCTGCTCGGCCCGGACTGGGACGCCGCCGAGGCGGTGCGACGGGTCACGGCCGACCCGGCGGTGCCGGTCGCCGTCGCCCTCCTCGACCAGCGGAACCTCGCCGGCCTCGGCAACGTCTACGCCAACGAGCTGTGCTTCCTGCGGGGCATCCGCCCGCAGCGACCGGTCGGCGAGGTACCCGACCCGGGGGCCGTCGTCGACCTCGGTCGCCGGCTGATCGTCGCGAACCGCGACCGCGTCGCCCGTGTCACCACGGGCGTCGACCGCCGAGGCGCGCGACTGTGGGTCTACGGCCGGGCGGGGGAGCCGTGCCGTCGGTGCGGCACGCGGATCGAGCGCGGCGAACTCGGGCGGACCGAACTCGAGGAGCGGGTCACGTTCTGGTGCCCGAACTGCCAGCGCTGAGCCGCGCGGACGGAGCGGCCGCGCGGCGGGCGCGGCGGGTCAGTTGACCGGGCCGGTCCACTTCTCGCCGGGGCCCTGGCCGATCGCGTCGGGGATGGTCGAGGCCTCACGGAACGCGAGCTGCAGCGACCGGAGGCCGTCGCGCAGCGACCGGGCGTGCATGTCGCTGATCTCCGGGGCGCCGGCGGTGATGAGCCCGGCGAGGGCGTTGATGAGCTTGCGGGCCTCGTCGAGGTCGGTCTGCGAGGCCGGGTCGTCGGCGAGGCCGACCTTCACGGCGGCGGCGCTCATGAGGTGCACCGCGGCGGTCGTGATGACCTCGACGGCGGGCACGTCGGCGATGTCGCGGGTCGCGTCGGCGACGGCGGCATCGGCCGGATCGGCGAGGTCCTGGTGGTCGTGGTCGGGGGTGGACTCGTCCGGCGTGTTGAACACAGACTTCCTCTGCTAGACTGTTTCGGGCTCCGGGGCTTGTCCCCGGTACGAAAGTGGAGATTCTCCCACCCGCGCATACCGCTTCATCAAGGTTACCGGGTCGTTGCACTCCGCTCGCGCGCCGCCTGCTCCATGCAGAAGGCCGTGAGTAGACAGGGTGCCGTATGAGCCTCGCGGAGCGATCCGCGGGGTGTCATGCGTGGATCTCCGCTCTCGCCATCGGGAGGCGACCGCCTCGCGTTTGAGCCATCAGAGAGCAACGCTCGAGCAGAGGAGACACGCATCAGCGATCCGCGTACCAACGACCGTATCCGCGTCCCCGAGGTCCGCCTCGTGGGACCTGGCGGAGAGCAGGTCGGCGTCGTGAAGATCGAGGTGGCCCTGCGGCTCGCGCAGGAGGCCGACCTCGACCTGGTCGAGGTCGCACCGAACTCGCGTCCGCCGGTCGTCAAGATCATGGACTACGGCAAGTACAAGTACGAGGCGGCGCAGAAGGCGAAGGAAGCCCGGCGCAACCAGGCGAACACGGTCCTCAAGGAGGTCCGCTTCCGCCTCAAGATCGACAAGCACGACTATGAGACCAAGATGAAGCGCGCCATCGGCTTCCTCAAGGCCGGCGACAAGGTCAAGGCGATGATCCTCTTCCGCGGGCGCGAGCAGTCGCGCCCCGAGATGGGCGTCCGCCTGCTCCAGCGTTTCGCCGAGGACGTGGTGGAGTTCGGCACGGTCGAGCACAACCCCACGATCGACGGCCGCAACATGGTCATGGTCATCGCTCCTCTGAAGAACAAGTCCGACGCCAAGGCGGAGGCGAATGCACAGCGTGCTGCGGCGAAGGCGCGGCCGGAGGCGGATGCCCCGGTCGAGGCCGAGCCGCAGGCGGCGGCGTCCACCGAGGGCGACGCCTAGCACCACCCCCTCCGTCACCCGCGTGACGGCAGATCCAAGGAGAGACACGAGATGCCGAAGCAGAAGACCCACTCCGGGGCCAAGAAGCGCTTCAAGATCACCGGCACCGGCAAGCTGAAGAAGCAGCAGGCCGGCATGCGGCACAACCTCGAGGGCAAGTCCTCGGTGCGCACCCGCCGCCTCAACCAGGACAAGGTCCTCTCGGCGCCCGACGCCAAGGTCATCAACAAGCTGCTCGGCCGCTGAGCCGGTCCGAACCGTAAGGAAGAAACAGAGTCATGGCAAGAGTGAAGCGCGCAGTCAATGCGCACAAGAAGCGTCGGGTCATCCTCGAGCGCGCCGAGGGCTACCGCGGCCAGCGTTCGCGCCTCTACCGCAAGGCGAAGGAGCAGGTCACCCACTCCCTCGTCTACAGCTACGCCGACCGGCGTGCGCGCAAGGGCGACTTCCGTCGCCTCTGGATCCAGCGCATCAACGCGGCCTCGCGTCAGCACGGCCTCACCTACAACCGCCTCATCCAGGGCCTCGGCCTGGCCGGCATCGAGGTCGACCGTCGCATCCTCGCCGAGCTCGCCGTGAACGAGCCCGCCACCTTCGCGGCGCTCGTCGAGTCCGCCAAGCAGGCGCTCCCGGCCGACACCTCGGCCCCGAAGAACGCCGCGTAAGCGCGATCTCCGCAGCCTTCGGCCCGGCACCCCTCGGGGTGCCGGGCCGTTCTGCGTCTCCGGGCGGATGCCCCGACCGCGGATGTCCCGGCCCGCGCCGAGCCGCTCCCTAGACTGGTGCCATGCTCGAGAATCCCCGTTCCCCGCGCGTGCGCGCCGTCGCGAAGCTGGCGAAGAAGCCCGCTCGGCAGGAGAGCGGCCTGTTCCTCCTCGAGGGCCCGCAGGCGGTCGCCGAGGCGCTCGCGTTCCGTCCCGAACTGCTCGTCGAGCTCTTCGCGACGCCGACCGCGCTGGAACGGCACCCGGCCGTCGCCGACGCCGCACGCGACGCGGGCATCGACGTCGAGTTCGTCACCGAGGCCGTGCTGGAGTCGATGGCCGACACGGTGACCCCGCAGGGATTCGTCGCGGTGTGCCGGCAGTTCCCGACGGCGGTGCGCGACGTGTTCGCGAGCGGTCCGCGGCTGATCGCGATCCTCGAGGAGGTGCGCGACCCCGGCAACGCGGGCACCATCGTGCGGGCCGCCGACGCCGCGGGCGCGGATGCGGTGGTCTTCACCGGCCGCGCCGTCGACCTGTACAACCCGAAGGTCGTGCGGTCCACGACCGGCTCGATCTTCCACCTCCCGGTCGCCGTCGACGCGGACCTCGCCGACGTGCTCGGCCGGGCCCGCGAGGCCGGGCTCACCGTGCTCGCCGCGGACGTGAAGGGCGTCGACCTGCTCGAGGTGCGCCAGGAGGGCGTGCTCGACGGGCCGACCGCATGGCTGTTCGGCAACGAGGCCCACGGCCTCGCCGACGAGCAGTTGGAACTGGCCGACCGGGTCGTCACGGTGCCGATCTACGGGCATGCCGAGTCGATGAACCTCGCGACCGCCGCCTCGGTGTGCCTCTACGAGAGCGCATTCGCGCATCGCAGCAGCTGAGGCGGCGGCCGCCCGAATCACGAAACGATAACCGCCGGGTCCACCCCGTGGCGCCCATCGGCCCGTGTGCCTAGTTTGGGGGGATGACCTCCTCGCAGCCGAACCCCGCGCCGCCGGGGCAGCCGGCCCCGGCCACGTCGAACATCAGCGTCCGGCGCGGCGAGCCGCTGGTGGTGATCGAGCACGTCGACAAGCACTTCGGCGACCTGCACGTGCTCAACGACATCCACACGGTGGTGAACCGCGGCGAGGTCGTCGTCGTCATCGGGCCGTCGGGCTCCGGGAAGTCGACGCTGTGCCGGGCCATCAACCGGCTCGAGACGATCGACTCGGGCACCATCACGATCGACGGCGAGCGGCTGCCCGAGGAGGGCAAGGCGCTCGCGCACATGCGGGCCGACGTCGGCATGGTGTTCCAGTCGTTCAACCTGTTCGCCCACAAGACGGTCCTCGAGAACGTGACGCTCGCGCCGATCAAGGTGAAGCGGGTGCCCCGCAAGCAGGCCGAGGCGAAGGCGATGGAACTGCTCGAGCGCGTCGGCGTCGCGAACCAGGCGAAGAAGCTCCCCGCGCAGCTCTCCGGAGGGCAGCAGCAGCGCGTCGCGATCGCGAGGTCGCTCGCGATGAACCCGAAGCTCATCCTCATGGACGAGCCGACGAGCGCCCTCGACCCGGAGATGATCAACGAGGTGCTCGACGTCATGGTCGGCCTCGCCGAGCAGGGCATGACGATGATCGTCGTCACCCACGAGATGGGCTTCGCCCGCCGCGCCGCCGACCGCGTGCTCTTCATGGCGGACGGCCGCATCGTCGAGGAGGCGCCGCCGGCGCAGTTCTTCGACCACCCGACTTCCGACCGCGCCAAGGACTTCCTGTCGAAGATCCTCGAGCACTAGGCCGGACCACGACCTCGGCTGCCACGAGCGGCGGGGAACCACACGGAGAAGAGGCAGGGACATGACACGTACGACACGCAGATTCGCACTGGCGGCCGCGGCGGCCGCCGCCACCGCGCTCATCCTGGCCGGATGCGCCGGAGACCCCGGCGAGCTGGGCGGCGATGAGGCCGAGCCCACGGTCGCCCCGGAGGCCACGTTCGAGGCGGGCACGACGATGGCCCGGCTCGCCGACGCCGGCACGATCACCATCGGCACGAAGTTCGACCAGCCGCTGTTCGGGCTCATCGGCCCGAGCGGCACGCCCGAAGGCTTCGACGTGGAGATCGGCAAGATCATCGCCGGCCAGCTCGGCATCGAGCCCGACAACATCGAATGGGTCGAGACCGTCTCCGCGAACCGCGAGCCGTTCATCGAGAACGGCCAGGTCGATCTCGTCGTCGCGACCTACACGATCAACGACAAGCGCAAGGAGGTCGTCTCGTTCGCCGGGCCGTACTACCTGGCCGGCCAGTCGATCCTGGTGCTCGCCGACAACGACACGATCAAGAGCGAAGACGACCTCGTCGGGCAGAACGTGTGCTCGGTGACGGGCTCCACGCCGGCGGCCAAGCTGCAGGAGATCGGCGCCGTGCCGTTCCTCACCGACACGTACTCGAACTGCCTCGAGCCGCTGCGCAGCGGCCAGGTGGTCGCGGTGTCGACCGACAACGTGATCCTCGCCGGCCTGTCGGCGCAGAACCCGGGCGAGTTCAAGGTGGTCGGCGAGCCGTTCACCGAGGAGCCGTACGGCATCGGCGTGAAGCTCGACGACACCGACTTCCGCATGTGGATCAACGACGTGCTCGAGCAGTCGTACGAGGACGGCACCTACGAGGCGGCCTGGGAGAAGACGGCGGGGCAGGAGCTCCCGTTCGTCGAGCCCCCGGCGGTCGACCGCTACTGATCAGCGACCGCTGCTGATCGGCGGGTGGCCCGGCCGGGGCGCCGCACGCGCCCGGCCGGGACATCCCACCGATCTCGACACCGACCGGAAGGGAGCGGCGTGGACGCCGTCATCGACAACCTGCCGAGGTACCTCGACGGGTTCACCACGACGCTGCTGCTGCTCGTGGTGAGCGGCATCGCGGCGCTCGTCATCGGCACGCTCATCGCCGCGATGCGCATCTCGCCGATCGCGTCGCTGCGCGGCTTCGCGACGGTGTACACCGAGCTGGTGCGGAACACCCCGCTCACCCTGGTGCTGTTCTTCTGCGCGATCGTGCTGCCGTACTTCGGGTCGCGGCTCGACTACGCGGTGGCGGCGATGATCGGCCTGTCGGTCTACACGTCGCCGTTCGTCGCCGAGGCGCTGCGGTCGGGCATCAACGGCGTGCCGGTCGGCCAGGCCGAGGCGGCGCGCAGCGTCGGCCTCGGGTTCTCGCAGACGGTCGGGCTGATCGTGCTGCCGCAGGCGTTCCGCATGACGATCCCGCCGCTCATCAACGTGTTCATCGCGCTCACGAAGAACACGTCGGTGGCCGGCGGGTTCTTCGTGGTCGAGCTGTTCGCCGTCGGCCGCGAGCTCGCGAACGCGAACGGCGACGCGGTCATCGCGGTGCTGCTCGGGGTCGCGACGTTCTACCTCCTCATCACCATCCCGCTGGGCCTGCTGGCCGCCCAGCTCGAGCGCCGTTGGGTGGTGCAGCGATGACCGGGGCGAACGTCCTCTTCGACGCGCCCGGGCCGAAGGCCCGGCGCCGGTCGCTCATCCTGTCGATCGTCGGGATCCTCGTCATCGCGGCGGGCCTGTGGTGGATGATCGCCACCCTCGCCGCCCCGCGCGAGTCCTCCGGCGGCGTCGTGCTGCCGGGCTTCTTCGACGCCACCCGCTGGGAGCCGTTCACCGACCCGCAGACGTGGAGCTACATCTTCGTCCTCGGCGTCTGGGGCACGCTCCGCGCCGCGCTCACCGCTGCGGTCATCGCGCTCGCGCTCGGCATCCTGTTCTCGCTGCTGCGCAGTTCGGCGACGCCCTGGGTGCGCATCCCGACCGCGGTGGTGCTCGAGTTCCTCCGCGGCATGCCGGTGCTGCTCATGATGCTGTTCATCCTGCTCGTGCTGAACACCGGGTCGTTCTGGGCGGTCGTCGCGGCCCTCAGCCTGTACAACGGCGCGCTCATCGGGGAGGCCCTGCGCGCCGGCATGGCCTCGCTCCCGCGCGGCCAGCGCGAGGCCGGGCTCAGCCTCGGCATGCGACCGCTGCAGTCCAAGCGCCTCATCGAGTTCCCGCAGGCGTTCCGGCAGATGCTGCCGATCATCGTCGCGCAGCTCGTGGTGCTGCTGAAGGACACCTCGCTCGGCTACATCGTCGGCTACGTCGAGCTGCTGCGGGTGAACATGAACCAGCTCGCGACCTACTTCGGCAACTACTACCTGTTCTCGTTCTTCCTCGTCACGCTCGTGCTCTACCTCGCGATGAACCTGTCGCTGTCGTGGTTCGCGCGCTGGCTCGCCAGGCGGACGCAGCGACGCACCGGCCGCCCGCAGGGCGACGTCGAGGACGCGCAGCCGGCACTCCTCGTCGCGGACGCCGAGGCCGAGGCCGAAGCCGGGCGCCACGGCCGGTAGCGAGACGTCGGCGACGGCTGCGGCTCGCGCTGCAGAACCCGGTCGGATGCCCCGCGTCCACGCCGGTAGACTCGATGCTCGTGCCAGAGCCCAGTGAAATCACCGAGCCCGCGGTCGACGCGGCCGTCGAGGCGGCGCTCGCCGCGATCGCGGCGGCGACCGACTCCGCCGCGCTCAAGCAGGTCCGCACCGAGCACACGGGGGAGAAGTCGACCCTCGCGAAGCTGAACGCCCTCCTCCGCGACGTGCCCAACGACCAGAAGGCCGCCCTCGGCAAGCTCGTCGGCCAGGCCCGCGGCCGGGTGAACCAGGCGTTCTCCGCCCGCGAGGAGGAGATCGTCGCCGCCGAGGCCGACGCCCGCCTCGCCGCCGAGGCCGTCGACGTCACCGCGCTGCCCGGGCGGTACCAGCCCGGCGCGAGGCATCCGCTCACGCTCCTCCAGGACCGCGTGTGCGAGGTCTTCACCGGCATGGGCTGGGAGATCGCGGAGGGGCCCGAACTCGAGAGCGAGTGGTTCAACTTCGACGCCCTGAACTTCGACGCGGACCACCCGGCCCGCGCCATGCAGGACACCTTCTTCGTCGACCCGCCCGAGGCGCACCTCGTGCTGCGCACCCACACCAGCCCGGTGCAGGTGCGGGCGATGCTCGACCGCGAGGTGCCGATCTACGTGCTCGCACCCGGCCGCGTGTACCGCACCGACGAGTTCGACGCGACGCACCTGCCCGTCTTCATGCAGTTCGAGGGCCTCGCCGTCGACGAGGGCCTCACCATGGCGCACCTCAAGGGCACCCTCGACCACTTCGTGAAGTCGATCTTCGGCGACGAGGCCAAGGTGCGCCTCCGCCCGAGCTACTTCCCGTTCACCGAGCCGAGCGCCGAGCTCGACTTCTGGCACCCGACCTTCAAGGGCGGCGCGCGCTGGATCGAGTGGGGCGGCTGCGGCATGGTGCACCCCAACGTGCTCCGCTCCGCGGGCATCGACCCCGAGAAGTACACCGGCTTCGCCTTCGGCATGGGCATCGAGCGCGGGCTCATGCTCCGCAACGACGTCCAGGACATGCGCGACATGGCCGAGGGCGACGTCCGCTTCTCCCAGCAGTTCGGAATGGTGGTCTAGAACATGCGAGTACCCCTGAGCTGGCTCGCCGAGTACGTCGAGCTCGTCCCTGGGACGACGCCCGAGGACGTCCACGCCGCCCTCGTGAAGGTCGGCCTCGAGGAGGAGGACGTCCACACGTTCGAGGTCTCCGGCCCGATCGTCGTGGGCGAGGTCCTCGAGTTCGTCGAGGAGCCGCAGTCCAACGGGAAGACCATCCGCTGGTGCCAGGTCCGCGTCGCGCCCGAAGGCGAGACCGCGGCCGACGGCGGCGACGCCGTGCACGGCATCGTCTGCGGTGCCCGCAACTTCTTCGTCGGCGACCAGGTCGTCGTGACCCTGCCGGGCGCCGTGCTGCCCGGGCCGTTCCCGATCGCCGCGCGCAAGACCTATGGGCACGTGTCCGACGGCATGATCGCCTCGGCCCGCGAGCTCGGCCTCGGCGAGGACCACGACGGCATCCTCCGCCTGTCGACGCTCGGGATCGAGGCGCCGGTCGGCACCGACGCGATCGCGCTGCTCGGCCTCGACGACGCCGCCGTGGAGATCAACGTCACGCCCGACCGCGGCTACGCGTTCTCGATCCGCGGCGTCGCCCGCGAGTACGCGCACGCCACCGGCGCCCGGTTCCGCGACCCCGTCGCGCAGTCGGAGCCCGTCACGCCCGGGGCATCCGACGCCTTCCCGATCGAGATCCGCGACGAGGCGCCGATCCGCGGCCGCGTCGGCTCGGCCGTGTTCGCCGCGCGCATCGTGCGCGGGGTCGACGCGACGCGTCCGTCGCCGCCGTGGCTCGTCGCGCGCCTGAAGCTCGCGGGCATCCGCTCGGTGTCGCTCCTCGTCGACCTCACGAACTACGTGATGCTCGAGTTCGGCCAGCCGATCCACGGCTACGACCTCGACCGGCTGCGCGGCGGCCTCGTCGTGCGCCGGGCCCGGCCGGGGGAGAAGCTCACCACGCTCGACGGCAAGGAGCGCACCCTCCACGTCGAGGACCTCGTCGTCACCGACGACCGCGGGCCGATCGGGCTCGGCGGCGTCATGGGCGGCGCCGAGACCGAGATGGGCGACGCCACCCGCAATGTCCTCATCGAGGCCGCCAACTGGGACCCGGTGTCGATCGCGCGCACCGCCCGCCGGCACAAGCTCCCGAGCGAGGCGGCCAAGCGGTACGAGCGCGGCGTCGACCCCGAGATCGCGGCCGCCGCCGTGTCGCGGGTGGCGCAGCTCGTCGTCGACCTCGCCGGCGGCATCGTCGACCCCGACGGCTCCCTCATCCACGAGACGCCCGCGCGCGGCGCGATCGTGCTGCCCGACGGCTACGTCTCCCGCCTCATCGGCGTCGAGTACGCCGACGAGGAGATCCGCGACGCGCTCGCCGAGATCGGTGCGGACGTCACGCGGGTCGACGGCGGCTTCGCGGTCGTCCCGCCGAGCTGGCGCCCCGACCTGACCGGCACGGCCGAGCTCGCCGAGGAGGTGGCCCGCCTGCACGGGTACCACCGCATCCCCTCGGTGCTGCCCGTCGCCCCGCCCGGACGCGGGCTCACCCGCTCGCAGCGGATCCGGCGCCGCGTCGCCGACGCGCTCGCGGCGGCCGGCTCGACCGAGGTGCTCGCGTTCCCGTTCGTGACCGACGGCGAGAACGGGCTGTACGGCAGCGCCGACGGCTCGCCGGTCGCATCGGTGCGGCTCGCGAACGCGCTCGACGCGTCGACGCCGTTCCTGCGCCGCTCGCTCCTGCCGGGGCTCATCGGCGTCGCGCGCCGCAACGTGTCGCGCGGCCTCGTCGACCTCGACGTGTTCGAGCTGGGCCTGGTCTTCACGCCCGAGGCGGGTCGCGCGTACGGCTCGACCGAGCTCCCGCCGGGCGCCGCGCGTCCCGACGCCGAGGCCCTCGCGTCGCTGAACGACGGCATCCCGCCGCAGCCCCGCCACGTCGCGCTGCTCCGCCTCGGCGACGCGGTGTCGAAGCAGCCCGGCCAGCCGGCGCGTGCGGCGGGCATCGCCGACGTGCTCGACGGCGTGCGGCAGGTCGCGCTCGCGGCCGGCGCCGAGATCGAGGTCGTGCAGGGCAGCCACCAGGCGTTCCACCCGGGCCGCACCGCCGAACTCCGGGTCGCGGGGCAGCGCGTCGGCTACGCCGGCGAACTGCACCCGCAGCTCACGGAGGACGCGGACCTGCCCCGGGTCGTCGCCGTCGCCGAGCTCGACCTCGACGCGGTCATCGCGCTCGCGGAGGCCGGCGTGGAGGCGCGGCCGATCGGCTCGTTCCCGGCGGCCACGCAGGACCTGTCGCTCGTGGTGCCGGCCGACGTGCCGGCGGCCGAGGTCGAGCGCGCGGTCCGCGACGGCGCCGGCGACCTGCTCGAGCACGTCGTGCTGGTCGACGACTACCGCGGTGCCGGCCTGCCGGAGGGCGCGAAGAGCCTGACCTTCGCGCTGCGCTTCCGCGCCGGCGACCGCACGCTGACGGCGGCCGAGGCGAGCGAGGCGAAGCTCGCGGGCGCGGCCGTCGCAGCCGAGCGCACCGGGGCCGCGATCCGCGACTAGCGAGCGTCGCGGCCGCGACGGCCGCGACGCGCCCACGCCGACGCCCCCGGCGGGACATCCACCAACGGATGCCTCGCCGGGGGCGTTTCCGTCCGCGGGCTCAGCGCAGCGCGTCGGGCCCGGCGAAGACGCGGACCAGCGCGGGCACCGCGGCCGCGGGATGCACCGTCGGGCGCAGCGTCGGCCGCCAGCTCGTGTCGACGCCGATGGCGGCGCCGGAGGCGGCGTTGTACGCACCGAGCAGGTCGGTCTTCCGCAGGTTGACCCGGTTGCCGGACTCGGCGACGGCGGTGCCCTTGTAGACCTCGATCACGTCGGCGGGGTCGAGGCCGGGCCCGAACGTGAAGGCGTTCGCCTCGGCGACGAGGTGCGACTCGATGCCGAGCCCCCAGCTGTACACGTACGGGTAGTCGTCGCCGCCCGTCTCGACGTAGCTGTTGTTGACGACGTCGACCTGGCCGTAGCGCACGCGGGGCGCGCGCTGGCCGATGTCGCGGAACTCGTTGTGGTGCAGGGTGACGCGGAGCTTCCCGCGGTCGGTGGTTCGCGAGTCGCTGTTGCCGATGAGCATCACCTTGTCGTGGTCGTGGAATCGGTTCCACGAGATGGTGACGAGGTCGGCGCCGCGCACCACGTCGAGGAGTCCGTCGTGCACCTGGTAGGGCCGGCCGAAGTACTCGGGCTGGTCGGCGTCGAGGTTGTCGCCGTCGCTGAGGTCGTTGTGGTCGATCCAGACGTTGGTCGAGTTGCTGACCGTCAGGAGGTCCCATTCGGAGTTCCAGTTCCCGGTCTCGCCGTCGGTCGGGTCCCACGACGGGAAGCAGTCGTGCGCGTCGGTGAGGGTGAGCCCGCGGATGATGACGTTGCGGGTGTCGGTGACCTGGAGGGCGGCACCGGTGAGCTCGGCACCGGGCAGGCCGAGGATGGTCGTGTTGGCGCCGACGCGGATGTCGATGCGGGCGCGCTGGGCGGCCATCGACGCCGCGCGAGCGCTCTCGATGGGACCGGACGGCTCGGCGTCCCAGCCCCAGATGGCCGGGTCGTAGGCGGCGAGGTACGCGTCGAGCGTGTACCCGCCGCGGGCGTAGTCGGCGCACGCGAGCGGGGCGCCGGCGTCGTCGACGTTGGCGTCGATGGTGCCCGACACCAGCACGATCTTCGGCTCGTCACCGGCCACGGCGGAGACGAGTTCGGCGCGGGTCGAGACGGTCACGACCCGGTCGGGGCTCGCGGCCGCGCCGCCGGTGGTGCCGGCACCGGCGGAGGCCCACCCGTCGCCGGGTGCGAGCACCTCCCGGGCGAGCGCCTGGCGGTCGCGATCGAGGCGGTCGTCGCCCCGGTCGGCGATCGCGGCTGGGGCGCCTGCGAGGGCGATCGCGACGCTGCCCAGCATCGCGGTCGCCGCCATCCATCGTCGTTGCATGCGGGTCGTCTCCTTCGACGTCGCGCCGCCCCGACGCCGTCGTCCGGGCTAGAAAGCGCTTTCCGAGCGGCAGGCTAGCAACGGCCCCGATCGGGGGAAGGCGTTTCCGGAGTTTCTCGATCTTTCTCGGAGTTTCTCGGATCGCGACGTACCCTGAGGCATGGCCGAACCTCAGACGAAGCCGACCGCCGAGTCCGTCGGCGCCTTCCTCGACGCGGTCGAGCATCCGGGCCGCCGCGAGGACGGCCTCGCGCTCCGCGAGCTGTTCGACCGGGTCACCGGCACCGACGCCGTCATGTGGGGACCGTCGATCGTCGGCTACGGACTGGAGCACTACCGGTACGCCTCCGGCCGCGAGGGCGACTGGATGGTCGTCGGCTTCTCGCCGCGCAAGGCCTCGATGTCGCTGTACGGGCTCCAGCGACCGGGCACCGAAGACGTGGTCGCCGCGCTCGGCAAGGTCCGACTCGGTGCCGGATGCGTCTACACCGGCCGGCTGTCCTCGATCGACCTCGACGCGCTCGAGGAGCTCATCGGTGCCGTCTGGCGCGAGGCATCCGCCTGACCCTCGGCACGCACCGCGCGACGCCGCGCGACGCAGCCGGTTTGCGACGCCCGCCGAGCGCCCGCTAGGGTCGCTGCATGCCCACCACCCGGCCCATCGCGACGCAGTCCGTCGTCGCGCGCCGACGCCGTGGCGTGCGCCGAATCGAGGCGACCTCCGCGACGGCGTGATCCGCCGTGCTGTGCGGGGGTCGCCGGATCCGACCCCCATCCGCACAGACCATAAGGTGGTTCCATGACCTACTCCGTCGCCGTCTCCGGCGCATCCGGGTACGCCGGAGGAGAGATCCTTCGCCTCATCGCCGACCACCCCGAGTTCGAGGTCCGCACCGTCACGGCGCACTCGAACGCGGGGCAGCCGCTCGTCTCGGTGCAGCCGCACCTGCGGGGCTACACGCACCTCACGCTGAAGGAGACGTCCGCCGAGACGCTCGCCGGGCACGACATCGTCTTCCTCGCCCTGCCGCACGGCGCCTCCGGCGCGATCGCCGCCGAACTGCCCGACGACACGCTCGTCATCGACTGCGGCGCCGACCACCGGCTCGAGAACGCCGCCGACTGGGCCGCGTTCTACGGCGGCGACCACCACGGCGCGTGGACGTACGGCGTCCCCGAGCTGCCGCGGCTGAGCGGCACGCAGCGCGACCGGCTCGCGAAGGCGCGCCGCATCGCCGCGCCCGGCTGCAACGCGTCGACGGTCGCGCTGTCGCTCGCCCCCGGCATCCGCGCCGGCGTGATCGAGGCCGCCGACCTGGTCACCGTGCTCGCCGTCGGCCCCTCCGGTGCCGGCAAGAGCCTCAAGGCCCACCTGCTCGCGTCCGAGATCCTCGGCTCGGCGAACCCGTACTCGGTCGGCGGCGTGCACCGCCACATCCCGGAGATCCAGCAGGCGCTCCGCTGGGCCGGCGCCGCCGCGCCGACCATCTCGTTCACCCCGCTGCTGGTGCCCATGGCGCGCGGCATCCTCGCGACCTCGACGGCCCGCATCGTGCCCGGCACGGATGCTGCGACCGTCCGCGCGGCCTGGGAGGACGCGTATGCGGGGGAGACGTTCGTGCAGCTCCTCCCCGAGGGGCAGTTCCCGCGCACCGCCGACGTGGTCGGCGCGAACACGGCCCTCCTCGGGCTCGCGGTCGACGAGGCCGCGGGCCGGGTCGTCGTGGTCGCCGCCGTCGACAACCTCGTCAAGGGCACCGCCGGTGCCGCCATCCAGTCCGCCAACCTCGCGCTGGGGCTCGCCGAGTCCACCGGCCTGCCCGTGAACGGAGTCGCCCCGTGACCGTCACCGCCCCCGCCGGATTCGAGGCGGCCGGCATCGCCGCCGGCATCAAGCGCTCCGGGGCGCTCGACCTCGCCGTCGTCGTCAACCGCGGCCCGTCGCAGGCCGCCGCCGCCGTGTTCACGTCGAACCGGGCGAAGGCGAACCCCATCCTCTGGTCGCAGCAGGCCATCGCCGACGGCGTGGTCGCCGCGGTCGTCCTGAACTCGGGCGGTGCGAACTGCTTCACCGGCACCCAGGGCTTCCAGGTCACGCACGGCACCGCCGAGGCCGCCGCGTCGGCGCTCGGCGCGTCGGCGGGCGACGTGCTCGTCTGCTCGACCGGGCTCATCGGCGAGCAGCTCGACGGGGAGATCCTCGAGGAGGGCGTGCTCTCCGCGGTGAACCGCCTCTCCGCCGACGGCGGGGCCGACGCCGCGCGGGCCATTATGACCACCGACACGAAGCCGAAGACCGTCGTCGTGGCCGGCGACGGCTGGTCGGTCGGCGGCATGGCGAAGGGCGCCGGCATGCTCGCGCCCGGCCTCGCCACGATGCTCGTCGTGCTCACCACCGACGCCGACCTGCCCGCCGACGCGCTCGACCGCGCGCTCCGCGCCGCCACCCGGGTCACGTTCGACCGGCTCGACTCCGACGGCTGCATGTCGACCAACGACCAGGTCACCCTGCTCGCGAGCGGCGCCTCCGGCGTCGCGCCCGACGAGGCGGCGTTCACCGAGGCCGTCACCGCCGCGTGCCGCGACCTCGCGCTGCAACTCCAGGGCGACGCCGAGGGCGCGAGCCACGACATCGCGATCGAGGTGCTCGGCGCCGTGACCGAGGACGACGCCGTCGAGGTCGGGCGGTCCGTCGCCCGCAACAACCTCTTCAAGGCCGCGATCTTCGGCAACGACCCGAACTGGGGCCGGGTGCTCGCCGCGATCGGCACCACGTCGGCACCGTTCGACCCCTACCTGGTCGACGTCACGATGAACGGGGTGCGCGTCTGCCACGCCGGCGGCCCCGACCGGCCGCGCGACGAGGTCGACCTCGCCCCGCGCGCCACGCACGTCCGCATCGAGCTGCACGCCGGCGAGGCATCCGCCACCATCTGGACCAACGACCTCACGCACGACTACGTGCACGAGAACAGCGCCTACGCGAGCTGAGATGACCGACGAAGACCTGAGATCCCGCAGCGCCGCCGAGAAGGCGGCCACGCTCATCGAGTCCCTGCCGTGGCTGAAGCGGTTCCACGGCGAGACGATCGTCGTCAAGTTCGGCGGCAACGCGATGGTCAGCCCCGAGCTGCAGCGCGCGTTCGCGGAGGACATGGTGTACCTCCGCTACGCGGGCATCAAGCCGGTCGTCGTGCATGGCGGCGGACCCCAGATCTCGGCGATGCTCGAGCGGCTCGGCATCGAGAGCGAGTTCCGCGGCGGCTACCGCGTCACCACCCCCGAGGCGATGGACGTGGTGCGGATGGTCCTCACGGGCCAGGTGAACCGCGAGCTCGTCACGCTCGTGAACGAGCACGGCCCGCTCGCGAGCGGCGTGTCCGGCGAGGACGCGGGCCTGTTCACGGGCCGTCGTCGCGGGGTCGTCATCGACGGTGAGGAGGTCGACCTCGGCCTCGTCGGCGACGTCGTCGCCGTCGACCCGGCCGCGGTGCGCGCGCACCTCGACGCCGGCATCATCCCCGTCGTCTCCTCGATCGCGCCCGACGTCGACCACCCGGGCCAGTCGCTGAACGTGAACGCCGACAGCGCCGCCGCGGCGCTCGCCGTCGCGCTCGGCGCCGCGAAGCTCGTCGTCCTGACCGACGTGGCCGGCCTCTACCGCGACTGGCCGAACCGCGACTCGCTCGTCTCCGCGATCGACTCGGACGACCTGCGGGCGCTCCTGCCGGGCCTCGAGTCCGGCATGATCCCGAAGATGGCGGCCTGCCTCGAGGCGGTCGAGGGCGGCGTGCCCAAGGCCGCGATCATCGACGGCCGCATCCCGCATTCCATCCTGCTCGAGGTGTTCACCCAGCAGGGCATCGGCACGGAGGTGACGCAGGCATGACCGCCTGGCAGGACCGGTTCGACGACCGCATCATGCGCTCGATGGGGAGGCCGCTGCGCCTGCTCGTCCGCGGCGAGGGCGCCCGCGTGTGGGACGACGAGGGCCGCGAGTACCTCGACTTCCTCGCCGGCATCGCCGTGAACTCGCTCGGCCACGCGCACCCGGTGTTCGTCGAGGCCGTCTCGAAGCAGGCCGCGACCCTCGCGCACGTCTCGAACTACTTCGCGACCGAGCCGAACCTCGAGCTCGCGGAGCGGCTCATGCGCCTGACCGGCGCGGGGGAGTCCGGCCGCGCGTGGTTCGGCAACTCGGGCGCCGAGGCCAACGAGGCCGCGTTCAAGCTCGCCCGCCTGAACAACTCGGGCGGTGCGCGCACCAGGGTGCTCGCCCTCGTCGACGCCTTCCACGGGCGCACCATGGGCTCGCTCGCGCTCACGGGCAAGCCGCACATGCGCCAGCCGTTCGAGCCGCTCTCGGGCGGCGTCGAGCACATCCCGGCGACGATCGAGGCCCTCGAGGCGGCGATGGACGACGCGGTCGCCGCGCTGTTCGTCGAGCCCATCCAGGGCGAGGCCGGCGTGGTGGACCTCCCCGACGGCTACCTCGCCGCGGCGCGCGACCTCACGAGGCGCCACGGCGCCCTGCTCATCGTCGACGAGATCCAGACCGGCGCGGGCCGCACGGGCGAGTGGTTCGGCTTCCAGCACGCGGGCATCCTGCCCGACGCGACCACCATCGCGAAGGGCATCGGCGGCGGCTTCCCGATCGGCGGGCTCGTCACCTTCGGTCGCGCGTCCGACCTGTACCAGAAGGGCATGCACGGCTCGACGTTCGGCGGCAACCCGCTCGCGACCGCGACGGCGAACGCCGTCCTCGGGGAGATCGAGCGGGCCGGGCTCGTCGAGAACGCCGCGCGCCGCGGGGAGCAGCTCCGCGAGCGCATCCTCGGCCTCGGCTCGCCGCTCGTGACCGCCGTGCGCGGCCGCGGCCTGCTCCGCGGCGTCGCGCTCGCCGAGCCGGTCGCGGAACGCGTCTCGATCGCCGCGCTCGACGCCGGCCTCATCGTCAATGCGGCGAACGACCGCACCATCCGGCTCGCCCCGCCGCTGATCATCGGCGACGCGGAGCTCGACGAGTTCGCGGAGCGCTTCCGCGCCGCGCTCGACGCCGCCGCCTGATCGACCGACCTCGCTCGAAGGAGCCCGCATGACCACCCGACACTTCCTCCGCGACGACGACCTGACCCCGGCCGAGCAGGCCGAGGTGCTCGACCTGGCCGCCCGCCTCAAGGCCGACCGGTTCGCCGCGCGTCCCCTCGAGGGCCCGCAGACCGTCGCCGTCGTGTTCGACAAGACGTCGACGCGCACGCGCGTCTCGTTCGCGGTCGGCATCGCCGACCTCGGCGGCGTGCCGCTCATCATCTCCACCCAGGAGAGCCAGCTGGGGGGCAAGGAGTCGATCGCCGACACCGCGCGCGTCTTCGAGCGCATGGTCGCCGCGATCGTGTGGCGCACCTACGCCCAGGCGGGGCTCGAGGAGATGGCGGAGGGCACGCGGGTGCCGGTCGTGAACGCCCTGTCCGACGACTTCCACCCCTGCCAGCTGCTGGCCGACCTGCAGACCATCCGCGAGCGGAAGGGCGGGCTCGCCGGCCTCGGCGTCGCCTTCCTCGGCGACGGGGCGAGCAACATGGCGCACTCCTACCTGCTCGCCGGCGCCACGGCCGGCATGCACGTGCGCATCGGCGCGCCCGAGGCATCCGCTCCCCGGGCCGACATCGTCGCCGACGCCGAGCGCATCGCCGAGGCGACCGGCGGCTCGATCCTCGTCACGACGGATGCGGCGGCCGCGGCCGCCGGGGCCGACGTCATCGTGACCGACACCTTCGTCTCGATGGGCCAGGAGGGCGAGAAGGCCGAGCGCCTGGCCCGGTACGAGGGCTTCAAGGTGGATGCCGCGCTCATGGCGCAGGCCGCCCCGGACGCGATCTTCCTGCACTGCCTGCCGGCCTACCGCGGCGTCGAGGTCGACGCCGACGTCATCGACGGCCCGCAGTCGGTCGTCTGGGATGAAGCGGAGAACCGCCTGCACGCCCAGAAGGCGCTGCTCGCCTGGCTGCTGGAGCGCTCGGCGGGCTGAGCCCCGTCGACCTGGACTGAACGAACGCACGGACGAAACGATGGGACCCGAACGATGACCGACGGCGGAACGACCAACGAGGGCGCGCTCTGGGGCGCCCGCTTCGCGAGCGGCCCGTCGCCGGAGCTCGCCCGCCTGTCGCGGTCGACCCACTTCGACTGGCAGCTCGCGCCGTACGACCTCGCGGGATCGCGGGCGCACGCACGGGCGCTCGCCGCGGCGGGATACCTCGACGATGCCGAGCTCGCGGGCATGCTCGGCGGCCTCGACGCGGTCGAGGCGGCGTTCGAGTCGGGCGAGCTGCAGCCGGGCGAGGCCGACGAGGACGTGCACGGCGCGCTCGAGCAGGCGCTCATCGCCGCGGTCGGGCCCGAGCTCGGCGGCAAGCTGCGCGCCGGCCGCAGCCGGAACGACCAGATCGCCACCCTCGTGCGCCTGTACCTCAAGGACCACGCGGCCGTCATCGGGCAGCAGCTCGTGCACCTGATCGACGCGCTGAGCGCCCAGGCCGACGCGCACCGCACCGCGATCATGCCGGGGCGCACCCACCTGCAGCACGCGCAGCCGGTGCTGCTCGCGCACCACCTGCTCGCCTACGGGTGGGCGCTGTCCCGCGACCTCGAGCGACTGGTCGACTGGACGAAGCGGGCGGATGCCTCGCCGTACGGCGGCGGCGCGCTCGCCGGGCAGACGCTGGGCCTCGACTCCCGGTCGGTCGCGGCCGACCTCGGGCTGGCGGCCCCGGTGCCGAACTCGCTCGACGGCACCGCGAGCCGCGACGTCGTGGCCGAGTTCGCGTTCGTCACCGCGATGATCGGGATCGACCTCTCGCGCCTCGCCGAGGACGTCATCATCTGGAACACCCGCGAGTTCGGGTTCGTCACGCTGCACGACGGCTTCTCGACGGGATCGTCGATCATGCCGCAGAAGAAGAACCCCGACATCGCCGAGCTGGCGCGCGGCAAGTCGGGGCGGCTGGTCGGCAACCTCGCCGGCCTGCTCACCACGCTGAAGGGCCTGCCGCTCGCGTACAACCGCGACCTGCAGGAGGACAAGGAGCCGGTCTTCGACTCCGTCGAGACGCTCGAGGTGCTGCTGCCGGCCTTCACCGGCATGATCGCGACGCTGACGTTCCACACCGACCGCATGGCGGAGAGCGCGCCCGCCGGGTACTCGCTGGCGACCGACGTCGCCGAGTGGCTCGTGAAGCGCGGCGTGCCGTTCCGCGACGCCCACGAGATCACCGGCGCGCTCGTCCGGGTCGCCGAGGAGGGCGGGCTGGAGCTCGACGAGGTCGACGACGCCGCGCTGGCGGCGATCGACGCGCGGCTCACGCCGGACGTGCGCGACGTGCTCACCGTCGAGGGGTCGGTCGCGAGTCGCGACGCCGTCGGCGGCACGGCTCCGGTGCGGGTGGCCGAGCAGTTCGCGGCGCTCGCCGAGCGCGTGCGGCACCTGGTCGACGAGCTGCCCGACTCGGGTCGCTGAGGCCGGAGCCACCGTGACCGCGCCCGGTCCCGCGGCGCTCGTCGACGCCGATCGCGTGTTCCTCGCGCGGGACGCCGTCGACCTCGCGCCGCTGCTGCTCGGGGCGGTGCTCTCGTTCGACGGGCCCGACGGGCGCGTCGCGGTGCGGATCGGCGAGGTCGAGGCGTACCGCGGGGTGGGCGAGGATCCGGGTTCGCATGCGTTCCGCGGCCGGACGGCGCGCAACGCGCCGATGTTCGGCGAGGCAGGGCACCTCTACGCGTACTTCACCTACGGCATGCACGTGTGCCTGAACGTGGTGGCCGGCGTGCCCGGTGCGGCGTCGGCGGTGCTGCTGCGCGGCGGCACCATCGTCGAGGGGCTCGACGTCGCGCGGATGCACCGGCACGGGGCATCCGATCGCGACCTCGCGCGCGGACCGGCCCGCCTCGCGGTGGCGCTGGGCGTGCCGCTCGCGGCGAGCGGCGCCGATCTGCTCGCTCCGCCGTTCGGGCTGCGGGTTCCGGTGGTCCCGCCGGCCTTCGTCGCGACGCCGCGCACCGGCGTGAGTGGCGCGGGAGGGGGAGCGGCGTTCGCGTGGCGGTTCGCCGTTCCGGGCGATCCCGGTGTGTCGCCGTACCGGCGGCACGCGAAGTCGCACGACTGACGACTCGGTGCGCCTACCGGAGCGCGAGGTGGGCGGCGAAGGCCGCCGCGCCCGCCCAGGTGAGGCTGGCGAGGGTGCCGATGATGAACCGCTCGCGCGCCTCGGGCGCCTCGAGCTCGGTGAACCGGCCGACGCCCTTGACGGCGACGACGATCGCGATCGCCTCGGGGAAGCCGATGATGATCGCGCCGGCCGACGCGACGCGCTCGAGCACGCCGATGGTGAGTCCGCCGCGCAGCACCTCGCGTCGCGGCGGGGGAATCACGGCGTCGCCCGGCGTGACGCGGTCGGCGACGAGGATGCCGCCGTGCAGGCCCGGAGTGACCGACGGACCCATCGCGAGCGCGAGGGCCGTGTGCGCGGCGGGGCCGCCGCCGAGCACGGCCGCGGTGAACGCCAGCACGCCGACGATGCCCCCGAGGAGGGGCACCGGCGCCGACAGCGAGGCGGCCGCGAGGACCGCCATGACGATGGCTCCCGCACCGAGCCACGTGAGCAGGGGGCGCGGGCGCAGGAACGCGATGAGGGAGAGCACGGCAGCGGCGGCCAGCGCGGGGATGAGGACGATCCAGGCGATGACGTCCGCGATGTCGACGAACTGCACGGCGCTCCTTCCGCGCGGCGCTCGGGGCCGCGGCTCCGCCAGTGTAGCGATGGCGGCCGACGTGGCGGTGGGGTCAGGCGGATGCCTCGGACGCCCGCGTGTCGAGGGCGGCGAGCAGGTGTGCGACGGCGGGGCGGGCGTCCTGCTCGGCCCGCCATTGCGCGGCCTTCAACCGGGCGCTCACCGCGGCCGGCGTGATGGCGAGCCGGGCGGCCGCGGCCTTCTGCGGGCGGCCGTCGGCCACGAGGTCGACGACCTCCCAGCCCGGGTCGCTGCGCCGGTCGCGGAGGAGCACCAGGAGCCGGAGCAGCGATTCCACGCGTGCCGCCTCGTCGGCGGCCTCCGGGCGGCCGGCTCGCAGGGCGATGCGGCCGTCGGCCTTCTTCGCGGCCTCGACCGCGTCGCGTGCGGCGATGAACGCGGGGCCGCCGGCCTTGCGCACCGCGTCGGGGAGGGGCATCCGGATGTCGCCGACGCCGATGCCGACGCTCCAGTCGCCCGTCCTGGTGGCGGCGAGGGCGAGGCCGAGCGCGGCGTCGGCCGAGTCGGTGAGCAGTTGCACCTCGTCGCCGGCTGTCTGGTCCGGCGGCAGGAGCAGGTCGTCGCCGTGGGCGGCGGTGAGGAGCGCGATGAGGTCGGCGGCGAGGTCGTCGCCGTGGCGGCTGCCGACCTGGTCGGCGGTGATCACGAACACGGCATCCTCCTGATCAATGCTGTGAATCGAACTCGACATGATCAATGATACAGACTTGAGTAGCCTTGATCAATGGTTTCGGCTTGACCGGGTCGACGGTGGCGCCGCTGGTACCCTTGCACTCGTGTCAGACCCGGTGATCCTCGCCTCCCAGCAGAACGACGACTCCTTCGACGACGTCTGGGAGGAGCTGAACTGGCGTGGCCTCGTCCACGTCTCCACCGACACGGCGGCCCTCAAGGAGCTGCTGGCGGGCGAGCCGATCACCTTCTATTGCGGGTTCGACCCCACCGCGCCGAGCCTGCACCTGGGCAACCTCGTGCAGCTGCTCACCATGCGCCGCATCCAGCTCGCCGGCCACCACCCCCTCGGCCTCGTCGGCGGATCGACCGGCCTCATCGGCGACCCCCGCCCGACCGCCGAGCGCACCCTGAACACGAAGGAGACCGTCGCCGAATGGGTCGGCCGCCTCCAGGGCCAGGTGTCGCGCTTCCTCTCCGCCGAGGGAGGCAACGCGGTGCGCCTCGTCAACAACCTCGACTGGACGGCGGGCCTGTCGGCCATCGACTTCCTCCGCGACGTGGGCAAGCACTACCGCGTCGGCACGATGCTGAAGAAGGACGCGGTCGCCTCGCGACTCAACTCCGACGCCGGCATCAGCTACACCGAGTTCAGCTACCAGATCCTGCAGGGCTACGACTTCCTCGAGCTCTTCCGCCAGTACGGCTGCGTGCTGCAGACCGGCGGCAGCGACCAGTGGGGCAACCTCACGAGCGGCACCGACCTCATCCACCGGGTCGAGGGCGCCTCGGCGCACGCGATCGGCACGCCGCTCATCACGAACTCCGACGGCACGAAGTTCGGCAAGAGCGAGGGCAACGCCATCTGGCTCGACGCCGACATGTGCAGCCCGTACCGCTTCTACCAGTTCTGGCTCAACACCGACGACCAGGACGTGGTCTCGCGGCTGAAGGTCTTCACGTTCCTCACCCGCGCCGAGATCGACGACCTCGCCGCACAGGTGGAGGCCGAGCCCTTCCGTCGGGCGGCGCAGAAGCGCCTCGCGCTCGAGGTGACGACGCTGGTGCACGGCGCCGAGGCGACGGCTGCGGTCATCGCCGCGTCCGAGGCGCTGTTCGGCAAGGGCGACCTGGCCGCCCTCGACGCCGCGACCCTGCGCAGCGCGCTCGAGGAGCTGCCGAACGTCGAGGTCGGCGCGGGTGCCACGGTGGTGCAGACGCTCGTCGACACCGGGCTCGTCGCGAGCCTCGGCGAGGCGCGACGGGCGATCGGGCAGGGCGGCGTCTCGATCGACGGCGTGCGCGTCGACGACGAGGGCGCCGTCGTGACCGGCGCACTGCCGGGCAAGGTCTCCGTGCTGCGGCGCGGCAAGAAGACCCTCGCCGGCGTCTTCGTCGCGGGCTAGCCCCCGGCACCGGGGCGGCGGGAGGAGGCGCGATGGCCGAGGCATCCGCGGTCGCGCTCGTCCGCCGGACCTGGAGCGACCTCGGTCGCGATCCGAGCGAGCTCGACCGGCTCGACCCGCTGCCCGACGCGCCGCTGCCGGCCCGCCTCGACGTCTCCGGCCTCGCCGTCGGCGCCGTCGCGGCGGCCTCGCTCGCCGCGGTCGTCGCGTCCGACGGCGACCACGCGCCGAGGGCGATCGGCGCGGGGGGCGCGGGGCGCGCGCCCTCGAGGGTGCGCCTCGACGGCGACCGCATCGCGTCGGCCTTCACGAGCGAGCGGACGGTGCAGGTCGACGGCCGCGCGCCCGACGTGTGGGCGCCGCTGTCGGGGTTCTGGCGCACCGCCGACGGCTGGGTGCGCACGCACGGGAACTACCCGCACCACGCCGCGGTGCTCCGCGACGTGCTCGGCCTCGCCGCCGACGCCGGTCGCGACGACGTCGCCGCCGCGGTCGCCGCCACCGCGGCGGCCGGCCTTGCCGCCCGGGTGACGCGCGCGGGCGGGCTCTGCGTCGTGGTCGCGCCCGAGGACCCCGCGACGGATGCCTCGCTCCGCGCCCGTCCACTGGTCGACCTCGGCACCGCCGACGGCGACCCGGTACCGCGCTCGAATCGGCGGCGGCCCGAACCGGGCGCTCCGCTCGCGGGCCTCCGCGTGCTCGACCTCACCCGGGTGATCGCCGGGCCGGTCGCCACCCGCACGCTCGCGCTCCTCGGCGCGGACGTGCTGCGCCTCGACCCGCCCGCGCTGCCCGAGCCCGAGTGGCAGCACCTCGACACCGGCGCCGGCAAGCGCAGTGCCCTGCTCGACGTGGCCTCGGCCTCCGGGCGCCGACGGTTCGACGAACTCGCCGCCGGAGCCGATGTCGTGGTGCTCGGGTACCGTCCGTCCGCCCTCGCGCGGCTCGGACTCGCGCCCGAGGCGCTCACCGCGAGGCATCCGCACCTCGTCGTCGCCGCCCTCGCGGCCTGGGGCTTCGACGGCGACGCGGCGGACCGGCGCGGCTTCGACAGCCTCGTCCAGGCCGCGAGCGGCATCGCGGTCGTCGAGGGCACGGATGGCTCGCCCGGCGCGCTGCCCGCGCAGGCGCTCGATCATGCGACCGGGTACCTGCTCGCGGCCGCCGTCACCTCGATGACGACGGGTGGAGGCGCACCCGGCCGGATCGCCCGCGTCTCGCTGCGGCGCACCGCGGCCGAACTGCTCGGGATGCCCCGCACCGCGGAGCCGACGCCCGGGTCGGCCCTCGACGACGACGCGCGGTCCGCGGCGAGCCGCATCCTTCGCACCGGGGGACACGAGGTCCGCACGCCCGCGCCCGCGATCGCGTTCGACGCCCCCCTCGAGTGGCGCGCCGGGCCGAGGCCGTGGGGCCGGGATGCGGCCGCCTGGGCGGACTGACGGCGCGCGGTCGACGACCCGGCGCCGGCAGCCCCGGCATCCATTCGGACTCCGTGCGTAAGCCGGCGCGCTGGGTACGTCCCAGGCATGGTTCTCCCAGCTGACCTGGGATTCAGGCGCCGGGTAGGCGCGCGACACGCCCGGGATGCGGCCCCGAGTTGCGGGATGGATGGGGCGTGCGTAGAGTATTCATCTGTTGCCCCAAAGGCGCGGAGGAGCGGGAAAGCTTCTCCGGTCTCAAGTGGTGGCGGTTCCGATCGGGCCAGGGTTTCTGGTTTCGTTCGATGGATCCGGTTCGGACTCTTCGGTTCGGTTGCCGGGTCGAGACGTAAGCCTCGAGTTGATGGTTCCACTGTTCGGTGGGGCTTGAAGCGTGAGCGTCCGTTTCTTGAGAACTCAACAGCGTGCACTATGTTCAATGCCAATTTTTTGAACCCCGACCTGCTCTTCGGAGTGGGTGGGATTCCTTTGATTGATGGACAATTTGATTTTTGAGTCAGTTGTTTCTCTGTCAGTGATTTGAACTCCCTGATGGCCTTCGGGTTGTTGGGAACCATTTTTTTTGGAGAGTTTGATCCTGGCTCAGGACGAACGCTGGCGGCGTGCTTAACACATGCAAGTCGAACGATGAACTCCAGCTTGCTGGGGGGATTAGTGGCGAACGGGTGAGTAACACGTGAGTAACCTGCCCTGGACTCTGGGATAACCCCGAGAAATCGGAGCTAATACCGGATATGACCTTTCACCGCATGGTGGGGGGTGGAAAGTTTTTTCGGTCTGGGATGGACTCGCGGCCTATCAGCTTGTTGGTGAGGTAATGGCTCACCAAGGCGTCGACGGGTAGCCGGCCTGAGAGGGTGACCGGCCACACTGGGACTGAGACACGGCCCAGACTCCTACGGGAGGCAGCAGTGGGGAATATTGCACAATGGGCGCAAGCCTGATGCAGCAACGCCGCGTGCGGGATGACGGCCTTCGGGTTGTAAACCGCTTTTAGTAAGGAAGAAGGGGCTCTTCGGGGTCTTGACGGTACTTGCAGAAAAAGGACCGGCTAACTACGTGCCAGCAGCCGCGGTAATACGTAGGGTCCGAGCGTTGTCCGGAATTATTGGGCGTAAAGAGCTCGTAGGCGGTTTGTCGCGTCTGCTGTGAAATCTAGAGGCTCAACCTCTAGCCTGCAGTGGGTACGGGCAGACTTGAGTGGTGTAGGGGAGACTGGAATTCCTGGTGTAGCGGTGGAATGCGCAGATATCAGGAGGAACACCGATGGCGAAGGCAGGTCTCTGGGCACTTACTGACGCTGAGGAGCGAAAGCGTGGGGAGCGAACAGGATTAGATACCCTGGTAGTCCACGCCGTAAACGTTGGGCGCTAGATGTGGGGACCTTTCCACGGTTTCCGTGTCGTAGCTAACGCATTAAGCGCCCCGCCTGGGGAGTACGGCCGCAAGGCTAAAACTCAAAGGAATTGACGGGGGCCCGCACAAGCGGCGGAGCATGCGGATTAATTCGATGCAACGCGAAGAACCTTACCAAGGCTTGACATGACCGAGAACGCCGCAGAAATGTGGAACTCTTTGGACACTCGGTTACAGGTGGTGCATGGTTGTCGTCAGCTCGTGTCGTGAGATGTTGGGTTAAGTCCCGCAACGAGCGCAACCCTCGTCGCATGTTGCCAGCACGTTATGGTGGGGACTCATGTGAGACTGCCGGGGTCAACTCGGAGGAAGGTGGGGATGACGTCAAATCATCATGCCCCTTATGTCTTGGGCTTCACGCATGCTACAATGGCCGGTACAAAGGGCTGCGATGTCGTAAGGCGGAGCGAATCCCAAAAAGCCGGTCTCAGTTCGGATTGAGGTCTGCAACTCGACCTCATGAAGTCGGAGTCGCTAGTAATCGCAGATCAGCAACGCTGCGGTGAATACGTTCCCGGGCCTTGTACACACCGCCCGTCAAGTCATGAAAGTCGGTAACACCCGAAGCCGGTGGCCTAACCCCTTGTGGGAGGGAGCCGTCGAAGGTGGGATCGGTGATTAGGACTAAGTCGTAACAAGGTAGCCGTACCGGAAGGTGCGGCTGGATCACCTCCTTTCTAAGGAGCACTGGACCAGCTTGCTGGTTCCAGGTGCCCAGATCAGGACCGAATGTGTTCTGCTGGGTGCTCATGGGTGGAACATTGACATAGGTGCCGGTTCGAGTTGATTCGGGTTTAGTACGCCTCTTCGGGGGTTGGAACGGTTCGGGTTGGTGAGGCCGGCACGTGCACGCTGTTGGGTCCTGAGGGACCGGGCGCGGCTCTTCGGAGTCGGGTGTTGGACTCTTGCAGGCCTTCATGACTGCTGACCGGTTGGTTGGTGGGGGTGGGGGTGCTGTTCGTCTGTTGAGAACTACATAGTGGACGCGAGCATCTTAGAAACTCGCATCGTCGTCGCCTTTCGGGGTGGTGGTGGTGTGTGGTTTCACAAAGATTTGTTCTGGACATCACCTTCGGGTGGTGTTCTGACTAATCATTGGTCACCGCCGCCCTTTGGGGTGGTGGTTTCTGAAACTCATGTGATTTCAAGTTTTAAGAGCAAACGGTGGATGCCTTGGCATCTGGAGCCGAAGAAGGACGTCGTAATCTGCGATAAGCCTCGGGGAGCTGATAAACGAGCTGTGATCCGAGGATTTCCGAATGGGGAAACCCCGCCAGGCCCTTTGGGTGACCTGGTGACTCCCGCCTGAATATATAGGGCGGGTAGAGGGAACGTGGGGAAGTGAAACATCTCAGTACCCACAGGAAGAGAAAACAACCGTGATTCCGTGAGTAGTGGCGAGCGAAAGCGGAAGAGGCTAAACCGGTCATGTGTGATACCCGGCAGGGGTTGCATGGTCGGGGTTGTGGGACCTTTCAGGCAGTTCTGCCGGACTGCCGCGGTGACGTGTCAGGTATAGACGAAACGGATTGAAAGCCGTACCGGAGTGGGTGTGAGTCCCGTAGTCGAAATGTCTGGCCGGCCGGAGAGGTATCCCAAGTAGCACGGGGCCCGAGAAATCCCGTGTGAATCTGTCAGGACCACCTGATAAGCCTAAATACTCCCAGATGACCGATAGCGGACAAGTACCGTGAGGGAAAGGTGAAAAGTACCCCGGGAGGGGAGTGAAATAGTACCTGAAACCGTTTGCTTACAAACCGTCGGAGCAGTCTTGTTACTGTGACGGCGTGCCTTTTGAAGAATGAGCCTGCGAGTTAGTGATCTGTGGCGAGGTTAACCCGTGTGGGGGAGCCGTAGCGAAAGCGAGTCTGAATAGGGCGATTCAGTCGCAGGTCCTAGACCCGAAGCGAAGTGATCTATCCATGGCCAGGTTGAAGCGACGGTAAGACGTCGTGGAGGACCGAACCCACTTCAGTTGAAAATGGAGGGGATGAGCTGTGGATAGGGGTGAAAGGCCAATCAAACTTCGTGATAGCTGGTTCTCTCCGAAATGCATTTAGGTGCAGCGTTGCGTGTTTCTTGCCGGAGGTAGAGCTACTGGATGGCCGATGGGCCTCAACGGGTTACTGACGTCAGCCAAACTCCGAATGCCGGTAAGTGAGAGCGCAGCAGTGAGACGGTGGGGGATAAGCTTCATCGTCGAGAGGGAAACAACCCAGACCACCGACTAAGGTCCCTAAGCGCGTGCTAAGTGGGAAAGGATGTGGAGTTGCACAGACAACCAGGAGGTTGGCTTAGAAGCAGCCACCCTTGAAAGAGTGCGTAATAGCTCACTGGTCAAGTGATTCCGCGCCGACAATGTAACGGGGCTCAAGCACGCCACCGAAGTCGTGGCATTCATACAATCGATAGGCCTTCGTGGTCCAGTCGTGTGGATGGGTAGGAGAGCGTCGTGTGCCGGGTGAAGCGGCGGTGGAAACCAGCCGTGGACGGCACACGAGTGAGAATGCAGGCATGAGTAGCGAAAGACGGGTGAGAAACCCGTCCTCCGGAAGACCAAGGGTTCCAGGGTCAAGCTAATCTTCCCTGGGTAAGTCGGGACCTAAGGCGAGGCCGACAGGCGTAGTCGATGGACAACGGGTTGATATTCCCGTACCGGCGAAGAACCGCCCACACCAATCCAGTAATGCTAACCATCCGAACCATTCCATCGTCCCTTCGGGGGCACCGGGATGGGGAGCGTGGGACCCGGTCTGGTGCGGTGAGCGTGATAACAGGTGTGACGCAGGAAGGTAGCCCAACCCGGGCGATGGTTGACCCGGGGCAAGCGTGTAGGCCGAGTCGTAGGCAAATCCGCGACTCGTGATGGCTGAGACGCGATGCGGATGAAAAGTGGGTGATCCTATGCTGCCGAGAAAAGCATCGACGCGAGGTTCCAGCCGCCCGTACCCCAAACCGACTCAGGTGGTCAGGTAGAGAATACTAAGGAGATCGAGAGAATCGTGGTTAAGGAACTCGGCAAAATGCCCCCGTAACTTCGGGAGAAGGGGGGCCTGAGGCGTGAATGGACTTGCTCCAGGAAGCGCTGCAGGGCCGCAGAGACCAGTGGGAAGCGACTGTTTACTAAAAACACAGGTCCGTGCCAAGTCGCAAGACGATGTATACGGACTGACGCCTGCCCGGTGCTGGAAGGTTAAGAGGACCGGTTAGCCGCAAGGCGAAGCTGAGAATTTAAGCCCCAGTAAACGGCGGTGGTAACTATAACCATCCTAAGGTAGCGAAATTCCTTGTCGGGTAAGTTCCGACCTGCACGAATGGCGTAACGACTTCCCAGCTGTCTCAACCGCGAACTCGGCGAAATTGCAGTACGAGTAAAGATGCTCGTTACGCGCAGAAGGACGGAAAGACCCCGTGACCTTTACTACAGCTTGGTATTGGTGTTCGGTGTGGCTTGTGTAGGATAGGTGGGAGACTTTGAAGCGGGCACGCCAGTGTTCGTGGAGTCATTGTTGAAATACCACTCTGGTCACTCTGGATATCTAACTTCGAACCGTGATCCGGTTCAGGGACAGTGCCTGGTGGGTAGTTTAACTGGGGCGGTTGCCTCCCAAAGAGTAACGGAGGCGCCCAAAGGTTCCCTCAACCTGGTTGGCAATCAGGTGGCGAGTGTAAGTGCACAAGGGAGCTTGACTGTGAGACTGACAGGTCGAGCAGGGACGAAAGTCGGGACTAGTGATCCGGCAGTGGCTTGTGGAAGCGCTGTCGCTCAACGGATAAAAGGTACCTCGGGGATAACAGGCTGATCTTGCCCAAGAGTCCATATCGACGGCATGGTTTGGCACCTCGATGTCGGCTCGTCGCATCCTGGGGCTGGAGTAGGTCCCAAGGGTTGGGCTGTTCGCCCATTAAAGCGGTACGCGAGCTGGGTTTAGAACGTCGTGAGACAGTTCGGTCCCTATCCTCTGCGCGCGCAGGAAATTTGAGAGGATCTGACCCTAGTACGAGAGGACCGGGTTGGACGAACCTCTGGTGTGCCAGTTGTTCCGCCAGGAGCACCGCTGGTTAGCTACGTTCGGGATGGATAACCGCTGAAAGCATCTAAGCGGGAAGCCGGCCTCGAGATGAGATTTCCATCCCTTCGGGGGAGAGGCTCCCAGTAGACGACTGGGTTGATAGGCCGGATGTGGAAGCAAGGACTAACGACTTGTGCAGCTGACCGGTACTAATAAGCCGATAACTTGAAAACTCACTACATACACACCGTTTGTAAAGGCTGGTGTGTATGGCCTGATGACTCGCGTCCACCATGTGGTTCCCGACAGACGAACCCAACAACACAACACAGACTTCCCACCCCACGTGGCAACACGGACCGGGGTGGTGACCGAAACCACCCACACCAACCCCAGCGTTGGTGTGCGAGTGACAGAGTTTCGGCGGCCATAGCGCGAGGGAAACGCCCGGACACATTCCGAACCCGGAAGCTAAGACTCGCAGCGCCGATGGTACTGCAGGGGCGACCCTGTGGGAGAGTAGGACACCGCCGGACAATCATTCCAGAGAGGGGCCACCCGATTACGGGTAGGCCCCTTTCTGCATTTTCCGGGCGGCCGATGTGCGCGCCCGATACGGTTGAGTCCGTTCCGGACTCCCTGACGATAGGACCCCTCGTGAGCGACTCCAGCCAGCGCCGACCAGATGACGAGGCGTCCCGCCGCCCCAGGCGCGCCGAGTCCGCCGGCCATCACGGCGCGAGTCGTGGAGGCTCCGAGGCGCGGCACCATGGCGGAGGCAGCGGCGCTCCGCGCCGGTCGTCGGACCGCCCGTATCGCGACGACCGCGGCGGCCGAGACGACCGTCCGCGCCGCGACGACCGATACGGCTCGAACGACCGCTCCGGTTCGGGTGAGCGTCGGTACGGTTCGGGCGACCGGGATCGGTCGGGTTCCGGTTCGGGTGAGCGTCGGTACGGCGACCGGGATCGCGCGGGCTCGGGCGAGCGCCGGTATGGCTCGGGCGACCGAGATCGTTCGGGTTCCGGTTCGGGTGAGCGTCCGTACGGCGACCGAGATCGTTCGGGTTCCGGTTCGGGTGAGCGTCGGTACGGCGACCGGGATCGCGCGGGCTCGGGCGAGCGCCGGTACGGCTCGGGCGACCGGGACCGTTCCGGTTCGGGTGAACGTCGCTACGGCTCGGGCGACCGGGATCGGTCGGGTTCCGACCGGTATGGCTCGCGTGACCGCGGGCGTACCGACGAGCGTGGCAACGACCGCTACGGCGCGAAGGGACGGGGGCCGTCGGGCGGCTCGGATGGCCGGCGGAGCGACCGCCCCTACCGTTCGGACTCCGCCTCCGGGTCCCGTGACGGCTCGCGTCGCCCCGCAGGCGATGGCGCCCGGTCGAACGACCGCAGCTGGAGCAACGATCGCCCGGCTCGCGCGGGCGACCGGCGGGAGGGTACGCCCCGGCCGCGTCACGACGACGGCCCGCGCGGCGACCGCCGCGACCCGCGTCGTACCGATGCCGGTGCTCCACGGGGCGGAGCCTCGCGCAGCGTCGCCGGCGGCGGACGCGGCGGCTCCTGGTCGCGCGGAGGCGAGGACGGGCGTGCCCCGTACGAACGTCGTGGCGGGGCGGGCGACCGCCGGCACGGCGGCGGACGTCCCGACGGTGGCCGGCACGAGGGCCCTCGGCGCTACGACCGCGACGACCGGCGCGATGACCGGCACGACGATCGCGACTCGCGTCCGCGTCACGACGACCCTCGCGTGCCGGCGCACCTGACCACGCGGTCGCTCGGCAAGGAGGCGTTCGCCGAACTCAAGACGCTCAACAAGGAGAACGCCGAGTGGGTCGCGCTGCACCTCGCCGCGGCCGCGGAGATCCTCCCCGAGGACCCGGAGCTCGCGCATCGGCACGCCCTCGCTGCGGCACGCCGCGGCGGCCGGGTGGCGGTGGTCCGCGAGACGCTCGCGATCACGGCGTACGAGACCGGCGACTTCGCGCTGGCGCTCCGCGAGCTCCGGACGTACCGCCGTATCTCCGGCCACAACGACCAGCTCCCGCTGATGGTCGACAGCGAGCGTGGCGTCGGCCGCCCCGACCGGGCCCTCGAGCTCGGACGGTCGGTCGACCGCACCACGCTGCCCGCGAGCGTGCAGGTGGGCCTCGCCATCGCGATGTCCGGCGCTCGTCTCGACCTGGAGCAGCCGGAGCTCGCGCTCGCGGAGCTCGAGATCCCGCAACTCGACCGGAATCGCGCCTTCAGCTACAGCCCGGCGCTGTTCGCGGCCTACGCCGAGGTGCTCGGCGAGCTCGGACGCGGAGCCGAGGCGGCCGAGTGGCTCGTGCTCGCCGAGCGCGCGGCCGACGCGCTCGAGGGTCCGGCTGAGGCGGAGATCTTCGAGGTGATCGAGCTCGAGGAGCTCGAACTCGAGACCGAGGACGAACTCGAGACCGAGGACGAACTCGAGACCGAGGACGGACTCGAGACCGAGGACGAGGACGAGGTCGAACTCGAGATCGAGGATGACGACGCCGCTCCGGCGGAGGCCGATGACGCCGACGCACCCGCAGGCGACGAGGCATCCGTGCCCGAGGCCGAGGCTGCCGAGGACGGCGACGCCGACCTCGTCGAGGCCGCGCCGGAGGACGCGATCGAGCCCGAGGTCGCCGCCATCCTTGAGGAGACGGCCGGGCTCGACGACGACGCCGCGGACGAGGCGCGCTAGATGGGGCTGTTCCGCACGCGTGCCGAGGGCCACGCGCCGCTCGACGGCGTCGACGCGCTGCTCGCCGACCTCGACGGCGTCGTGTACGCCGGACCGACGGCGATCCCGCACGCGGTCGAGAGCCTGAATCTCGCGAAGCGCGACCGGGCCGTCGGCTACATCACGAACAACGCGTCGCGGAGCGATGCATCCGTCGCCCGACACCTCGAGGAGCTCGGCCTCGAGGTCGCACCGACCGACGTGGTGACCTCGCCGCAGGCCGCCATGCGGCTGCTGGCCGGCGTCGTGCCCGACGGTGCACTCGTGCTCGTCGTCGGCGGCGAAGGCATCACCACCGAGCTCGAGCGGCACGGGTATCGGGTGACGCGCTCCGCCGACGACGCGCCGCAGGCGGTCGTGCAGGGGTTCACGCCCGAGATCGGCTGGGCACAGCTCGCCGAGGCCGCGTTCGCACTGAACGCCGGCGGCTTCGCCGACGAGCACGGCATCCCGTGGATCGCCACCAACATGGACTGGACGATCCCCGTGGCCCGCGGCGTCGCACCGGGGAACGGCACGCTCGTGTCGGCGGTGCACACGGCCGTCGGGCGCTTCCCGCTCGTGGCCGGCAAGCCGGAGACGCCGATCTTCGACGAGGCGCGCGATCGGTTCGCGGCGGAGTCCCCGCTCATCGTCGGCGACCGGCTCGACACCGACATCCTGGGTGCGAACCGCGCGGGCATGCGCTCGGCCGTCGTGCTCACCGGCATCGACCGGGCCAAGCAGCTGCTCGCCGCCGACGCGGCGAGCCGGCCGACGTACATCCTGGGCGACCTGCGCGGCCTGCACCTCCCGTACCCCGAGGTGGAGCAGAGCCGGGGCGGAGTCCGCGTGGGCGATGCCCGCGTGAAGCTCGACGGCAACCGGGTCGTCGTCGTCGACGAGGGTCGCGACGAGCTCGACCTGCTCCGCGCCGGCTGCGCGGTGGTCTGGGGGTCGGGCGCGTCGATCCACGCGTTGGACGTGCCCGAGCGCCTCTACCGATGACCGCGGCGGGGGAGCGCTCCACGTCGGACGTGCGGGGTAGCGTGGAGCCGTGAGCTTCGACGAGTCATCCGACGTGCCCGGGCGCGACCCCGCCGAGGCGGCGGCCGAGCTGGGCGACATCGAGGAGCTGCCGCTCGCCGAACGCGCGCCGCGGTACCACTCGCTCGCCGATCGGCTGCGCGAGGCGCTCGAGCACTCCGACCCGACCCGCGGCGACGGCTGAGGCATGGCCGACTCCCGCCTCGACTCCGCGCTCGCGGAGGCCGGCTTGGCACGCTCGCGCACGCACGCGGCCACGCTCATCGCCGCCGGTGCCGTGCGCGTCGACGGCAAGCCGGTCGTCAAGGCCTCGTTCCGCGTGCCCGAGGGCGCGCGCCTCGAGGTCGACGCGCCGGACCACTACGTCAGCCGGGCCGCGCACAAGCTGATCGCCGCCCTCGACGGGTTCGGCGTCGACCCGCGCGATCGCGTCGCGCTCGACGCGGGCGCGTCGACGGGCGGGTTCAGCCAGGTGCTGCTCGAACGCGGGGCGAGGGCCGTGCTCGCGGTCGACGTCGGCCACGGCCAGCTCGCCGCGGAGGTCGCCGAGGCGCCGGGCCTCGTCGCCGTCGAGGGATGCAACGTGCGCGACCTCGACGCGGCGAAGCTCGCCGCCCTCACCGGGGTCGACGAACGCCCGTCCGTCGTCACCGCGGACCTCTCGTTCATCTCGCTGACGACCGTGCTGCCCGCGCTCCGCGCGACGGCGGTCGACGGCGCGGACTTCGTGCTGCTCGTGAAGCCGCAGTTCGAGGTCGGGCGCGGCGGGGTGCGCGAGGGCGTGGTCCGCGATGCGGCGCTGCGCGCCGACGCCGTGATGGGCGTGCTGTGGGCGGCGTTCGACCTCGGGCTCCGCGTCGGCGGCGTGCTCTCCTCCCCAATCGCGGGCACGCACGGGAATCAGGAGTTCCTCGTGCACCTCGGGGAGGTGGCGACCTCCGATCCGTCAGAATGGATGGGTCGGGTCGAGCTGTTGACGGGAGGCGCCCACGCGTGAACGGTTCACGGCATTTCCTCGTGGTCGCCCACACCGGTCGATCCGCGGCGCTCGAGGCGACTCGCGAGGTCTGCGCGCAGCTGCTCGCGGCCGGCGCGACGCCCGTGATCGCCGAGGAGCACTGGGACGACGTGCACGCCTTCGTGCCCGACCTGAACGGCCGCGTCGGCCGGCTCGAGGAGGTCGACGTCGACGGCATCGAGCTCGCGATCGTGCTCGGCGGCGACGGCACGATCCTGCGGGCGGCGGAGCTGACCCGCGAGCATCCGGTGCCGCTGCTCGGCGTGAACCTCGGCCACGTCGGCTTCCTCGCCGAGAGCGAGCGGGACGACCTCGACTACACGATCTCACGGGCACTCGCCCGCGACTACGTCGTCGAGGAGCGCATGACGCTGTCCGTGCGCGTGAAGGCCGGCGAGGAGATCGTCTACGAGAGCTGGGCGCTCAACGAGGCGACGGTCGAGAAGGCCGAGCGCGAGCGCATGCTCGAGGTCGTGATCGAGGTCGACCGGCGGCCGCTGTCGTCGTTCGGCTGCGACGGCGTCGTCGTCTCGACGCCCACCGGTTCGACGGCGTACTCCTTCTCGGCCGGTGGCCCGGTCGTGTGGCCAAGCGTCGAGGCGCTGCTGATGGTGCCGCTCAGCGCGCACGCGCTGTTCGCGCGGCCGATCGTCGTCGGGCCCGAGTCGTCGCTCGCGATCGAGGTGCTGCAGCGCACCGAGGCCGCCGCCGTGATCTGGTGCGACGGCCGGCGCACGTTCGACCTGCCGCCCGGCGCGCGCGTCATCGTGCGCCGGTCGCCCGTGCCCGTCCGGCTCGCCCGGCTGCACGAGGCGCCGTTCACCGATCGCCTGGTCAACAAGTTCGCGCTGCCCGTCACCGGCTGGCGCGGACCGGCCGGTCGCGACTGAGGGGCGGGCATGCGTCCGCGAACGACGGAAGCCCCGGCGACGAGGGCGACGAAGAGTGAGGACACCATGACCGAGCGCCACCGAGAGCGAGGGCCGCGATGATCGAGGAACTCGGGATCCGCGACCTCGGCGTGATCGCCGAGGCCAGCCTGCCGCTCGGGCCGGGGTTCACCGCGGTCACCGGCGAGACCGGCGCCGGCAAGACCATGGTGGTCACCGCGCTCGGCCTGCTGCTCGGCGCACGCGGCGACGCGGGCACGATCCGATCGGGTGCCAAGCAGGCCTGGGTCGAGGGGCGCTGGCTCCTGCCCGACGTGCCGGAGGCCGTCCGCGACCGGGTCGAGGAGGCGGGCGGTGAGATCGAGGCCGGCGAGCTGCTGCTCGGCCGATCGGTGTCGGCGGAGGGGCGCAGCCGGGCGGTCGTCGGCGGCCGGAGCGCGCCCGTCGGCGTGCTGGCCGATCTCGGCGACGAACTCGTCGTCGTGCACGGACAGGCCGACCAGCAGCGACTCCGGTCGACCGTCGCGCAGCGCGACGCGCTGGATCGCTTCGGCGGCGGCCCGCTCCAGGCAGCGCTGGCCGAGTACCGGGTGGCGTTCGAGGCCTGGCGTGCCGACGCCGCCGAGCTCGAGGCGCTGCGGGAGGCCCACGACGCCCGACTGCGCGAGGCCGACGAGCTCCGGGCGGCACTCGAGGAGATCGAGGCCGCCGACCCGCAGCCCGGCGAGGACGTCGAGCTGCAGGAACGCGCCGACCGGCTCACCAACCTCGAGGACCTCCGCCTCGCCGCCGCGCAGGCGCACGAGCTCGTCTCGTCGGAGGCCGCGCTCGACGACGCGCCCGACGCGATCACCCTCGTCGAGAGCGCACGCCGCCACGTGGAGCGGATGGCGCCGCACGATGCGGCGCTCGAGCCGATCGCCGAGGCGCTGCAGAACGCGGGCTTCCTGCTCGCCGACGCCGCCGCCGACCTGTCGGGCTACCTCGTCGGGCTCGACGCCGACGGCGCACGCGAGCTCGAGGTCGTGCAGGAGCGGCGCGCGCTGCTCACCGGGCTCGCCCGCCGCATCGGCGGGACGCTCGACGACGTGCTCGAGTTCCGGCGCAGCGGCGGCCTCAGGCTCGTCGAGCTCGACGGCGACGACGACCGGATCGCCGAGCTCGAGGCATCCGTCGCGAGCGGCCGCGCCGCGGTCGACGAGCTCGCCGACCGCGTGACGGCGCTCCGCACCGACGCGGCCGCACGCCTCGCCACGGCGGTGACCGCCGAGCTCGCCGCGCTCGCGATGCCCGACGCCGAGCTCCACGTCGGCGTCGAGCCGGCGCCCGAGCCGACCGTGCACGGCCGCGACCACGTCGCGATCCTGCTGCGGCCGCATCCGGGTGCCGAGCCCCGATCGGTGTCGAAGGGCGCGTCGGGTGGTGAGCTGTCCCGGGTGATGCTCGCGATCGAGGTCGTGATCGCGGGTGCCGACCCCGTGCCGACGTTCGTGTTCGACGAGGTCGACGCGGGGGTCGGCGGCGCCGCGGCGATCGAGATCGGCCGGCGGCTCGCCCGACTCGCCGAGCGGTCGCAGGTCATCGTCGTCACGCACCTCGCCCAGGTCGCCGCGTTCGCGACGAACCACCTGAGCGTGGTCAAGGGCACCGACGGGCGGGTGACGGCGTCGAGCGTGCGCCAGCTGGCGGGCACCGAGCGGGAGGCCGAGATGGCCCGGCTCCTGTCGGGGCTCGCCGATTCCGAGAGCGGGCTCGCCCACGCGCGAGAGCTGCTCGAGATCGCCGCCGAGCGCGCCGCCTGACGACGGTGCGGGCCGGCCGACGCGCGGGCGCAACGGCGCCCCGCGAGGCGCCCGTTCACGGGGGTCCCGGATGCGAGTCCGAGGCGACCCCGGGGGCGACCGAGGGCGATTCGCCGAGGCATCCGCCTCGACACGATCGCGACGCACGGCGAATCCACAAATGAGTCGGTTAGACTACAAGCCCGTGGTGGAAGAACGCGGCGCACAGAACTCAGACGACACGACCAAGCACATCTTCGTGACTGGTGGTGTCGTTTCCTCGTTGGGCAAGGGGCTCACGGCCGCCAGCCTCGGCAACCTGCTGACAGCACGCGGACTCCGCGTGGTCATGCAGAAGCTCGACCCGTACCTGAACGTGGACCCGGGCACGATGAACCCGTTCCAGCACGGCGAGGTCTTCGTGACCGACGACGGTGCTGAGACCGACCTCGACATCGGTCACTACGAGCGGTTCCTCGACATCAACCTCAGCCAGGCCGCCAACGTGACGACGGGTCAGATCTACTCGACCGTCATCGCGAAGGAGCGCCGCGGCGAGTACCTCGGCGACACCGTGCAGGTCATCCCGCACATCACCGACGAGATCAAGCGCCGGATGCGCCTCCAGGCCTCCGAGTCGCCGAAGCCCGACGTGATCATCACCGAGATCGGCGGCACCGTCGGCGACATCGAGTCGCAGCCGTTCATCGAGTCGGCCCGCCAGGTGCGGCACGAGCTCGGCCGCAAGAACGTGTTCTTCGTGCACGTCTCGCTCGTGCCGTTCATGGGCGCGTCGGGTGAGCAGAAGACCAAGCCGACGCAGCACTCGGTCGCCGCGCTGCGGTCGATCGGCATCCAGCCCGACGCGCTCGTGCTCCGCAGCGACCGGCCCGTCACCGACTCGAACAAGCGCAAGATCGCGCTCATGTGCGACGTCGACGAGGCGGCCGTCGTGAACGCGGTCGACGTGCCGTCGATCTACGACATCCCGACGATGCTGCACGACCAGGGCCTCGATGACTACATCATCGACGCGCTCGGCCTCGACCGGAAGGCGGGCGACGTCGACTGGTCGGGCTGGAGCGACCTGCTGCGGGTCGTGCACGACCCGGCGCACGAGGTCACGATCGGCCTCGTCGGCAAGTACATCGACCTGCCCGACGCGTACCTCTCGGTCACCGAGGCGCTCCGCGCCGGCGGGTTCGCGAACGAGACGAAGGTCCGCATCGAGTGGATCCCGTCCGACGAGTGCCGCACGCCCGAGGGTGCGCAGAAGCACCTCGCACACCTCGACGGCATCTGCGTGCCAGGCGGCTTCGGCGTGCGCGGCATCGAGGGCAAGCTCGGGGCGCTGAAGTTCGCCCGCGAGAACGGCATCCCGCTGCTCGGGCTGTGCCTCGGCCTCCAGTGCATGGTGATCGAGTACTCGCGGAACGTCGTGGGCCTCGAGGGCGCGTCGTCGAGCGAGTTCGACCCCGACACCGAGTTCCCCGTCATCGCGACGATGGAGGAGCAGGTCGAGATCATCGCCGGCGGCGACCTGGGCGGCACCATGCGACTCGGGCTCTACCCGGCGAAGCTCGCCGACGGTTCACTGGCCGCCGAGCTCTACGGCGCCCCCGAGGTGTCGGAGCGGCACCGCCACCGGTACGAGGTGAACAACGGCTACCGCGACCGCATCGCCGAGGCGGGACTCGTGTTCTCGGGCACCTCGCCCGACGGGCAGCTGGTCGAGTTCGTCGAGCTCCCGCGCGACGTGCACCCGTTCTACATCAGCACGCAGGCCCACCCCGAGCTGCGCAGCCGTCCGAACGACGCGCACCCGCTGTTCCGCGGCCTGATCGGCGCGGCGCTCGAGCGTCAGCAGGCGAGCCTGCTGTTCGACGACGTGCAGCAGGCCTGAGCCGGTGACGAACGTTCCGGTGACGACCGTGCCGGCAGCGGATGACCCGGGCGCGGGCGAGGCGCTCGTCGGCGCCCCCCTCGCCGACGAGCGCGTCGCCCTCGAGGTGACGGACAGCGAGCGGGTGCTCGACGGCCGTATCTGGGATGTCCGGCGCGACACGGTCGCGTACGGCGGCCGCCCGGTGGTGCGCGACTACGTCGAGCACCCGGGCGCCGTCGGCGTGCTCGCGCTCGACGACGACGACCGGGTGTTCCTGATCAAGCAGTACCGCCACCCGATCCGCACGCGCGACTGGGAGATCCCGGCGGGGCTCCTCGACGTCGACGGCGAGGGCCCGCTCGCCGCCGCCAAGCGCGAACTCGCGGAGGAGGGCGACCTCGTCGCCGCCGAGTGGTCGGTGCTCATCGACATCAACACGTCGCCCGGCGGGAGCGACGAGGTGATCCGGGTGTTCCTCGCGCGCGGGCTCTCGTCGGCGCCCGAGGCCTTCGGACGCGAGGACGAGGAGGCCGACCTCGAGACGCGCTGGGTGCCGCTCGACGAGTGCATCGATGCCGTGCTCGCCGGCCGGCTCCACAACGCGCCCCTCGCGGTCGCGTTGCTCGCGCTCGACGCGGCACGACGACGCGGCCTCGAGGCGCTGCACGCCGCCGACGCGCCCTGGCCGTCGGGCGTGAAGCCCGGCCCGGCCGCCTAGCGGCGGCCGGCGTCACCGAGACGGAGCAGGGAGGCGAGGCGTGACGGCGACGACGGGACAGGGCGGCGCGACGCCGGCCGAGCGGGCGATCGAGGACTACCTCCGCCACCTCGCCGTCGAGCGCGGACTCGCCAGGAACACGATCCTGTCGTACCGTCGCGACCTCGCCGCCTATGCGGAGTGGCTCGCGGAGCGGGGCATCCGCTCGCCCGAGGTCGCGACCGAGGCCGACCTCGCCGCCTTCCGCGGCCACCTCGCGAACGACCGCGTGCCGCCCCTGGCGACGTCGTCGATCGCCCGCCTGCTGTCGGCCGTGCGCGGGCTGCACCGGTTCCTGGTCGAGGAGGGCCGGGCCGAGGCGGATGCCTCACGCGACCTCGCGCCGCCGAAGCCGCCGGCACGCCTGCCGAAGGCGATCTCGGTCGAGGACGTCGAGGCACTGCTCGAGGCGGCATCCGGCGACGAGCCGGGGCGCCTCCGCGACCGGGCGCTGCTCGAGGTGCTCTACGCCACCGGCGCCCGGGTGTCGGAGGCCGTCGGGCTCAACGTCGACGACCTCCTCGTCGAGGGTGACGTGGTGCGCCTCACCGGCAAGGGCGGCAAGCAGCGCATCGTGCCGCTCGGCAGCTACGCGCGCGCGGCCGTCGACGCGTACCTGGTGCGGGCGCGGCCGATGCTGTCCGCACGCGGGAAGGCGACCCCCGCACTGTTCCTCGGCGCGCGCGGCGGACGGCTCGGCCGGCAGGCCGCCTGGGAGGCCATCCGCGGCGCCGCCGGACGGGCGGGCATCGAGGCATCCGTGTCGCCCCACACCCTGCGCCACTCGTTCGCGACGCACCTGCTCGCGGGCGGCGCCGACGTGCGCGTCGTGCAGGAACTGCTCGGGCATTCCTCGGTCGCGACGACCCAGATCTACACCCGCGTCACGGCCGACACGCTCCGCGAGATGTACACGGTCGCGCATCCCCGCGCTCGCTAGACTCGTGCAGGGGGCCCGGCCGGGCCACCGGAGGAGATGGAACGCACGTGATCGAGCAGAAGCAGGACCCGGCGGACGGCATCACCTCGCTGGATCCCGCGCTCGGTCCCACCGGTCGGCCGCATCGCGAGTTCCCCGACCCCGCGCCGCTCACCTCCCACGGACCGGCGCGCATCATCTCGCTCTGCAACCAGAAGGGCGGCGTCGGCAAGACGACGACGACCATCAACCTCGGCGCCGCGCTCGCCGAGGTCGGCCGCCGCGTGCTCGCCGTCGACTTCGACCCGCAGGGGGCGCTGTCGGCGGGCCTCGGGGTGCAGACCCACGACGTGCCGACGATCTACGACCTCCTGCTCTCGCGCTCGATCGCACCGAAGGACGCGATCCAGCAGACCCAGACGCCCGGGCTCGACGTGATCCCGGCGAACATCGACCTCTCCGCCGCCGAGGTGCACCTCGTCAACGAGGTGGCCCGCGAGCAGATCCTCGCCGGCGTGCTGCGCCGCGTCTCGGCCGACTACGACGTCGTCCTCATCGACTGCCAGCCGTCGCTCGGCCTGCTCACCGTGAACGCGCTCACCGCCAGCCACGGCGTCGTGATCCCGCTCGAGTGCGAGTTCTTCGCGCTCCGCGGCGTGGCGCTGCTCATCGAGACGATCGACAAGGTGCGCGACCGGCTGAACCCGGCGATCACGCTCGACGGCATCCTGGCGACGATGTACGACGCGCGCACCCTGCACTCGCGCGAGGTGCTCGACCGGGTGGTCGACGCCTTCGGCGACGAGGTGCTCGAGACGGTCATCACCCGGACGGTGAAGTTCCCCGACGCGACCGTCGCGGCGACGCCGATCACCGAGTTCGCCCCCGAGCACCAGGCGTCGCGCGCGTACCGGCAGCTCGCCCGGGAGCTGGTGTTCCGTGGCGCGGTCGCCTGAGGCCGCGGGCGGCGCGGTCGACGAGGCGGTGACGGGCGCCGGCGGCGAGCCGGCCGCCGAGGTCGATGACGCCGTCGCGGCTGCGGCGGTCGCCGATGCCGTCGCGGATGCCGCGGGCGAGGCATCCGACCCCGCGTTCCGCGTCGCCCTGTCGAACTTCGAGGGGCCGTTCGACCTGCTGCTGTCGCTGATCACCAAGCACGAGCTCGACATCACCGAGATCGCGCTGTCGAAGGTGACCGACGAGTTCATCTCCTACCTGCGCGGCCTCGACGGCGCGGAGGAGCTCGACCGGGCCTCCGAGTTCCTCGTCGTCGCCGCCACCCTGCTCGACCTCAAGGTCGCGGGCCTGCTGCCGCAGGGCGAGCTGGTCGACGCCGAGGACGTCGCGCTGCTCGAGGCCCGCGACCTGCTGTTCGCGCGGCTGCTGCAGTACCGCGCGTTCAAGGTCGCGTCGCGGTGGTTCGCCGACCGCTTCGAGGCCGAGTCGAGCCGGCATGCGCGCACCGTGCGGCTCGAGGAGCGGTTCCGGCAACGGGCGCCCGAACTGCGGTGGACGCTTACGCCCGAGGACTTCGCCGCGCTCGCGGCGCTGGCGTTCGCCCCGAAGGAGGTGCCGGTCGTCGGCCTCGACCACCTGCACGCGCCGCTCGTGTCGATCCGCGAGCAGGCGGCGCACGTCGTCGCGGTGCTCCGGCGTGGCGATCCGGTCACCTTCCGCCAGTTGATCGCCGGCGTCGACCGGCCGGGCGTCGTGATCGCCCGGTTCCTCGCGGTGCTCGAGCTCTACCGGCACGCCGCCATCGGGTTCGAGCAGCTCGAACCGCTCGGCGAACTGACCCTGCGCTGGGCGGCCGACGAGGGCTGGTCCGACGCGAACCTGCAGAACCTGGGAGCCGACTATGACGAGTGATCCGACGGGCGTCGACGAGGCGGTGGATGCCGCGGACGCCGCCGTGCCCGAGGCCGCCGCGGGCGACCTCCCCGCGGCGGACGCCGCCGCGCCCGAGCTCTCGGTCGCCACGCCGCTCGACGTGCCCGGCCAGCCGCACCTCGACCTCGACCGGGCGCTCGAGGCGATCCTGTTCGTCGCCGACGAGCCGCAGGGCGTCGTGACCCTCGCGGCCGCGGTCGCGCGCCCCGTCGCCGAGGTGCGCGCCGCGATCGCGCGACTCGTCGCCGACTACGACGGCACGGGCACCTCGGGGGAGCCGCGCACCGACCGCCCGGCGGACGGCGCTGTGGGCGCGGGGTCGGGAGCCGGCGTCCAGCGGGCCTTCGAGCTCCGCGAGGTGGGCGGCGGCTGGCGCTTCTACGTGCGCGCCGACTACGACCGGATCGTGGCCGACTTCGTGCTCACCCAGCAGTCGATGAAGCTCTCGCAGGCCGCGCTCGAGACGCTCGCCGTCGTGGCGTACAAGCAGCCCATCTCGCGATCGGCGATCGCCTCGATCCGCGCCGTCAACGTCGATTCGGTCGTGCGCACGCTGGTCGGCCGCGGCCTCATCACCGAGGTCGACACCGACCCCGAGACCGGTGCCATCCTGTACGGCACCACCGACCAACTACTGACCCACCTGGGCCTGAACGCCCTCGACGAGCTGCCGCCGATCTCGCCGCTGCTCGACGACGGGCAGGGAGGATTCGACCTTGACCGCGCCTGACTCCGGAACGCCCCGATCGACCGAGGGGGAGCGCCTGCAGAAGGTGCTCGCCGCCGCCGGCGTCGCGAGCCGCCGCATCGTCGAGGAGATGATCGTCGCCGGCCGCATCGAGGTGAACGGACGCATCGTCACCGAGCTCGGCACCCGCGTCGACCCGCTGGCCGACCGGGTCGCCGTCGACGGCACGGCCGTGCAGCTCGACACCGAGAAGCGCTACTACATGCTGAACAAGCCGCGCGGCGTCGTCTCGTCGATGCTCGACGAGCAGGGCCGGCCCGACCTGCGCCGCTTCACGGACGACCTCGAGGAGCGCGTGTACAACGTCGGCCGCCTCGACCAGGACACGAGCGGCCTGCTGCTGCTCACCAACGACGGCGAGCTCGCGCACGTGCTCGCGCACCCGTCGTTCGGCGTCGAGAAGACGTACATCGCGAAGGTCCGCGGGCGCGTGCCCGCCCAGGTGATCCAGCAGCTGAAGCAGGGCATCGAACTCGAGGACGGTCCCATCAAGGCCGACCGGGCCCGCCTCCTGCCGGGCGGCGATGGCGGGTACTCGATGGTCGAGCTCACGCTCCACTCCGGGAAGAACCGGATCGTCCGCCGGATGATGGCGGCGGTGGGGCATCCGGTCGTCGAGCTCGTGCGCCGCCAGTTCGGGCCGCTGCACCTCGGGACCCTCCGTTCGGGCCACCTGCGCGAGTTGACTAGAATCGAACTCGGCAACCTGCTCACGATCGCCCGCGCCGCGGACGCCGGTCGCACGGGCGGAGGCGCCGGACGGAAGGGAAGGGACTGACGTGGTCGAGTCTCGCCTCACCGGACCCGTGCGCGTGGTCGGTGCCGGCCTCCTCGGCACGAGCGTCGCACTCGGGCTGCGCTCGCGCGGCGTCGAGGTGATCCTCGCCGACGCGTCCCCGACCCACGTCGCCATCGCGGGCGACCTGGGCGCCGGGCGCGCCGAGCAGCCCGACGACCGCCCGCAGCTCATCGTCGTCGCGGTGCCGCCGGACGTCACCGCGCGCGTCGTCGCCGCCGAGCTCGCCGCGTTCCCCGAGGCGATCGTCACCGACGTCGCGAGCGTCAAGGCCGGCATCCTCGCCGAGCTCCGCGAACAGGGGGCGGATGTCTCGCGCTACGTCGGCTCCCACCCGCTCGCCGGCCGCGAGCGCGGGGGGCCGCTGGCCGCCCGTGCCGACCTGTTCGCCGGTCGGCCCTGGGTCGTCGCCGCGCACGACGACATCAGCTACCAGCGCGCCGCCGCGATCGATGACCTGATCCTCGACCTCGGCGCCACGCTCGTGGAGATGACCCCGGCGGAGCACGACCGCGGCGTCGCGCTCATCTCCCACGTGCCGCAGGTCGTGTCGACGATCATGGCGCGCCGCTTCATCGACGCCCCGAACGCCGCCCTCGGCCTGGCCGGGCAGGGCGTGCGCGACGTGACTCGCATCGCGGCGAGCGACCCCGACCTGTGGGTGCAGATCCTCGGCGCGAACGCCACGAGCGTCCGCGACATCCTCGTCGACTACCGGGCCGACCTCGACCGCTTCATCGACGCGCTCGCCGACCCGGCCGCGCCGGGCGCGCGACGCCGCGTCGCCGAGGAGCTGGCCGGGGGCAACACCGGCGTCGAACGGCTGCCGGGCAAGCACGGCACCGACAAGCGCTTCACGACCGTCGTCGTCATGGTCGAGGACCGGCCCGCGCAGCTCGCGCGCCTCCTCGCCGAGATCGGCGAGATCGGCGTGAACCTCGAAGACCTCCGGCTCGAGCACTCGCCCGGCCGCCAGGTCGGCCTCGCCGAGGTCGCCGTCCTCCCCGAGGCGGCCGACCGCCTCACCACCGAGCTGGCCGCCCGCGGCTGGCGGATCGCAGGTTGAACGTGTCCGTGCACCACCCCATCGTCGTCGCCGTCGACGGCCCCGCAGGCAGCGGGAAGTCGAGCGTCTCGAAGGCCGTCGCCGGCCGGCTCGGCTTCGGCTTCCTGGACACCGGGGCCGCCTACCGTGCCCTCGCCTGGCACGTCGAGGCGCTGGGGGTCGACACCGCCGACGAGGCATCCGTCATCGCCGCGCTCGAGAGCTTCGCGTACCGGATCGGCACCGACCCGTCGGGCTACGACGTGCACGTCGGCGACGTCGACGTGACCGCCGCGATCCGCGAGCCGCACATCTCCCAGGTCGTGAGCCGCGTCGCCCGGGTGCCCGAGGTGCGCCGGCACCTCATCGCGCTCTTCCGCGCGATCATCGCCGGCGAACGCCGCGACGGCATCGTCGTCGAGGGTCGCGACATCACGACCGTCGTCGCCCCCGACGCGCCCGTGCGCATCCTGCTCACCGCCGACGAGGCCGTCCGCATGACGCGCCGCTCGGCGGAGCACGCCGACCTGCCCGCCGACGCCGTCGGCGCCCAGCTGCGCGCCCGCGACCAGGCCGACTCGAAGGTCGTCGACTTCATGCACGCCGCCGAGGGCGTCATCACCGTCGACTCGACCGACCTCGACTTCGACGGCACCGTCGCCGCCGTGATCGATGTGATCCGCACCGCCGTTCCCACGGCCGACCTGATGGGGGAGAAGCGATGACCGACCGGGACGAGGAGTTCGAGGGCCACGACGACGACCTCGCGGAGCGACTGGCCGACGTCGACGAGGAGCTCGCCGAACAGCGGGCCGCCGCGCTGCGAACCGGCCTCCGCGACTACGACCTCGACGACGAGGACCTCGAGCTGCTCGAGCACGCCGAGGAGGGCGAGGACGGCGTCCACTACCTCCCGGCGCTGCCCGTCATCGCCATCGTGGGACGCCCGAACGTCGGCAAGTCGGCGCTCGTGAACCGGATCCTCGGCCGCCGCGAGGCGGTCGTCGAGGACACCCCGGGCGTCACCCGCGACCGCGTGTCGTACAAGGGCGAGTGGCTCGACCGCCGCTTCACCCTCGTCGACACCGGCGGATGGGAGCCCGACGCGAAGGGCATCGACGCCTCCGTCGCCGCGCAGGCCGAGGTCGCGATCGACCTCAGCGACGTCGTGCTGTTCGTCGTCGACGCCGTGGTCGGCGCGACCGCGACCGACGAGCACGTCGTGCGCCTGCTGCGCAAGGCGAAGAAGCCCGTCTTCCTCGTCGCGAACAAGATGGACGACGCCCGGCAGGAGCCCGAGGCGGCCGCCCTCTGGAACCTCGGGCTGGGCGAGCCCTACCCGGTGTCGGCCCTCCACGGGCGCGGCGTCGCCGACCTCCTCGACGAGGTCTTCAAGGTGCTGCCCGAGACCTCCGCCGTCGCGAAGCAGGAGATCGGCGGCCCGCGCCGGGTCGCGATCCTCGGCCGCCCGAACGTCGGCAAGTCGAGCCTGCTGAACAAGGCCGCAGGCGAGGAGCGCGTCGTCGTGAACGACCTCGCGGGCACCACCCGCGACCCCGTCGACGAGCAGATCGAGCTTGGCGGCCGCGTGTGGCGCTTCGTCGACACCGCCGGCATCCGCCGCCGCGTGCACCTGCAGCAGGGCGCCGACTTCTACGCGTCGCTGCGTACGCAGGCCGCGCTCGAGAAGGCGGAGGTCGCGGTCGTGCTCATCGACGTGACCGTGCCGATCAGCGAGCAGGACGTGCGCATCATCGACCTCGTGCTCGAGTCGGGCCGTGCCCTCGTGCTCGCCTACAACAAGTGGGACGAGCTCGACGACGACCGTCGCCGCTACCTCGAGCGCGAGATCGAGCAGGACCTGCACCACGTCGCGTGGGCGCCGCGGGTGAACATCTCGGCGAAGACCGGCCGGCACCTCGAGAAGCTGGTGCCCGCCCTCGAGACCGCGCTCGAGTCGTGGGACACCCGCATTCCGACGGGCAAGTTCAACGCGTTCCTCACGGAGCTCACCCAGGAGCACCCGCACCCCGTGCGGGGCGGCCGCCAGCCGCGGATCCTGTTCGGCACGCAGGCCGGGAGCCGGCCGCCGACATTCGTGCTCTTCACCACCGGGTTCCTCGACCCGGGGTACCGCCGGTTCATCCAGCGGCGCCTGCGCGAGATCTACGGCTTCCAGGGGTCGCCGATCCTCGTGAACATGCGCGTGCGGGAGAAGCGCGACCGGAAGTAGCGGGAGCGGCGGGCTACTCCGCGATCCGCGCCGCGGGCGCGGCGTCGCCCGCGCCCAGGAGGTGCTCGGCGCGCACGCGCGGCATGGCGAACGCCGCGAACAGCGTCAGCGCCGCGGTGACCGCGACGCCCACGTACACGGCGCCCGATGCCGCCTCGACGACGGCCGGGTCGTGCTGGCCGCCCGGTGAGGCGAGGAAGATGGCGTTCGCGATGGCGCCGAACACGGCGACGCCGACCGCGCTGCCCGCCGAGCGGGAGAACGCGTTGAGGCCGGTGACCACCCCGCGCTCGCTCCAGCCCACCGACGACTGCGCGGCGATGAGGCTCGGCGCGGCCACCCAGCCGAGGCCGAAGCCGATGACGAACGCGATGCCCGCGACCGTCCACGGGTTCGGGTACGGCGCCACGGCGACGAGCGCGACCGAGCCGACGAGGGTGATGATCGCCCCGAGGACGACGGTCGTGCGGAATCCGAAGCGCAGGTACATCCGCCCCGCCTGCGAGGCCGCGAGCGGCCAGCCGAGCGTGAGCGCGGCGACGGCGGTGCCGGCGACGAGCGGCACGACGCCGATCGAGTTCTCCAGGTAGGTCGGGATGTACGACGTGATGCCGATCATCACCGCGCCGACGCCCACGCCGATCAGGGTCGTCGTCGTGATCAGGCGCCGCCCGAACAGGGAGAGGTCGAGCACCGGTTCGGCGGCGCGCCGTTCGACGAACGCGAACGCGACGAGCGAGACGGCGCCGACGCCGAACACCGCGGCCGTCTGCCACGACGCCCACGGCCAGGCGTGGCCGCCCTCGAGGAGGCCGAGGATGACGAGCGTCAGGCCGGTGGTCAGCAGGAGGGCTCCCGCGACGTCGATGCGGTGCTTCCGGCGTTCGATGGTCTCGTGGTAGTTGCGGGTCAGCATGTACGCCGCGATGAGGCAGAGCGGGATGTTGACGAAGAAGATCCAGCGCCACGACGCGAACTGGCTGAACACGCCGCCGAGCGCGGGGCCGACGACCGAGGAGATCGCCCACACGCTCGCGATGTACCCCTGCACGCGGGCGCGCTCGGCGACGGAGTACACGTCGCCGACGATCGTCATCGACATCGGGGCCACGGCGCCGGCGCCGAGGCCCTGGATCGCGCGGAACGCGATGAGGGCGGGCATGCTCCAGGCGAACCCGCACAGGATGGAGCCGACGAGGAACAGCCCCACGCCGACGAGGATCACGGGCTTCCGCCCGACGGTGTCGGCCAGCTTCGAGTAGATCGGCACCGACACCGATTGCGCGAGCAGGTACACCGAGAACAGCCACGGGAACTGCTCGAACGATCCGAGCTCCTTCACCACGCTCGGCACCGCGGTCGCGAGGATGGTCGCGTCGATCGCGATGAGGCCCGTCGCGAGCATCAGGGCGATGAGGATCGGCCCGCGCTCCGATCGGAATCCGACGGCGGCGTTGGGGATCGGTGCACTGGAGCTCACACAGAAGCCAAGGCGTCGTGGCGCGGGACTATTCCGGATCCGCGGGATCGGCGGCGCCGCGCTAGCCTCGCGAGAGGACGTGGGCTGGGGGAGCGGATGTCACGAGCGGACGACAGCGGTACGGATGCGGCGACCACGGCGGGTGCGGTCGTCGCGGTGCTCCGCCGCTACGGCGAGGAGTTGCCCCCGCGCGAACGCGCGGCGGCGGCCGACGAGCCCGACGGCGTGCACCAGGCGCGCATCCTGGTCCGACGCCTCAGGAGCGTGCTCGGCGCTGCCCGGGACGTGTTCGAGGAAGGAGCCGCCGAGCGCGTGCGCGACCGCTTCGAGCGGCTCGGCGACGACCTCGGCGAGGTGCGCGACCTCGAGGTGCGCATCCTGCATGCGGAGGAGCACGTCGCCCCCGGCGCCGATGCGACCGTCGTGGAGCGGCTGATCCTCCGGGAGCGCGATCGCTATCGCGAGGCGCACGCCGAACTCGTCGCGGTGCTCGACGGCGCGGCGGACGTGCACGCGGCGCTGGCGGCGCTCGTCGGGGATCCGCCGGTCGCGGCGTCGAAGGCCGGCGTCGACGCGGAGGTCGGGCTGACCGCGATCCTCCGCCATGAGATCCGCCGGGTCCGCCGCGCGGAGCGGCATGCGTTCGGGGACCTGGATTCGCTCCATCGGCTGCGACGGACCGCGCGGCGCCTGCGCTACACCGTCGAGGCGTTCACCGAGGAGCCGGCCGACCTCCTCGGCGACGACGTCCGAGCGCTCGGTGCGGCGGCCAAGGACGTGCAGGACGTGCTCGGCGACCACCGCGACGCGCTGCTGTTCGCCCTGCAGGTGCGGCGTGCGGAGGCCGACGCGCGCGCGGCGGGGGAGCCGGCCGACGACTACGCGCGGATCGCCGACGATGCGTTCGCGGCGGCGACCGAGCGGATCGAGGCGCTGCCGGAGGCGCTGCGGGCGTTCCACGGCCGCGCGGACGCGGTCGCCGGCTGAGGCTACTCGGCGAGCACGATCTCCATCACCGCGCGCGCCGGCGTCGGCCGGGCCACTTCGACGAACCCGGCGCCCGCGAACATCGAGACCGTGCCGACGAACAGGTCGGCCGCCGGCACCTTCGCGCGCACGGCCGGGTCGATCGCGTAGCCCTCGACGATCCGGGCTCCGTTCGCCCTGGCGTGCTCGACGGCACCGGCGGCGAGGGCCGCCGCGACGCCGCGCCGGCGATGCTCGCGGGGGACGACGAAGCAGGTCAGCGCCCAGACCCCCGGGTCGTCGAGGTCGGGCCGGCGGCTGCCGTCGCGCACGATCCGCTTGGTGCGGAGCCGGGGGAGGTGCGAGCGGGGTTCGATGGCGCACCAGCCGACCGGTGTCTGCCCGTCGTAGGCGACCAGGCCGGCGTTCGTCGCCGGTTCGGCGACCTGCTCGGCGAGCCGGTCGCGGAGTTCGTCGTCGGTCAGCCGCCACTCGGATCCGGGGATCTTGTACCACTGGCACCAGCAGTGCGCCGGGTCGCCCCGAGTGCCGAACACCGCCTCGACGTCGGCGAACAGGGTGTCGTGCGCGGAAACGATGCGGAATCCCTCATCGGACATGCGATCAACGTAGCTCGGGCCGCCGACATCGCACGAGGCATCCGGTCACGCCATTCCCAGAATCGTGAAGTAGATTCATCATGATGTCTGATCACGAAATTCCCGTCACGGTGCTCGACCGTCTGCTGGAGATCGGCGACCTGTTCGAGAGGGACATGGCGCGCGCCTTCGCCGGTACCGCGCTCACGCCCGCGCGCGTCCGCGTGCTCTGGGTGCTGCGGCACCTCGGGCCGATGACCCAGCACGAGCTGGCCGATCGGCTCGAGGTCAGCGCCCGCAACGTCACCGGCCTCGTCGACGCGCTCGAGGCATCCGGACATGTGCGCCGCACGAGGCATCCGACCGACCGGCGCGCGATCGTCGTCGCGCTCACCGATGTGGCCGACGCGCAGCTCGAGCGGATGCAGCGCGAGCACGCCGACCTCACGGCGACGCTGCTCGCCGCCGTGGAGCCCGCCGACCGTGCTGCGCTGCAGCGCGGGGTCGACGCGATCGCCGACCGGCTCCGCGGGCTCGTCGCCGAGGCCGCGGGGGCGGCCGGCCGCACGGCGGATGCCTCGCCCGAGGGGCGGACCCGATGACCGAGACGACCGCGATTCGGCGCGAGGCATCCGCCTGGGCCTCGGTGCGCTCCGGCGCCGCCCGCGCGCTGCGCATGGAGCTGCGGGTGTACGAGAGCCTCGGCCGGCTGGTCGCGCGGCGCCCGGCCCTGCCGGCCGGCGCGTCGGGCTTCGGGTACCACCGGCCGGTGATGACCGTGCTCGTCGTGTTCATCGTGCTCTCGGCGGTCGAGATCCCGATCATCGACCTCATCGTGCACCAGTGGCCGCCCGTGCGGATCGGGTTCCTCGTGCTCGGCATCTGGGGGCTGACCTGGATGCTCGGGCTGCTCGCCGCCTTCCTCACACGTCCGCACACGGTCGGGCCCGACGGCATCCGCGTGCGCAACGGGCTCGAGGTCGACATCCCGCTCAGCTGGGACGACATCGCGGCGGTCGCACCCGCGCGCCGCGTCGACGAGCCGAAGTCGCCGCGCGTGCTCGACGAGGTCGGGGCGGGCGGCGACCGGTGCCGCGCGCTCGCGCTGCGCATGCAGGACGAGACGAACGTCGAGATCCGCCTCGAGGGGCCGACCGTCGTGCGGTTGCCCGGACGCGCGCCGAAGGGCGGCGAGCACCGCGTCGAGGTCGTGCGGCTCTGGACCGACGACCAGGCGGGGTTCCTCGCCGCGGTGCGGCGGCACATCCCCTGAGCCGGGTCGGACCCGCGGACGTGCACGAGCACCCCTCCGGATGCCGCTATGATTGACGAGTTGCCTCCGAGCGATCGGAGGTGGCGGGCTGTGGCGCAGCTTGGTAGCGCACTTGACTGGGGGTCAAGGGGTCGCAGGTTCAAATCCTGTCAGCCCGACACAGAAAACAGCAGATCAGCGCTCGTTTCCCTTCACTGGGGAACGGGCGCTGTCTCGTTCCTAGCGTCTTCGTTGTGCGCTCGTTGTGCACTCGCTCGGGGGATGAGCGCGGAAGCGTTCTCCGCAGCGAGGCGGGCGCGGTCGCCGATCAGATGCGAGTACACGTCCGACGTGATGCCGATCGACGAGTGTCCGAGTCGCTTCGAGACGAGAGCGATGTCAGCGCCAGACGCGAGCAGCAGTGACGCGTGCTCGTGCCGCAGCCCGTGCAGCGTCATCTTCGGGAGCCCCGCGCGATCACGCAGACGCTCGAACTGCCGCGTGAGATACGGCGGCTTCAGCGGCTCGCCCGACTCGTACGTGAACACGTAGCCCGAATCCGTCCAGGCATCGCCCCATGCGTCGCGCTCAGCGCTCTGCACGAGCTTCCACGCGACGAGCGTGCCGACAGCTGCGTCGTCCAGCTGCACGACGCGTCGACCCGCCGCCGTCTTGGGCGACCCCGCGACGACTGCGGCGTCGGCCTGTACGAGCGTGTGGCGCACCGTCAGCTGCCGCGTCGAGAGGTCGACATCGATCCAGCGCAGCCCGGCGAGCTCCGCACGGCGCAGCCCTGTGAACGCGGCGAGCTCGAACACAGCGCCGATGCGATGCTGCGCCGCTTCGTCGAGGAACGCGCCGACCTGCGCGGGCTCCCACGGGTGGAACTCGCGCGTGCTCACACGCGGCACAGGCGCGCGTGCTGCCGGGTTCGCGCCGATGATCTCGTCGGACACGGCGTCGCTGAGCGCGGTCGAGAGCAGCCGCACGATCGCCTGCACGGTGCGAGCGCCGCGACCGTCGAGCCCGCTCGTGAAGTCGCGCACGTGCGAACGCCGGATGTCGGTGAGCTTCATCCGTCCCAGCTGTGACGGGGCGATGTCCTGCACGATGTAGCGCCGATAGTTCGCGACGGTCGACGACTTCAGCCCGGTGCCGGTGTTCGTGCGGCGCGGCAGCCACTCGTCGAGGAATTCGCGCAGCGTGATCTTCGACGGCTCGATGTACTCGCCGCGATGGTGCTTCGCAGCGGCCTCAGCGAGCGCTCGCTGTGCGTCTCGCCGGGTGGCGAAATTGCCTTCGCGAGTCTGAAGGCGTCTGCCCGCTGCGTCGACGCCACGCGAGAGGTAGTAGCCCCATCGCCCGTGCTTGCGGTCGCTGAGCAACTGCGGGCACGCGCGCGATGTCTGCGCTGTCGTGGGCTTGTCGGGCAGGTTGCCGTAGCGCTTGCCGTGGGCGTCGACGCAGGCGCATCGTCTATAGATCATCGGTTGTCCTCTTTCGGTGGGATGAGCCCGAGGGCTCGACATTCGTCGATGCGACGATGCGCCGTCGCGCGGCTGATGTTGAGCGCTTGCCACGTCTGCTTGACCGGATCGGCTCTGCCAGCGCGGTAGAAGCTGAGATAGACCTTCGCGAACTGTTCAAGATCGCTGCGACTCGGGCGCGCCGCCCCCGCTTCGATTCGGCGGCTGTGCTCGGTGCTGTCGTGGCAATCGATGCGATCTCGTCAGCGACGCCCTCGAAGCGTGCAAGCTCTGTCGTCGGGTCGATCGCGCCGACTGACGGCGGGGGAGTGCCACCGCTCTCGCGCCACGCAATCGTCTTCAAGATCGCGGCGGGTTGGATCGCGCGCAGCGTGTTCGCGGTGATCTCGCGCTCGTCCCTCATGAGCATGCCCGTGATGATGAGTCGCCCGTCTGCTGCCTCAGCAACGCGAACCCAGAACCGCCCAGTGTCGGACTCACTCACCGCGATCCAGCTGTCTTCATCGAGCGCAGGCAGCGGCTGGTCGGGGTGAACATCCCATGCGCGAAGTGTCTTCATGGACTGGATGCTACACGGGCGCAACCCAATTTGCGACATTCGCGCGTGAGACAGACAAGACTGGCTCAAGACCAGTATTCAGAAGGAGTGTGGTGTCTCACTAAACGCGCTGTAAGGAAACTTTGCTCCCACGCGCGCTGTTGTCTCAATGGCGCATCATGGTGCACATGATGGACGTGATCGACGAAGCGCGAGCCCGGCGCAGCCTCCCCGCCCCGGCGCTCGCCAAAGCAATTCGCGAAGCCGCAGGCGTCAGCCAGTCGGCTGTCGCCCGAACGCTCGGTGTCAACCGCATGACGATCTCCCGTTGGGAAGCAGGGTTCTGCCGACCGAGCCCTGAGCACCTGAACGCGTACTCCGACGTGCTGCGAGCGCTCGAAGCAGAGACGCGAGGCGACTGATGACCCGCGCAGAACTCGCCGAGCGCCTCACGATCAGCGTCGAAGAGGCCGGGGAAGCGCTCGGTATAGGGCGCACCGCAGCCTACGCGGCAGCGCGTGGTGGCGAGCTCCCCACAGTGCGTCTCGGCAGACGGCTGCTGGTGCCGACGACGGCGCTGCTCGCGCTGCTCGACGCCAGCACTGAACACGCAGAGCACTGATCCAACCCAGCGGCTCCCACCGCAACATCGAAACCGAATCACCGAACACGGGAGTCCACATGTCCGAGTCCAGCCAGTGCAACCTCATCGCCGATGACGTGCAGATCAGGCTTCTGATCTCGCTCCACACCGACGAGCGCAGCATCACGCCGACGCGGCAGCAGCTGACCGCTTGGCGGCGGCTCTCGTCGGCTGATGCTGACGTGCGCATCATCGAGTACCTGAAGCGCTCCGTCAACGTGGGAGCGCACGCGTGAGCGGAGCCGCAGCTGAGTGGGCGATGAGGAACGACGGCGAGCGGTCGACCGCGCAGCAGATCGTGCTCATCACCATCGGCGATCACTACAACGAGCGGGTGCGGCGCGCATGGCCGAGTCGTGAACGGATAGCCGCCCGCACGAGGCTGAAGGTGCGCTCCATCGTCGATGCGCTGAACGCCCTGGCACTCGAAGGCGTGATCGAGCGCGAGGTCTGGCGCGACGCGAGGAGCGGCGCTCAGCTGAGCACGCGCTACGCGCTGCCGCTGTACGACCCCACGTCGCGTGCGTCGAGCCACGAGGTGCTCGCGGTCGAGATCAGCAAAGGCAACTGGGTCGCCGCAGGGGGTGCAGCAGATGCACGGGGGGAGGGGGCATCCAATGCACGGGGAGGGGGTGCAGCTAACGCATCGACCCCCGTGCAGCAGGTGCACCCAAAACTGATAGATACCAAACACATACCCAAGAGCGTTCATCGCGAGGCGCTGAACACAATCGACGACGCATTCGACAGCTGGTGGGCGGTCTACCCGAAAAAGCAGGGCAAGGTCGATGCGCGCAAGGCGTTCGCGCAGCTGTACAAGCGCGGTGATCTTCCCGAGCTCGGCACGCTCATTGCTCGCACGAAGCGCTACGCAGCGAAGCAGACCGATCCGACGTACACGAAGCAGCCCGCTGGGTGGCTTCGCACTGGGCGCTACGAAGACGACGATCTCGCCGTTCCTGTAGCGAAGCGGAGCGACGGAGCTCGGCAGATGAGCGCATGGCTCGAAGCTCGCGGCTCATCGCTCGCCGAGTACGAGCAGCGCAAGGGCGAGCCCGGCTGGCTCGAAGCGCTGAAGCAGCGGGAGGCGTCGTGAACGAGCCGAACAGCATCACTGCGAACCCGGACACACACAGAGCAGGACACAACAGGAGGTCACGCATGACGAACCAGACATCACCGAGCAAGGGCAAGACGCGCACGCAGATCGCCGCGACGGCTCGCGAGCGAGAGGCGAAGGCGCTGAAGCTGCGCATCCTCGGCTACTCGTACGAGAGCGTCGCGACGGAGCTCGGCTTCGCGCACCGCAGCGCCGCCCGCAAGTCGGTGCAGCGCGCGCTCGATGCGATCCCTCGTGAGGCGGCGACGGAGCTCCGCGAACTTGAGTTCGAGCGTCTTGACATGATGCAGCGCGCGCTCGCTTCGGCTGTGGTGAAGGGTCATCTCGGCGCGATTGATCGGATGCTGCGAATCATGGACATGCGCGCGAAGCTCGCCGGGCTTTACACAGAGCAGCACGACACGGGCATCGCCGAGGTCAAGGTCGTGCTCGCGGCGTTCATGAGTGCTGCTGTCGCTGAGGAGTTCGACGACGAGGACGAAGCGCTGGACGACGATCTCAGCGTCGCATCCGGGGCAGGCGAGCCGACGCCTGCCCTCGACGAGGGGAGCGCGTCTCCGTCGAACCTCGCGCTGCGCGCACGTGAGACGGGCGAAGGGACGCCCTGATGGTGCATCCGCGCGACAGCACGATTCGATCGAAGCGCCGATGCTGTCGTTCCCGGTGCACAACCGGTGCACAACCGCGACGAAAACCGCTGATCAGACGGGGACTCGCTTGATGACGAGTCAAGTTCTCCGCACCGCAGATGCGCCGGTGTCTGCAACCACGACAACCCTGCGCGCAGATAGCGCGCAGTGACCCGGCCGCACGGCCACCGAACAAGGGAGACATCCAGATGACGAACTACGCCGAGCTCACGAAGTCGTTCCGCGACGAAATCACGCGCGCAGTGACGACGCCCGACCCCGACTTGACCGACGAGGCGAACGCCACGCGGCAGCGTCGCACGATCGCCCAGGCACGCGAGCGGCTGCTGGCCGCACGCCCGCAGCTGCCGCAGCCGGGGCAGAGCCGCGACGCGGTGCTCGCCGCGCTGCTGCCGCGCACCGCTGACGAGATCGCAGTCGCCCAGCACGAGCAGACGAAGGTGCGCGCTCTGCTCGATGCCGGGCAGAGCCTCACCCGCATCATCGCGGACGCGACCCCTGAGCGGGCGCTGGCGATCGCCGATCTCGTCGAGACGCTGCCCGACGTGCTCGTGTCGGAGAGCCGCGCCGAGATCATCGCCGAGACGCACGCCGCTGTGTTCGACCGGCTCGCCGATCTCGGTGTCGGGAGCGCAGCACGTGCGCGCACTGTCGAGCAGGAGAACGCGCCCGCGCTCGCGTGGCGCCGGGCGATGACCGAGGTCGCCGAGAGCTTCGACGCGTCGATCGGCACGTGGCAGGACGTGTACCGCGTCGACCGCGAGGGCTACGAGCTCGCACGCAGCGGCGGCGACGACAGCACCGCGCACCAGCTGCGCCGGGTCGACGGGACACCCGTCACCGCCTGACGCTCGAACGCACGACGCCCCCGGCATCCGTCCACAGGAAGCCGGGGGCATCGTCGTGTGACCCACCAACCGAACAATCCCGAGTGTACGAGTCGACACAGACAGTGCGTCGTTGCTCTTCGTCCGGCAGGAAGTAGTGTTCGCGACATGAGTGAAGAAGTCATCGCCGCCCTCGTGGGCGCCCTCGTCGGCACGGCAGTCACGGTCGTGGTCACGCTGCTCGGGCGGTGGTGGACATCCCGCGACGCGCGAGCTTCAAGCCGTCGCCTATACAGCGAGCACGCCGAGAAGCGACTTCAGAGGTTCGTTACCGCGCAAACTCACGAAGAGCTCGACGCCCTCAATCACGACTCGTTCGCTGTGAGCGGCATGGGCCGATACGTTCCGAGTCGAGCTGGGGCGGTGCACCTCTGGTTCGTCCTTCAGCAGGCCACACTTTTCCAGGACGCTGTAGTGAAGGTGCGGGCAAAGACGGAAGATCCCGAGGACTGGGCGAAGCGGCAGATTCAGCTCTACGGCGACGCGATTGATGTGTTGTCGGAACTCAATGACTGGTCTCGCGGCTCGATCAGTCGCCGCTCAGCATGGTTCTGGTGGCAGCTTCGAACAACGGAGCGCTACGACTGGCTTCGGAATAAGAAACTGGGGCGAGCTGAAGAAAAGAAGATCGTCGCCGGGCGAAAGGCGAAGGCACGTGATGCACGCGAGCGGTTACGTGCTGAACGAAGCGTCGGAGTCTGACCGCGCCGCGTTTAGTCGAGCGTCACGACTGAGTGGTGCCGCTCGCCGTTCGGTCGCACCCAGTGGAGCTCAGCGCTGATCTGCGAAGCGGAGCCCATGTGTCGCCACCAACTCAGCATCATTGACTCGCCCGGCCGCATCGTCTCGGTCGTCGGCCTCACGAAACGAAACTTCTCGCGCTCCGTGTGCTCATCGTCCATCGTGATGCGCACGTCGCTCAGCGGTTCATCGCCGCCGAGGATGAACTTGTAGGAGCGACTGCTCTTCTCGCGCGTCGGGATCATGCTCCACGGGTTGCGGTACTTCTCGCGCTCGGCGCGCTCGCGCGCATTCTGCTCTTCGACGGCTGACGCGATGCGCTCGGACGCAGCGACAGCGCGCTCTTCATGGTCTTGTGCCTCGCTCGCGGACTCACGGGCGTCGAGCCGCGACCGTCGAGCCTCCCATGCTTGCCAGCCAGCGACCAGCGCGGCAATGACGGCGATTCCGGTTGCGATCCACTCCATACGCGCGAGACTACCCAGCCGCACCGACAGTGGCAGGCGAGCCGATGCCTTAGCCGTTTGCCGCTTGGCCCTCCCCATGCCGACCGATTGGCTTCATCCGGTCGATACGGTCACCGTTCGTGATCGCGACGAGCTCACTCACAACGCCCGTCGCCTTCGACACGATCAAAGGTTGCTCACCAACTGGGATCGGCTCGTGCGGCCCGCGAGCTCGCAGCACGAGATACGCGTCTGCGTCTTCCCAGCCGTGCGCGGCGATCTCGTGTCCGGTGGCTGCTCTCGCGAGCTCGCGGGCGTCGTCGAAGCTGATCACTCGATGTTTCCCTCGTTGTGCACTCGTTGTGCGAATGCCCCATCACGAGCCAGAACGAGACGACACGAGCCAGCACGATGATGCCCGAACTTCCGCACGAATCCGCCCTTCCCGATACTCGACGACACTCGATAACAGGTGGCCGACTTGACTGGGGGTCAAGGGGTCGCAGGTTCAAATCCTGTCAGCCCGACCAGATGTCCCGGAAACCCGAGGGTTTCCGGGACATTCGCGTTTCCGCGCCGATCACGCCGAGACATCCAATCTTCGCGTCGGACTCGGCAGCGAGCATCCGACGGCCGCGGTGTCGGCGGTGCGTGCGACGATCTCCACCACGATCGAGCGTGGGAGACAGGATGCGGGGCGAGGCGACGGTGCTGCACGCCGACCTCGATGCGTTCTACGCATCGGTCGAGCAGCGGGATGCACCCGCGTTGCGTGGTCGGCCGGTCATCGTCGGTGGAGGGGTCGTGCTCGCCGCGAGCTATGAGGCGAAAGCCCGGGGGGTGCGCACCGCGATGGGCGGTCGGCAGGCGCGCGACCTGTGCCCGGAGGCCATCGTCGTTCCTCCCCGGATGGACGCCTACTCCGCGGCCAGCAAGGACGTGTTCGCGATCTTCCGCGACACCACGCCGCTCGTCGAGGGCATCTCCATCGACGAGGCCTTCCTGGAGGTCGGCGGGCTCCGCCGCATCGCGGGCACGCCCGAAGAGATCGCCGTGCGGCTGCGGCATCGGGTGCGAGCCGAGGTCGGTTTGGCGATCTCGGTCGGGATCGCACGGACCAAGTTCCTCGCCAAGGTCGCCAGCGCGGTCAGCAAGCCCGACGGGCTGCTCCTGGTCGAACCCGACCGGGAGCAGGAGTTCCTGCATCCGTTGCCGGTCGAGCGGCTCTGGGGCGTCGGCGCCGTGACCGCTGAGAAGCTGCATCGGCTCGGCATCCGAACGGTCGGCGAGCTCGCCGAGCTCGAAGCCGCGACCGCCGAGCGCGTGCTGGGCAGGGCGACCGGTGCGCACGTGCACGCGTTGGCCAGGCTGCGGGATCCTCGCCCGGTCGAGGTCGCGCGACGTCGCGGATCCATCGGCTCGCAGCGGGCCCTCGGCAGCCGGCCGCGCTCGTTCGAGGAACTCGACCTCATCCTCACGCAGATCGTCGATCGGCTCGCTCGACGCCTCCGCGACGGCGATCGGATGTGTCGCACGGTCGTGCTTCGCCTGCGCTACGGCGACTTCACCAAGGCGACCCGATCCCAGACGGTCGGCGCTCCGACCGACCGCACCACCCTGCTCCTCTCCGTCGCACGTGACCTGCTCGCCGCCGCTCGGCCGGCGATCGCGGATCGGGGGATCACGCTCATCGGCATCTCGCTGTCGCACCTGCGCCGCACCGGCGATCTGCAGCCCGAGCTGCCGATCGACTGGGGCGATGGAGCGCGACTCGACACGGCGTTGGACGCCGTGCGCGACCGCTTCGGTGCCTCATCCGTCGGCCGGGCCGCGCAACTCGGTCGTGATCCCGGCTGGTCGACGCCGGTGCTGCCCGAGCACGAGTGACGGCGCTTCGAGGCCGGGCATAGGATCGCGCCATGAGCGGGCGGGACAGCGGTGCGAACGAACCCGAGGAGCCGGCTCCGCGAACTGCGGCGCAGGACGCCGCTGATGCGTGGACCCCGCCGGAGGCCATGACCGGCAGAGCGAGCCCCGCCAAGGCGGCCGTCGGCGACAGGCCGGTCTTCGCATACATCGCCAGCCTGCCGCAGCCGCAGCGCGGCATCGCCGAAGCGGTCGATGCGCTGGCCGCGAAGACGTTGCCGAACCTCCGGCGTTCCGTGAAGTGGGGCATGGCCTACTACGGAGTCGGTGACGGCTGGTGCTTCAGTTGCGGCGGCTTCGCCCGACACGTCAAGCTCATGTTCGTCAACGGCGCTGCGCTCGAGCCGGTTCCGCCGGTGACCCCGGTGGGGATGGGCAAGGCGACGCGGGGAGTCGAGATCGCGTCCGTGGACGACATCGACGAGCAGCAGGTCGCGTCCTGGATGGAACAGGTCGCATCCGTGCCCGGTGTCGGCGGCAGGGACGCACCGGCTCGGTGATCCCCGCGTCACTCGCCTGATGGCATGGCGAAGGTGAACTTCCGGGTGTCACTGCTTAGGTTTAGCTCATAACATTAACTAAGCTGGGCTCATGGTGCATGATCCCGGAGGGGTCCCAGCGACGCCGCCGACCCGGAACGCCGGCACGGCCGTCGGCTTCGAGACGCGCCCGTGGACCCCGCTCGTCCACCGCGACCTCGTCAGCCGGCGCGTGTGGGAGCAGATCGACCGGCCGTACCAGGCGGCGGTTCCGGCGACGATCGCCGACCTCCGGCTCGACCTGCCCGACGACCTCGTCGAGGACGTGACGAACGCGCAGCAGCAGCTCGTGCGGTTCGACACCGAGGTGGGGTCGATCACGGCGCCGTTCGCGTCGATCCTGCTCCGCAGCGAGTCGGCGTCGAGCTCGCAGATCGAGAACCTCACGAGCGGCGCGCGCGCGATCGCCGAAGCCGAGCTGGGGGAGCGCGCCGACGGCAACGCGCCGCTGATCGTGAGCAACGTCCGGGCCATGGAGGCGGCCCTCGAGGCCGCCGACGACCTCAGCGCCACGACGATCATCGGGATGCACCGCGAACTGCTGCACCGAACGGACCCGACCATCACCGGCACCTACCGCACGCAGCAGGTGTGGATCGGCGGCGGCAGCTTCAGCCCGCACGACGCCGACTTCACGCCGCCCCACCACGAGCGCGTCGCCGAGGCGATGGCGGACTTCGAGGCCTACTCCGGCCGCGTGTCGCCCCTCCCGCTCGCGAGCATCGCGATCGCCCACGCCCAGTTCGAGACGATCCATCCGTTCCCCGACGGCAACGGGCGCACCGGGCGCGCGCTCGTGCAGGCCGCGCTCCGACGCACCGGCCTGACCCGCAGCGTCACCGTGCCCATCTCCGCGGGCATCCTGCAGCAGCGCAGCCGCTACTTCGACGCCCTCGACGCCTACCGCGACGGCGACGTCGACCCGATCGTCCGCGTGTTCGCCGACGGGGCCGTGCTCGCCGTCGCGAACGGACGGCGACTCGTCGACGACATCGAGGCCACCCGGGCCGACTGGGCGGAACGGATGGCGGGTCTCCGATCGGATGCCGCGGCCCACGAGATCGCCGCGCTCGCCATCGGGCACCCGGTGCTGACCTCCACGCTGGTGCGCGCGGAGATCGAGCGGTCGGGACCGGCGGTCTTCCGCGGCCTCGACCAGCTCGTGGAGCGGGGCATCCTCACCGAGACCACCGCGCAGAACCGAAACCGGCTCTGGGTGGCGCAGGACGTGATCCGCAACCTCGACGGGTTCGCGAACCGCAGCATGCGCACCCGCTGAGCGACTCGGGCAGCACGCCAGCACGCCAGCCCGGCCGGCCGGCCCAGTCGGTCGGCCGCGCTGCGTTCAGTCCGCCGCCTGCGGGACCACGCCCTGGACGAGCGCCAACGCGAGCTTCGACTCGTCCGCGCTGCCCGGCCGCGCCGTGTAGATGACGACCTTCAGGTCGGTGTCGCTGTCGTGCAGCACGTCGCAGTCCAGCGTGAGGTCGCCGACGGCGGGGTGGCGGATCACCTTGCGGTCCTCGGTGTGCCCGCGCACCTCGCCGGCGTCCCAGAGCTCCGCGAAGCGAGCGTTGCCGGTGAGGAGGCGGGCGATGAGGTCGGCCAGCGCGCGGTCGGCGGGGAAGCGCACCGAGGCGCGACGGAGGTCGGCGACGATCGCCCGGTCCGAGGCGTCCCGGTCCTCGGTGACGACCGGCCAGCGCGCGAGCCGCGCTCCGTCGCCGTCGGCGGTGGGGAACCGGGTCAGCACGAGGCTCCGCTCGCGCGGCGCCACCGACGAAGGGTCGCCCAGCAGGGACGCCCAGCTCCGGTTCCACCAGACGAGCCGCCAATCGGCGGCGAACACCGCCACCGGGGTCTCCCCGAGGCGCGTGAGCACCCGCTGCATCCCCGGCGGGATGTGGTCGGGCACCAGGCCGTCGGCGGGCGGCTGCAGGCCGGCGAGCCGGAACAGGTGATCGCGTTCCTCCCGGGAGAGCTGCAGCGCCCGCGCCAGCGATCCGGCGACCTGCGCCGACGGCGTCGTCGACCGGCCCTGCTCCAGCCGCACGACGTAGTCGACCGACACGCCGGCGAGGTCGGCGAGCTCCTCGCGTCGGAGCCCGGCCGCGCGGCGGGAGCGCCCCGCGGGCAGCCCCACGTCGGCCGGCGCGAGCCGGTCGCGCCAGGTCCGGATCGTCCCACCGAGGGTCGTCTCGTTCACGACCCCATTCTGGCGGCGGATGCCCCGCCCAGGGTGGTACCGGCGGTCCCCCCGTCGACCGCTCCCTGGTCGCCGGGGGAGCCCTCGCCGAGGCTGGATCCATGAGCAAGATCATCTTCATCACCGGATCCAACAAGAGCATCGGCTTCGAGACCGCCCGGCGGCTCGCGGAGCTCGGTCGAACGGTCGTCATCGGCGCCCGCAGCCCCGAACGCGGCCGGGCCGCCGCGGACTCGCTCGGCGCGAGGTTCGTGCAGATCGACGTCACCGACGAGGCATCCGTCGCGGCGGCCGCCGCGGATGTCGCGGCGCACGAGGGCCGCGTCGACGTCCTCATCAACAACGCCGGGATCGCGAGCCCCCGGAAGCCCGTCGACGAGCTCACCGGTGCCGATGCGGCGGCGGTGTTCGAGACGAACGTGCTCGGCATCGTGCGGGTGACGAGCGCGTTCCTCCCGCTCCTGCGTCGATCGGCCGACCCGAGGATCGTGAACGTCTCGAGCGGGATGGGGTCGCAGGCCCACGTCCACGACCCGGCCCGGCTCGAGTCGCAGATCGTCGCGCCGCTCTACCAGGCGAGCAAGGCGGCCGTCACGATGCTGACCACGCAGTACGCGAAGGGGCTGCCGGGCGTGCGGGTGAACGCGGCCGACCCGGGCCACACCAGCACCGACTTCAACGACCACCGCGGAGCCCAGACGGTGACGGAGGGCACCGACGCCATCGTGCAGCTCGCCACCGAGGGCGCCGAGGCCGGCACCGGGCGGATCATCGACCGCCACGGCGTCGTGCCGTGGTGAGCGCGACCGCCCGGCGAACGAGGCGCCGGGCGGCACGCCCCGATCGTCACGCCCGCCGGTACTCCGCCGTCACCGGGCACTCGAACGGGTCGCGGGCGGCGAGCCCGACCCGGTTGAGGTAGTCGATCACGATGGCGTACGAGCGCCAGAGCGAGGTCTCGGTGTACGGCACGCCGTGGCTGCGGCAGAAGTCGCGCACGATCTCGCGGGTGGCGGCGAGGTGGGGGCGCGCCATGCTCGGGAAGAGATGGTGCTCGATCTGGTAGTTCAGGCCGCCCATGAGGATGGTCGCCCACCAGCCGCCCCGGATGTTCCGCGAGGTGCGGACCTGCTTCGAGAAGAAGTCGAGGCGGGCATCGTGCGCGACGACCGGCATGCCCTTGTGGTTCGGCGCGAACGATGCACCCATGTACACGCCGAACACGGCCAACTGCACGCCGAGGAACGCGAACGCCATGCCCAGCGGCAGGAACCAGAAGATCGGCACGAGCAGGACGACCATGCGGGCGGCGATCAGGCCGAGCTCGATCCAGCGGCCCTTCACCGGCCCTCGGCCGAACAGGTGCCGGAGGCTGAGGTGGTGGAGGTTCAGCCCCTCCAGCGTCAGCAGCGGGAAGAAGAGCCAGCCCTGCTTCCGCGTGATGAGGCGGCGGATGCCTCGGGCCCGGGCTGCGTCCTCGTCGAGGAACGAGATCGTGTCGACCTCGATGTCGGGGTCCTTGCCCACCCGGTTGGGGTTGGCGTGGTGGCGGCTGTGCTTCGAGTCCCACCAGGAGTAGCTCATGCCGACGATCCCGATGAGCACGCGGGCGAGGCGGTCGTTCGCCGGCCCGGTCGTCAGGATCTGACGGTGCGCGGCTTCGTGCGCCAGGAACGCGGTCTGCGTCAGCAGGATGCCGAGGGCGCCGGCCATGAGCAACTGGAACCAGCTGTCGCCGAGCAGGATGAAGCCGGTCACCACGCCGCCGAATCCGAGCACGAGCGCGGCGCCGACGAGCCCGTAGAACCACTTCGCCCGCCGCAGCAGCCCGGTCTCCCGGACGACCTGGGAGAGGTGCGTGTAGGCCCGGGCCGGCGACGTGAAGTCCTCGGTACGTGCGTAGGTCTGTCGAATCGGGCCGAGGCCGCGCGCGAGGGTGGGCTGGGCGTCGAGTGTGGGGGGATGATCGGCACCTGTCTCGGATGGCGACGAAGCGTGGCGTCGTCTATGAGGAGCCAAAGGCGGTCGCCGATCGCTGTGCCCAACGTAGCCCCGTCCGCATGCGGCCGACGGAATGCACGGAGCATTCACAGTCCCGCGCCGCGGGAACCCCGCCGGAAACGCGAACGCGCGGGCCGCCCGGATGGGCGACCCGCGCGTTGCGAGGTGGCTCTACGTCTCAGAGGACGCGGATGTTCGCCGCCTGCGGGCCCTTCTGGCCCTGCTCGGTGTCGAACTCGACCTTCTGGTTCTCCTCGAGGTTGCGGTGCCCGGTGCCGGCGATCGCGCTGAAGTGCGCGAACACGTCGGCCGAGCCGTCGTCGGGGGCGATGAACCCGTAACCCTTGTCGGAGTTGAACCATTTGACGGTGCCGGTGGCCATGACGTCATTCCTTCGGTGTCTGGGACCACTGGAGTGATCTCTTCAAGACGATCGTATCGTCGGAGACGCGATCCGTGCAGTCCTCCTAGCCGAGCGCCGTAACGACGGCCGCCGCGGTGGCCGCGCTCGACTGCGGATTCTGGCCGCTCACGAGCCGGCCGTCGGTCACCACGGTGCTGCTCCACGGCTCGCCGGACTCGACGATCGCACCCAATGCGACGAGGCGGGACTCGACCAGGTAGGGGCTGTTCTCCCCGAGGCCGCCGGCGTGTTCCTCGGCGTCGGTGAACACCGTGAGCCGTCGCTCGGCGAACGCGAAGGTGCCGTCGGGTCGCACGGCGGAGAGCAGCCCGGCCGGGCCGTGGCAGAGCACGCCGATCACCGCGTCGCGATCGACGGCGTCGACGAGGAGCCGGCCCAGGTCGGCGTCGGTCGCGAGGTCCGCCATCGGTCCGTGGCCGCCGGGGAGCACGATGGCGTCGAACTCGCCGTCGGCCACGTCGGCGAGGGCCCGCGGGTGGGCGAGCACGCCCGCGAGCGCGTCAAGGTCGGCCTGCATCCGGCGTCCGGCGTCGGTCGCGGGATCGAGGCTCGCGGGGTCGGCGACCGCGGCGCGCGCGCCGGGGGTCGCGACCTGCACGTCGTGGCCGGCCGCGGTGAGCCCGCGGTGCAGCTCGAGCAGTTCCTCGGCCCAGAACCCGGTCGGATGGCTCGTCCCGTCGGCGAGGGTCATCCGGTCGACGCCGGTCACGGCCATGAGTACCTTGGTCATCTGCTTCTCCAGTCTCCGTGGGCGGCCGGTGCGCCGCCGAGGGATGCAACGCCATTCGATCGGAGGGATTCCATGCTGGAGGCGAGCTGCTATAGGTTTCTTGATGGGAGGTGGCATCGGCCGTGCGCGAACTCGACCTGCTGGGCACGTTCCTCGAGGTCTACCGGGCGGGATCGGTCTCCGGGGCCGCGAGCCGGCTCGGACTCAGCCAGCCCTCCGTCAGCGAGCGCATCGCCCGGCTCGAGGAACGACTCGGCGTGCCGCTGTTCGAGCGCACGACGCGCGGCGTCACCCCGACGGCGGAGGCCGACCGGCTGGCCGCCCGCACGGCCGACCCCGTCGACCGGCTGCGCGCCGCATGGGATGCCCCGCTCGCCGAGCCGACCGGAACGGTGCGCATCGGCGGGGCCAGCGACGTCGTCGCCAGCCGGATCGTGCCCGCCGTCGCCCAGGTCGCCGGGCGGGGCATCCGCCTCGAGTTCACGCTCGGCCTCGCGGCCGACCTGCTCGACGCGCTCGCCGCGGGGGACCTCGACCTCGTCGTGTCGTCGATGCGCCCGCGGAACGCGGCGATCCGCTCCCGCGGGCTCGTCGACGAGGAGTTCGTGCTCGTCGCGGCGCCGTCGCTGGCCCGCACGATCGACCCCGAGCGGCTGGAGGCCGACCCGGCGGCCGCGCTCGCGCACCTGCCGGTCGTGGCGTACGACGCCCAGCCGTCGATCCTCCGCCGGTACTGGCGCACCCAGTTCGGCCGGCGCCCCGGCAACCCGATCGCGATCGTCGTTCCCGACCTGCGGGCCGTGCTCGCGGCGGTCGTCGCCGGGGCCGGCATCTCCGCGATCCCGCGCTACCTGGCCGACCCGGCGATCGCCGGCGGTTCGGTGCAGCTGCTCCACCGCCCCGACGAATCGACGATCAACACGCTGTTCGTGGCCCTGCCCGCCGGCACGCCGCCCACCGCCGCCACGTCGCTCGTGCTCGACCGGCTGTTCGCCCAGGCGCGCGGATGGGACGTGTTCTGACGCCGCGTCCACGTGCGCGCCGCGACCCGACCCGGTACCGTCGTGTGCCATGCTCCCCGAGGACTGGATCGAACACCGCCGCGCCGACGGCGAACGCGTCGGCTGGATCGTCCCCACGGGTGACGGCTTCCGCGCGGTCGACCTGCTCGGCCGCTGGCGGCACGACGAGCCGGTCGACTGGCTCGCAGCCGAGGCCGACCTGGAGGAGCTCGGCATCGGCTACCTCGCAGACCGGTACCGCCTGCGGTTCGCCGACGGCACCGAGCGCGAGGTGCGCGTCGCCGAGGCGAGCGTCGACGGCGTCACCGTCGTCGCCGACGAGTACGGGGCGGCCTCCGCGGTGGGCGCGAACCCCGAGCGGTTCCGGTTGCCGTTCCCCGCTCCCGACGCGCTCCACGCAGACGGACGCTGAGATGGGTCCGTCGACCGCCGCCGGGCACGCGACGGGCTCCGGCCTCCAGACGGACTCCGGCCTCGTGCCGGGCGACCCGTTCGACGGACTCCGTGACGCCATAGCCGCCGATCCGGCGAACGCCGAGTACACCGCGCGCGGCTGGCGGCCCCTGTTCGCCGGGTCGCCCGACTCCCGCGTCGCGATCCTCAGCCAGGCCCCCGGCCGGAAGGCGCAGGAGAGCGGCATCCCGTTCCACGACGCCAGCGGCGACCGGCTGCTGCGCTGGCTCGGCGTCGACCGCGCCACGTTCGACGACGCGGCCGCGTTCGCGATCGTCCCGATGGACTTCTACTACCCGGGCAAGGGCGCCTCCGGCGACCTGCCCCCGCGCCCGGGCGTCGCCGAGGCGTGGCATCCGCGCATCCTCGGCCTGATGCGCCCCCGCCTCACCGTGCTGGTGGGTGCCTACGCGCAGCGCTTCCACCTCGGTGACCGGCGGAAGGGCTCCCTGACCGACACCGTGCGCGCCTGGCGGGAGTACGGTCCCGACCTCGTGCCGATCGTGCACCCGTCACCGCTCAACGTCGGCTGGCACCAGCGGAACCCCTGGTTCGAGGCGGAACTCGTCCCCGACCTCCGCGAACGGGTCGCGGCCGCGCTCGCCGACTGAGCATGTCGCGGCCGGGCGCGGCCGGGCGCGCAGCGTCGACGCGTGACGGCTCAGGCGCCCGCCGGCTCCTCCTCCGCGCCGAGCGCGTGGTACCGCAGGTCGTGCCAGATGAGCGCCGGCGACGGGGGACCGAGGTGCACCTCGACGACCTCCGCGACCACGAGCGTCGAGCTGCCGACGGGCAGCAGGTGCGTCGGCACGGCCCGCAGCGCCGCCCGGGCGTCGGGCAGGAACGGCTCGCCGGTCGGCAGCCGCTCCCACGGCTGGTCGGACGTGAACCGCGGTCCGCCCGAGGTCGCGAAGTGACGGGCGAGGTCCTCGTGCTGCGCCCCGAGGAAGTGCACCACCAGGGAATGCGCGCCGAGCAGCGCGCCCGCGGTGCCCGTCGCCCGCGTCACGGAGAACACCAGCGAGGTCGGGTCGAGTGCCACCGAGGCCACGCTCGAGGCGGTGAGTCCCACCGGCCCGGTCGCCGTGGCGGCGGTGACGAGCGCGAGACCCGCCGGGTGGATGCGGAACGCGGTTTTGAAGTCCGCGATGAGGTCGCTCATCCCTCCACCGTACGTCGCGTGCGGCGGCGGGCCGGACGTCCGGCCCGCTTCGCCCGGCACTCGATTCGAAGGTATGTTCGAGTACATGGTGACGTGGCATCCGATCCTCGCCGCGCGCGAGCCGACCGCCGGTCGCTGGGAGCTGCGCGACCAGTACGACCGCTGCTACGGCGTCGTCGTCATCCTGCGCCGCGACGACGAGGTCGGCTACCGCGCCGACGACGCGGCGGGGGAGCTCATCGGGTACTTCACCAACCTGCGCGCCGCGTGCCGCGAGGTGCACGCGCGCTACGTGCGCAGCCACGGGCCGGCGCCGTTCCGCGGCTACCCCGACTTCCGGCCGCGCGACGGCTGAGCGAGCCGGGCGCGATCGCGCTCGCCGCATGCCCCGGACGCACGGATGCCCCGTGCAGGCGTGCTGCACGGGGCATCCGTCTCGATCAGGCCTCCGTCTGCTCGCGCTTCGGGAGCTTCCACCCAGGCCGCACGAAGTGGCAGGTATAGCCCCACGGGATGCGCTCGAGGTAGTCCTGGTGCTCTGGCTCGGCCTCCCAGAACGGGCCGGCCGGCTCGATGGTGGTGACCGCGTCACCGGGCCACAGGCCCGACGCGTCGACGTCGGCGATGGTGTCGCGCGCGACCTCCGCCTGCTCGGGGGAGAGCGGGAAGATCGCCGAGCGGTAGCTCGTGCCGATGTCGTTGCCCTGGCGGTTCAGCGTCGACGGGTCGTGGATCTGGAAGAAGAACTCCAGGACGTCCCGGTAGCTCGTCTTCGCCGGGTCGTAGACGATCTCGACGGCCTCGGCGTGGCCCGGGTGGTTCCGGTAGGTCGCGTGGTCGTTCGAGCCGCCGGTGTAGCCGACGCGGGTGTCGACCACGCCGGGCTGCTTGCGGATCAGGTCCTCCATGCCCCAGAAGCAGCCGCCGGCCAGGACGGCCGTCTCGGTGCCGGGGACGCGGGTGACGGCGCCGGTGTCGGTGGAGTCGGTCATGTCGTTCAGTCCTCCTTCGGGGACTCGGATGTCTCGAAGAGCCGTGCGTACTCGCCGTAGCCCTGCTCGACGAGGTCGCCTGCGGGCACGAACCGCAGCGCGGCGGAGTTGATGCAGTAGCGCAGGCCGCCGTCGGCGACCGGGCCGTCGTCGAACACGTGGCCGAGGTGGCTGTCGGCTCCCGCCGACCGTACCTCGACCCGCTTCATGAACAGCGAGCGGTCGACCTTCTCCGTCACGGAGCGCTCGTCGATGGGCCGGGTGAAGCTCGGCCAGCCCGAGCGGCTGTCGTACTTGTCGGTCGACGCGAACAGCGGCTGCCCGGAGACGACGTCGACGTAGATGCCGGGCTCCTTGTGGTTCCAGTACTCGTTCCGGAACGCCGGCTCGGTCGCGTCGTCCTGCGTGACCTTGCGCTGGAGCGGCGTGAGCCCCGCGACGGCCTCGGGGGTCGAGCGGTAGTCCTTCGTCACGATTCCTCCTTCTCGTGGATCGTCAGTGGAAAGAACGTTCGGGCCCGCGATTCTGTTCCGCGGCGGTCGCGCCGCGCCCGGGCGGTGCGACAGACTGGCAGACACGCGATCGCGAGGGGAGTGGCACCGGGTGGAAGTCCTCGTCGTCGTCGTGCTCGGCCTGCTCGGCATCGCCGCCGCCGCGACCATCGCGCCGCGCCTCCGGGTGGCTTCGCCGCTCCTGCTCGTCGTCGTCGGCATCGGGGTCAGCTTCCTCCCGTTCGTGCCCGATTTCACCGTCGAACCCGAGTGGATCCTCGCGGGCGTGGTGCCGCCGCTCCTGTACGCGGCGGCGGTCTCGATGCCGGCGATGGAGTTCCGGCGCGAGTTCGGGGCGGTGAGCGCCCTGTCGATCGGGCTCGTGGTCGTCAGCTCCATCCTCATCGGCATCCTGTTCGCCCTCGTGATCCCGGGGATCGGCCTGCCGCTCGGCATCGCGCTCGGGGCGATCGTGAGCCCGACCGATGCGGTCGCGACGTCGATCGTGAAGCGGGTCGGCGTCTCGCCGCGGATCGTGACGGTGCTCGAGGGCGAGAGCCTGCTGAACGACGCGACCGCCCTCGTCGCCCTCCGCTCGGCGATCGCCGCGACCGCCGTGTCGGTGACCTTCTGGGACGTCCTCGGCGACTTCCTCTTCGCGGTCGGCGTCGCGGTCGTGCTCGGGTACGTCGTCGGCAAGGCGAACCTGTGGGTCCGCAGCCGGGTGCACGACGCCACGGTCAACACCGTGATCTCGTTCACCGTGCCGTTCATCGCGTCGCTGCCGGCCGACGCGCTCGGGGCATCCGGCCTCGTCGCCGCCGTGGTGGCCGGGCTCGTCACCGGTCGCGGCGCCATCCGGGCGCTCTCCCCGCAGCACCGCATCTCCGACGCGCAGAACTGGCGCGCCATCGAGCTGATCCTCGAGGGCGCGATCTTCCTCATCATGGGGCTCGAGTTCTCGACCCTCATCGACGACCTCTCGAAGAGCCAATACGGCATCGACATCGGCATCGCCGTGCTGATCGCCATCGTCGCGCTGGTCGCCGCCCTCGTGGTCCGCGCAGGGTACGTCGCCGTGACCATCTGGTGGAACGGGCGGCAGGCCCGGCGGGCCGCCGCCCTCCGGCCGCGCCTCACCGAGGTGCAGCGACGACTGGATGCCTCGGAGCTCGACGCCCGTGCCGAGCACGCCGTCGAGGAGGCCGAGTCGACGGCGACGGGATCCACCGCGGCCGCCGCATCGTGGACGGGATCCAAGCGGACCGGGCAGCCGGCCCGCGACGCCTCGGCCCCGAACGCGTCGGTAGCGGCGGCCCGGCTCGCCGCACGCGATCCCGAGCGGCTCGGTCGCTTCCGGCGGCGGCTGCGCCGCAAGGTCGCCGACATCGATTACTTCCTCGCCGTGCCCCTCGGCTGGCGCGAGGGCGTCGTCATCGTCTGGGCCGGCATGCGCGGCGCGATCACGCTCGCCGCCGCCCAGACGTTGCCGAGCGACACCCCGGGTCGCTCGGTGCTGGTGCTCACCGCCTTCTTCGTCGCCGCGATCTCCCTGCTCGTGCAGGGCGGCACGCTCGGCTGGGTGGTCCGGATCGCGAAGCCCGCGCTCGCCGACCCCGCGGCCGCCGCGGCGGAGCGCGCCGAACTCGATCGCCTGCTGCACGAGGTCGCCGAGCGGGTCGTCGCGCGCCTGCGTGAGCAGGGCGACGGGGAACCCGCCGGCATCGGCGCCGAGCGCCGCGAGTGGGCGCGGCGCGCGCGGCTGGAGATCGTCGCCGCGCAGCGCGCGGCGCTCCTGGACGCCCGCGACGACGGGCTCTACAGCTCCGCCGCCCTCGCCGGTGCGCTCGACGTGCTCGACGCCGACCAGATCAGCATGGAACTCCGCGGCGAGGGGCTGGAGGAGGGCGCCGACGAGGTCTCCGGCGACCCCGGTGCGGACTCCCGTGACCCCGGGCGCGACCGCGACTGACGGCCCGCCGAGCACGCGGCGGTCGGGGCATCCGCGGCCGATCTTACCGCTGATCGGCCGAATTCTCCTTTATCAGGCCTGGCGTGCCGCGTCATCGGCGTGCACGGGATTCTCAGGGAAAGGTGAGGACCCGTCCAGAACCCCTGTGCAGACTGGCGACTTCGCCTCGGCGAGCCCCCTGTACCGAAGTGGAACGAGACCCGCCCGCGCTGTGGACAGCACCCCTGCGCGCGCACGGATTGACATGCAGAACCAGAACCCTGAACTTCCCAGCACCACCCACGCCGTCGACGTCCAGCCCACCCGCGGCGACGTCACCCGCTCCCGACGGGATCGCCGCCACCGCCGCGGCTTCCTCTTCGCGGCGACCGCCGTCGTCGCCCTCGGCGCCGTGACCGGGTCCGGCTTCGTCCTCCAGTCCGCGCTCGCCGCGGAGCAGGACCGCGTCGCCGAGACGGACGCGCTCCGGACGGCGGCGAACGCCGACACGACCCAGGCGGTCGCGCACTCGGCCGTCCTCGACGCCCAGGCCGCGCGTGCGGCGAAGCTCGCGCTCTCCGGCGCCAACGACACCCTCACCGCCGCGCAGGGCAAGGTCGACGCGAGCGGCCTCGCCGCGACGGTCGCGAACCTCGACGACTACGTGCGCCTGTCGCCGGCGCGGGTCTTCGCCCTCGCGAAGGCCACGGGCGAGCAGACCGAGGCCGTGAAGGGCCAGGTCGCCGAGTTCGATCGCGTCGCCGCCGAGCAGGCCGCCGCAGCCGCCGCCGCCGCCCAGGCCGCTGCGCAGGCTGCGGTCGAGCAGGCCGCCGCGAAGCAGCCGTCGGCCGCCTCCCGCCCGTCCGCCCCGTCGAACCCGTCGGAGGCGCAGGCGATCGCCCGCGACCTCATGCTGTCGATGTACGGCTGGGGCGACGACCAGTTCGGATGCCTCGTGAGCCTGTGGTCGCACGAGTCCGGCTGGAACGTCTACGCCGAGAACCGCTCGAGCGGCGCCTACGGCATCCCGCAGGCCCTGCCCGGCAGCAAGATGGCCGTCTACGGCGACGACTGGCAGAGCAACCCCGCGACCCAGATCAAGTGGGGCCTCGGCTACATCTCGGGCCGCTACGGCACGCCCTGCGGTGCGTGGGACTCGTTCAGCGCCAAGGGCTGGTACTGACCCGACCCCGGCGGAGCCGACCTCCGCAGCCGCACGAGGCGCCCGGACCGTTCGGTCCGGGCGCCTCGTCGCATAACCGGTGCCGCCACCGCGCGTCAAGCCGACGGCCTTCCGGCGGGGAGCACGGCTAGCGTGGGGGCATGGAACGCCCTGCAGGAGATCGCGGCTTCATGGCCCGGATCCGCCGCCTCGTGGAGTGGGGGCTGAGCCTCAAGCCCACCCGTGCGTTCTTCCTCTACGTCGAGCACCGCGGGCCGATGCTGTCCGACAGCGTCACCTATCGCACCCTGTTCAGCGTCTTCGCCGGCGTGTTCCTCGGGTTCTCGGTCGCCGGCCTCTGGCTGGCCGGCAACCCCGATGCGATGGACGCCCTGGTCGCCTCGGTCGATGCCGCGATCCCGGGCCTCGTGGGCGAGGACGGCCTGGTCGCCCCCGGCGACCTCGTGCAACCCGTGAGCTTCACGATCGCGGGGATCATCGCGGCCGTCGGCCTCGTGGGCACGGCGATCGGTGCGATCGGCTCGGTGCGGGCGGCGTTCCTCACCATCGCCGACCGGATCGACCAGCCGGGCTTCTTCCTCTGGCGCATCCTCGGCGACCTCGCCATCGCGATCTCGTTCGGCGTGCTGCTCGCCGCCGGCGCCGTGCTCACCACGTTCGGCACGACCCTCGCCGGCACCCTCTTCGACTGGCTCGGCATCGGGTCGCGCGACCCGTTCGCGAAGCTGGCGACGGCGAGCCTGCCGATCCTCGTGACGTTCGTGATCGACGCCGTCGTGGTGGCGGGGCTGTTCCTGACCCTCTCCGGGCTGCGCCCGCGCGCCCGGGACCTGTGGAGCGGAGCCCTGCTCGGGGGATTCGCGCTCACGGTCCTCCAGGTGCTCTCCGGCCTCTTCGTCGGCGGCGCGTCGAGCAACCCGCTGCTCGCGTCGTTCGCCTCGCTGATCGCCCTGCTGCTCTGGCTGAACCTCTCGGCGCAGGTGATCCTCATCGCCGGCTCGTACATCATCACCGGGCTGCGGGAGTCGGAGGACCGCATCGCGGAGCGCCACGGCGCGCGTTCGCTGGCGCTGCGCCGGGTGCGCCAGGCCGAGCGGCGCGCCCGCGAGGCGGGCGCCGACGTGCAGGCGGCGCGCGAGGCGTTCGAGGCCGAGGAGGCGAAGGCGGCGGGCAAGGCGGGCGGCACCGCGGCCGCCGCGGCCGGGTCGGGCGGCGAGCCCCGCGACGGATGACCCGCAACGGCGCCCGCCCTCGTGCAGAATACGCGTGTGCCCACCGTCCAAGACCTCGTCCGCCGGGTCGTCGCGCCGCTGACGCGCACCCGGCTGTTCCGCGCCGTCGCCCCGACCGTGCTGCCCGTGCTCGAGCGCATCGTGACCCGGTTGTCGGGCGGGAGGGCCCAGCTCAGCGGCCTCCTGGTGCCGTCGCTCGTGCTGCACACGACCGGTGCGCGCAGCGGCGAGCCGCGCGACACGGAGCTCATGTACACGCCGGACGGCGCCGGCCGGGCGGTCGTCGCGGGTACGAGCTTCGCCCGCGAGCGGCATCCGGGCTGGACGTACAACCTGCTCGTGCATCCCGACGCGGCGATCACGGTCCGCGGTCGGCGGATGCCGGTCTGCGCGACGCTCCTCGGCGACGACGAGCGCGACGCCGCATGGGCGCGGATCGAGGCCCAGTGGCCCGGCTACCGGAACTACGAGCGCCGTTCCGGGCGGACCGTTCGCCTCTTCCGGCTGCAGCCCGTGCGGCCGGCGGTGTCCGTCGCCACGGCCCCCGCCGCAGCCGCGTCGCCCGCGCCGACCGCTCGCTGAGTCACCGGTCGGGTGCCGCCGCCCCCGTCGTCGCCGCGGCACCGGCCGCCTGCAGGAGCTCGACCGCGCGGCGGAGCGCCGGCCGGTCGGCGCGCGAACTGCGGTAGGCGACGCGCACCTGCCGGACCTGGCTGTGGTCGGCGAGCGGGCGGGCGACCGCGCCGTCGGGCAGGGGCGCTCGTCCGAGGCGGGGGACGAGGGCGATGGCGACCCCGGTGCGGGCGAGTACCACGAGGGACGCGAAGTCCGGGTCCTCGGCGACGATGCGCGGCACGGTGCCGAGGTCGCTGAAGATGCGTTGGAGCGCCTCGTGGCAGATCGCCCCCCGCGGCGTGCTCGCCCACGCCTCGCCGACGAGCGCGTGGCGGTCGAGCTCGTCGGTCGCGGCGAGCGGATGCCCCGCCGCGAGCACGACGTCGGCCTCGTCCCAGCACAGGTGCTCGACGGCGACGCCGGCCGGCGCGGCGAGCGGCACCGAGTTCCAGTCGTGGACCACGGCGAGGTCGGCCCGCCCGTCGTCGACCATCGCCATCGCGTCGAACGGGTCGACGCTGGTCACGGTGGACGCGGTGGCGCGGTCGCCGCCCGCGAGGTCGCCGAGCACGCCCGCGACGAGGCCGCGGGTCGCGGTCGAGAACGACGCGATCCGGAGCGGCACGGCACGGTCGTCGGCGACGGCGAGCGACTCGAGGCGTTCGAGGCCGTCGAGCACCGAGCGTCCCTCCGCGGCGAGGGCGCGTCCGCGCTCGGTGAGGAGCACGCCGCGTCCGCGTCGCTCGAGCAGCGGCGCGCCGAGGTCGCGCTCGAGGCGCTTCACCTGCTGGGAGACGGCCGAGGGCGTGTACCCGAGGAGCTCGGAGGCCGCGGCGACGGAGCCCGTTCGCCCGACGGCGACGAGGGCGCGGAGCCCACCGGGATCGATCATGCAGCAATCGTACCGAATACTCTGCGTGATCCGGCGCTGGTGCTTCATCGACTCCGCTGCGATCGTGGAAGCGTGCCTCGCCGTGACCAGCTCCTCGCCCTCCTCGTCGCCGTCGTCTGGGGCGTGAACTTCCTTGCCATCGACCTCGGTCTCCGCGACAGCCCGCCGCTCGTGCTCGTCGCGCTGCGCTTCGTCTTCGTCGCGTTCCCGCTCGTGCTGTTCGTGCGCCGGCCGAACGTGCCGTGGCGGGTGATCGCCGCGATCGGGCTCTTCCAGAGCGCCGGCCAGTTCGGGCTGCTCTTCACCGCGATGCACCTCGGCCTGCCGACGGGACTCGCTCCGGTCATCCTGCAGAGCCAGATGGTCTTCACCATCCTCATCGCCGCGATCGCGCTCCGCGAGCGCCCGACGATCGCCCAGCTCGCGGGCGCGGCGGTCGGCGTGCTCGGCCTCGGCATCGTCGGCGCCGGGCGGGCGAGCGGCGTCGAGGGTGCGGCCGCCCTCGTGCCCCTGCTCGTGTGCGTCGCGGCGGGCCTCAGCTGGGGCATCGGCAACGTCGTGTCGCGCGCCGCCCGGCAGTCCGACGGGTTCGCCATGGTCGTCTGGTCGGCGGTCTTCGTGCCCGTGCCGGTCCTCCTCGCGAGCCTCGCGCTCGATGGGCCGGCGGCCGTGGGGGAGGCGCTCGGGAGCATCGGCTGGGAGACGGTCGCGAGCCTGCTCTACATGTCGGGCCTCGCATCCCTCGTGGGCTACTCGATCTGGAACTCGCTGCTCGCGAGGCATCCGGCCGGGCTCGTGTCGCCGTTCACCCTGCTCATCCCGCCCATCGGGCTCGGCGCGGCCTGGCTCGTGCTCGGCGAGCGGCCGAACGCCCTCGAACTCGCCGGCTGCGCCGTGCTCGTCGCGGGCGTCGCGCTCGGGCAGCTCCGGCGGGCCCCGGGTCGCGACGGCGGAGCCGGGCGCGACGGGGGAGCGGGCCCGACGACCGGCGGCGCGCCTCGTTCGCGCCGTTCCGGGCCCGCCGTCGCACCCATGCGGTAGCGTCGCGCTCATGGCCGCCGACGCAGCGACGCTCACCGTCCCAGGACCGCAGGGCGAACGCTCCGTGCGGATCTCCAGCCCGACCCGGGTGCTCTGGCCAGAGGCCGGCATCACCAAGCTCGACCTCGCGGAGTACCTCATCGCCGTCGGCGACGCGTTCGTCGCGGCGAACGGCGACCGGCCGGTGTCGCTGCAGCGGTTCCCCGGCGGGGTCGACGGGGAGCAGTTCTTCTCGAAGAACCCGCCGAAGGGCGCGCCCGAGTGGATCCGCGCCGTGACGGTCACCTACCCCAGCGGGCGGTCGCACCCGCAGCTCGTGATCGACGAGCCCGCCGCCGCCGTGTGGGCGGCCCAGATGAACACGATCGTGTTCCACCCGTGGGCGTCGCGCGCCGAGGCATCCGACCTGCCCGACCAGCTGCGCATCGACCTCGACCCGCAGCCGGGCACCGGCTTCGCCGAGGCCGTGCCCGCCGCACTCGCGCTCCGGGACCTCCTCGTCGAGGTCGGCCTCACCCCGTTCGTGAAGACCTCGGGCAATCGGGGCATCCACGTGTACGCGCCGATCGAGCCCGAGCACGAGTTCCTCGACGTGCGGCACGCCGTGATCGCGGTGGCCCGCGAACTCGAGCGGCGGATGCCCGAGCAGGTGACGACCGCGTGGTGGAAGGAGGAGCGCGGCGACCGCGTGTTCGTCGACTTCAACCAGGCGAATCGCGACCGCACGATGGCCGGGGCGTACAGTGCCCGCGCGCTGCCGTGGGCGTCGGTGTCGTGCCCGATCGAGTGGTCGGAGGTGGAGTCGGTCGATCCGCGCGACCTGACCGTGCGCACCGTGCCCGCCCGGCTCGCCGAGCGCGGCGACGCGTGGGCGCGCATGGCCGACCATCGCGGCCGCATCGAGACGCTGCTCGGCTGGTGGGAACGCGACCTCGCCGACGGCCTCGGCGAGCTGCCGTTCCCGCCCGACTTCCCGAAGATGCCCGGCGAACCGCCGCGCGTGCAGCCGTCGCGCAAGAACGCGGCGAACTGGGAGGAGTGACGGCGCTCAGACGCGACGGGTCGCGCCGCCGGGCGTCCGGTGCCGGATCTCCCGGTGCAGCCGCTCCATGCGGGCGTCGAGCTCGGCGGCCGTCACCGCGGCGTCGGTGAGCTCGTCGAGGAGTTCCTGCGGTACGCGGCGGTCGTACTTGTAGTAGATCTTGTGCTCGAGGCTGGCCCAGAAGTCCATCGCGATGGTGCGGAACTGCACCTCGACGGGCACGTGATGGGTGCCCGTGGAGAGGAACACGGGCACCTCGACGACGACGTGCAGGCTCTGGTACCCGTTCGCCTTCGGCTCGGCGATGTAGTCCTTCACCTTGAGCACGCGCAGGTCGGCCTGCCGGGTGAGCAGGTCGAACACCCGGTGGACGTCCGAGACGAAGCTGCACGTCACGCGCACGCCCGCGATGTCGGTGATCGTCTCGCGGATGGTGTCGAAGGAGGGCTCGAGGCCCTTGCGCCGGAGCTTGTCGATGACGCCGTCGAGGGTCTTCAACCGGCTCGAGACGTGCTCGATCGGGTTGTACGCGTGGTCGCGGGCGAACTCCTCGCGGAGGATCGAGACCTTCGTGACGACCTCGTCCATCCCGAACTTGTACCGCTGCATGAACCGGTCGGCCTCATCGCGCAGGGCGACGATCTCGGCGAGGCTCTGGCCGTCCAGGGTCTCGAGCGCGAGCTTGGCGCGGTCGGTGAGGATGGGGGCGGCGTCGCCGACCGCCGGGGCCGGAAGTCCGTCGAGCGGGGTCACGCGCTCCACGCTATGGCGCGAACCTCTGCATTCCCTTTGACCCGGGGTGCCGAATCGACCGAGGCGCCGGGCGCCGAGCGGCGCCGCGGGTCAGTCGACGTCGCCGTCGACGTACGCCCACCGACGATCGACCCGCACGAAGCGGCTGACCTCGTGGAGGCGCCCCCGCACGCCGTCGGCGTCCCGCCATGCGGCGACGAACTCGACGGTGCCGTCGGCGTCGAACGGCCCGCCGCGCTCGGCGGCGAGCACGTGCAGCGATCGCCACTCGAGCCCCGGGTCGAGGTCCAGGTCGTCGGGTCGGGTCGACGGATGCCACGTCGCGAGCAGGTACGCCGCATCGCCGACGGCGAACGCGGTGTACCTGGAGCGCATCAGCTGCACGGCGGTGGGTGCCGCGGCGCCGTCGAGGAGGGGCCCGCAGCAGGCGCCGAACGCGTCGCCGCTGCCGCAGGGGCAGCGGTCGTCCGGGTCGGGTCGGACGCCGGTGGAAGGGGAGTCGGGCACCCCTCGAGTATGCCCGCCGCCGGAATGCGCTTGCACGACTTGCACAGGTTGAACTGAGGATCTGTCCAGTTTCACGGGGCAGCATGGCTCCCCGTGCCTCCGGCTCGGAGAGGCGCCAGCCCCCCGACCCCCTTCCGAGCACATCACATCATGCGCCTTTCCAGCTCCTCCAAGCCCGAAACCAGCCAGATCGACACCACTGCCGCAGGCTCCGCCGCCGGTGGGACCACCCGCCGGGGCATCCGCCGCCGCCGGATCGGCCGTCGCAACCTCGTCGTCGCCGGCGCGGTCGCCGCGGGCGCCCTCCTCGTCGGCACCGGCTTCACCATCCAGAACGCCGCCGCGACGCAGGAGCGCATCGACGCCACCGCCGCGGTGACCCAGGCCACCGGCCTCCACTCCGACCAGCTCGCCGCGTACTCGACGGTCGCCGCCGCGAAGGCCATCGGCCAGGCGAAGGACACGCTCACCGTCGCCGCCGACACGCTCGCCGCGGTCGACGGCAAGGTCGACTCCTCGGGGCTCGCCGCGTCCGTCGCGTCGCTCGGCGAGTACCAGAACCCTCCCGATCGACGAGGTCCGCGACCTCACCCGCCAGACCCGCGCCGAGTCCGACAAGGCGCTCCAGGCCGCCGACGCCTACGACCGCGCCCAGGCCGAGCAGGCCGCTGCCGCCGCCGCCGCGCTGGCGGCCGCGAACACCCGCGACGGCGCCCGCGCGACGGCCGCCTCGATGGCCGCGTCGAAGTACGGTTGGGGATCCGACCAGTTCCAGTGCCTCGACAAGCTCTGGCAGAAGGAGTCGGGCTGGAACTACCAGGCCTACAACGCCTCGAGCGGCGCGACGGGCATCCCGCAGTCGCTGCCCGGCAGCAAGATGGCCACCGCCGGCGCCGACTGGCAGACCAACGCCGCCACCCAGATCTCGTGGGGCCTCGACTACATCGCACGCGGCTACGGCACCCCGTGCTCGGCGTGGTCGCACTCGCAGTCGATGAACTGGTACTGAGCGACCGCTCGGCGCGTCAGGCCCGCTCGACGAGCGGCGTCATCGTCGCCAGCTCGGGCCCGAGCCCGAGGTCGACCAGCTCGAGCCGGCCCGCGTAGTCCGCGGCCGGCTCGAGCAGCAGGCCGGCCTTCACGGCGCCGAACGTGACCGTGAGATCGGCCCGCAGCACCGTCGGGTCCGGTACGGTCCCGTCGTCGGGGTGGATGCCGCTCGGCAGGTCGACGGCCACCACGAGCGGCGTGCCGTGGATTCGGCGGGCCGGTGCGATCGCCGCGTCGACCGCCGCCACGATCTCGCGCGCACGGCCGCGCAGCGCCGGATCGCGGCTGGTGCCGGTACCGAGCAGCCCGTCGACGACGAGCGCGGCCTCGCTCGCGAGGGCGGCGGCGCCCCGCACATCGAGGTCGGCAGGCAGGATGCGCACGCCCGCGCCGGCCGCGGCCGCCGACCCCGCGGGATGGATGCGCTCACCGGCCGGCACGGCCACGATCGCGACCTCGGCCCGGGCGAGGGTCGCCGCCGCGAACAGCGCGTCGCCGCCGTTGTCGCCCGGCCCGATGAGCGCGACGACCGGGCCGCCCGGCGAACCGATGCGGTCGAGTTCGCCGGCGATCGCGTCGGCCAGTGCGGCCGCCGCCCGCAGCATCAGCGGCTCGCCGGCGGCCAGGTGCGGCGCTTCGGCCGCCCGCACCTGCGCCGCCGAGTAGCCGGCGACCACCTCAGGCCGTCCGCGGGTCGAGCAGGTGCGCGTGCTCGGGGTGGCGGTCGAACCATTCGCCGACGTACCAGCAGCTCGGCACGATCGTGAGGGAGGTCGTCCGCGCGACGTCGTCGACCGCGAAGGCGACCACCTCGCCCGCCAGGCCCGCGCCGCGATACGGCGGGTTGGTGAACGTGCGGCTGAACGAGACGGTGTCGCCGAGCACCCGGTAGTCGAGCACGCTGGCGATCTGCCCGTTCACCCGCAGCACGTAGCGGCGGGCGTCCGGTTCGTGGCTGAGCTCCTTCTTCACCCGGCTCAGGCTACGCCGTCGCCGGGGAGTGTGGGACGGAGGTCCCGGCGCGCCGGGAGCACGGGTCAGCGGCCGCGGAGCCGCTCGAGGTCGCGCCGCTCGCGCTTCGTCGGTCGTCCGGCACCGCGGTCGCGCACGACCACGGCGGGCACCGCCTCCCGCGGCGGCGGGGCCGGGGTGCGGTCCTCGGCGGCGGTCGCGGCGACCGTGGCCGACACCCGCTTCACGATCGTGCGCCGCACGATGAGCTGCCGGTCGAACCCGGCGACCCGGACGCGCACCTCGTCGCCGGGCCGGACGGGCTGCGCCGCCTTGGCCCGTTCGCCGTTCACGCGCACGTGGCCGGCGCGGCACGCCGCGGTCGCGGCCGAGCGGGTCTTGAACTGCCGCACCGCCCAGAGCCAGGCGTCGATGCGAGCCGGTGCGTCGTCGGACATGCCGGAAAGCCTACGCGCGATGACGGGGCAGGGGTCCCCGGCGGCCCGGGTGCGTCATGCTGGAGGGGTGAGCGGTGCGAGCGGTGACGGCTGGGTGGACGGGCCCGACGGGTCGAGGTACTGGGGGCGCTACGGCGCCGCGGGCCTGCTCGCGCTGAGCCCCGACGGCGAGGTCCTGCTCCAGCACCGCGCGGAGTGGAGCCACTTCGGGGGCACCTGGGGGCTGCCGGGCGGCGCCCGCCACGAGCACGAGACGGCGGTCGACGCCGCGCTCCGGGAGGCGAACGAGGAGGCCGGCGTTCCGGGCGGCTCGATCGCGTTCCGATTCAGCGAGGTGCTCGACCTCGGCTACTGGAGCTACACCACCGTGGTCGCCGACGCGCTCGAGCGGTTCGAGCCGGTGCTCGCCGACCGCGAGAGCATCGAGCTGCGCTGGATCCCGATCGACGAGGTCGCCGGGTACCCGCTGCACCCGCGCTTCGCGGAGGCGTGGCCCGGCCTGCGCTCCCGCCTCTGAGCGCGGCCCGGCCTCAGGCGGGCGACTGCCCGGCCACCGGTTCGTCGCGTCGACCCGGGAACCACGGCACGAGCGCCGACGTGCGGCGGCGGTACTCGTCGTACTCCGGGTACCTCGAGCGCGAGATCGACTCGGTGAAGACCGTCGACCCGACGAACAGCAGGGTGAGCAGCACCGCGCCGGCGATCGTCCAGTGCAGCCACACGCCGGTCGCGGCGATCGCGAAGCCGTAGAACACCCACCACTGCGCCTGTTCGAAGAAGAAGTTCGGATGGCGGGAGACCCGGAACAGGCCGGTCTGGAGGAACCCCGGATCGGGCGTGCGTCCGGCGGCGCGCTCCCGGGCCTTCCACTGGTGGAACGTCCACTGCTGCTGGTCGGCGATCGTCTCGCCCGCGAGGAACCCGAGGAACAGCACGGCGAGGAGCAGGTCCCACCCGCCGAGCGGACGGTCGTCGGCGGAGGCCGTCAGCGCCGGCAGGCAGAACGCGAGGATGAGGGCGTTCTGGTAGATCGAGATGAACCCGAGGTTGAAGAGCGCGAAGGCGGGGCGGGGCATCCGCGCGCGCAGCACCGCCCAACGGTAGTCCTCGCCGCCGGGCCGGTAGCCGCCCTTGCGTGCGAAGTTGAGGGTGAGTCGGATGCCCCATGCCGTCACCAGCAGCCCCATGAGCACGAGCCGGGGCGTGAAGCCGCCTCCGGCGGCGAGGATCCACACGTAGGCGATCGGCGCGATCGACCAGATGCGGTCGACCCAGGAGTACTCGTGGGTGAGCACGGAGGCCAGCCAGGTGGCGGCGGTGATCGCCGCGCAGAGGATCAGACACGCGAGGAGGGGGTCCATGGGCGGGATTCTACGGCTCGGTAGGATCGTCGCGTGGGCGGATCGGACCGCGGCGAGGTCAGCCGCAGGGTGTGGACGATCCCGAACGCGCTCAGCATGCTCCGGCTGGCGCTGGTGCCCGTCTTCCTGCTGCTGCTCGTCGCGCGCGACTACGTGTCGGCGCTGGTCGTGCTCGTCGTCGCGAGCCTGACCGACCTGCTCGACGGCTTCCTGGCCCGGAGGCTCGGCCAGGTCACACGCCTCGGCCAGCTCCTCGACCCGGCCGCCGATCGCCTCTACATCTTCGCGGCGCTCGTCGGACTCGCCGCCGGGGGGCTCGTGCCGTGGTGGATCGTGATCGTCGTCGTGGCTCGCGACGTCTTCCTCGCGATCCTCGGCATCGTGCTCGCGAACCACGGCTACGGTCCGCTGCCCGTGCACCAGCTCGGCAAGGTGGCCACCTTCGCGCTGTTCTTCGGACTGCCCGTGATCATGCTCGGGCTCGCGTTCCCGGCGGTCGAGCCGATCAGCGAGCCGGTCGGCTGGGCGATCACGCTGTGGGGCGCGTTCCTGTACTGGTGGGCGGGCATCATCTACGCCATCGAGACGTCTCGTGCCATCCGCGTCCCGCGGGTGGCGGGGGACGCGCGATCCGATACGCTGTAGCAGGGAGGTGAGCCGTGGCGGATTCCGACTTCACCGAAGCGGCAGGGACCGGTGCGACGGGCGACCAGTCGAACGGGTTCGGCTCGAGCGAGGCATCGAGCGCCAACGACACGACCATCGGCTTCAGCCGTGAGGCGGCGGCGGCGCTGAGCGCGGTCGACGGCGACATCTCGGCCGAGGAGCATGAGGCCATCGCGGCGCTCCCCTCGGGTTCGGCGCTGCTGATCGTGCGTCGTGGGCCGAACACGGGTGCCCGGTTCCTGCTCGACACGGATGTCACGACCGTCGGGCGCCATCCCGACGCCGACATCTTCCTCGACGACGTCACGGTCTCGCGCAAGCATGCGGAGTTCGTGCGGCACCGCACGGCCTTCGAGGTGAAGGACCTCAGTTCGCTGAACGGCACCTACTTCGACGGGGTGCGCATCGAGACGGCACTGCTGTCCGACGGTGCCGAGGTGCAGATCGGCAAGTTCCGCCTCACGTTCTACGCGTCGCGACGCGATCTCGCGTCCCCGGCGGGCGGATAGTGGCGGGCGCCGCCGCCCCTCGTCCCTCCGGGGCACCGGCGCCGCTGCTCGGCATCGGTCAGGTGCTCGGGCGACTCCAGCCCGAGTTCCCCGAACTGACTCCGTCCAAGCTCCGCTTCCTCGAGGAGCAGGGCCTGGTCTCCCCGGCGCGCACCGCCGCGGGATACCGCAAGTTCTCCGAGTCCGACGTGGAGCGGATCGAGTTCGTGCTGGCGATGCAGCGCGACCACTACCTGCCGCTCAAGGTGATCCGCGCGCACCTCGACGAGATCGACGCCGGCCGCACGCCCGCGCTGCCCGGAGCCACCGTCGCCGCGTCGCGCCCGGCGCCGACCCGGCTGCGGCGCGACGAGCTGCTCCGTGAGACCGGCGCCGCAGGTCCCCTCCTCGACGAGGCGGTGTCGGTGGGGCTGATCGCCCCGGCCGAGCATCACGGCGACGACGCGGTGGCGGTCATGCGGGCCGTCGTCGCGCTCCGCGCGGCGGGTATCGAACCCCGGCACCTCCGGGGCATCCGGATCGCGGCGGAGCGCGAAGCGGCGCTCATCGAGCAGGCGATCGCCCCTTCGCGGCGGCCCGACGCCGCCGATCGCGCGCGCGCCGCGGAACGAGCCCTGGAACTCGCGCGACACCTCGAGACGCTGCAGCGCGAAGCCCTCCGGCTCGCGCTCGGGCGGGCGTCGCGGTGACCGCCCGCGACACGCCGTGACGTTCGGAGCGATGTGCTTGGAAGCCGGCCCGGGGGTCGGTAGCGTGGAACCTGCGTCCACGACGGCGCTGGACTGAGGGGCGGGATCGATGACTGAGCTCGAGCGGAGCGAACGCACACGCTACGACCTCGGCCTCCTCTTCACCGACGGGCTCCCCGAGCACGAAGAGGGGACCGGGTATCGCGGTGCGATCGCGGCACGAGCCGCGGGCATCAGCTACCGCCAACTCGACTACTGGGCCCGCACCGAGCTGGTCGAACCCACGGTCCGCGGGGCCGCCGGTTCCGGCTCCCAGCGCCTCTACGGATTCCGCGACATCCTCGTCCTGAAGCTCGTCAAGCGCCTCCTCGACACCGGCATCTCGCTCCAGCAGATCCGCGCCGCCGTCGACCAGCTGCGCGAGGCGGGCGTCGAGGACCTCGCCCAGACCACGCTGATGAGCGACGGGGCGAGCGTCTACCTGTGCACGTCCGACGACGAGGTCATCGACCTCGTGAACCGCGGCCAGGGCGTGTTCGGCATCGCCGTCGGCAAGGTGCTGCGCGAGGTCGAGTCGACGCTGGTCGAGTTCGACGCGCAGCCGGCCGACCCGGTCGACGAGCTCGCAGCCCGCCGGTCGACCCGGTCGCGCAAGATCTCCTGACTCCGGGTTCGGCCCGAGTTCCGGCTCGAACCGCCTTCGCACGCGCCCGGCGCGCCGACGAGGCATCCGCGCAGGCGAGGCATCCACGCCCGCCGATCCCCGGATCGAGGCATCCGCTCGCACCCGCCGTGTCGCGCCCTTCGTCCGGGCCGACGCGAGATCCGGCGGATCCCGCTCAGATGACGTGCGGCTCGATCTCCGCGTACCCGCCCTGGGTGGGCGCCGGCGCATTGGCGAACTCGCCGATGCGACCCGTGCGCAGCACGCGCTCGAGGAGCTGGTCGAAGTGCGCCGACATCTCCTCGGCGCTCTCGCCGGGCCACATGTGGAGCGGCTTCGCCGCGCCCTGCGCCTGCTGCAGCGAGGTGCGCTCGGGCAGCTGCGGCGACAGCACGAGCGGTCCGAACATGTCGCGGAGCTCCTTGATGCGGAACTGGTGCTCGAGCGACTGCACGCGGGCGCGGTTCACGATGATGCCGAGCGGCTGGAGCCGGGGGGAGAGGCCGCGGCGGATCTCCTCGATCGCGCGGAGCGCGCGGTCGGCGGCGGCGACCGAGAACAGGCCCGGCTCGGTGACGACGGCGACGCGGTCGCTCGCCGCCCACGCGGTGCGCGTGAGGGCGTTCAGCGACGGGGCGCAGTCGATGAGGACGAGCTCGTAGTCGTGCTCGACGTTGGCGAGCGCCTCCTCGAGCTTCCAGATGTCGCGGATCGACGGGTGCGGACCGTCGAAGTTGATCGCGGCTGGGCTGCCGATCATGACGTCGATCGTCGACTGCGGGTTGGAGCGCGCCCACCCGCTGGGGGCGATCGCCGACCGGACGATGCGCTCCTTCGGCGAGGCGAGCACGTCGGCCACGTTGAGGTGGCCGGCGACCTGGATGTCCATGCCGGTGGAGACGTCGGACTGCGGGTCGAGGTCGACGACGAGGGTACGGACGCCGCGGGCGAACGCCGCCGACGCCATGCCGAGCGTGACGGTCGTCTTGCCCACGCCGCCCTTCAGGGAGCTGACGGAGAGAACGTGCACGAGGGGATACGTTACCGTTGTTGCTTGGTCGATACCTAAATGTTCGCTGTGCGGAGACCCTGCCCCCGAAAGGCCTCAATGTTCGAGAAGATCCTGGTCGCCAACCGCGGAGAGATCGCCATCCGGGCGTTCCGAGCCGCTGTCGAACTCGGCGCGAAGACCGTGGCCGTCTACCCATACGAGGACCGCAACTCCCTCCATCGCCTGAAGGCCGACGAGGCGTACCAGATCGGCGAGCCGGGGCATCCGGTGCGGGCCTACCTCGACGTCTCGGAGATCATCCGCGTCGCGCAGGAGGCGGGCGCCGACGCGATCTACCCCGGGTACGGCTTCCTCTCGGAGAACCCCGAGCTGGCCGAGGCGGCCGAGGCCGCGGGCATCACCTTCATCGGGCCGCCGAAGCGCGTGCTCGAGATGGCGGGCAACAAGGTCACGGCGAAGGAGCAGGCGATCGCGGCCGGCGTGCCCGTGCTGAAGTCGACGCCGCCGTCGCGCGACATCGAGGCGCTCCTGGCCGGCGCCGAGGAGATCGGCTTCCCGATCTTCGCGAAGGCGGTCGCCGGCGGCGGCGGGCGCGGCATGCGCCGCGTGAACACGCTCGAGGAGCTGCGCCCGGCCCTCGAGGAGGCCATGCGCGAGGCCGACAGCGCGTTCGGCGACCCGACGATGTTCCTGGAGCAGGCCGTGCTGCGGCCGCGCCACATCGAGGTCCAGGTGCTGGCGGATGCCTCGGGCGAGACGGTGCACCTCTTCGAGCGCGACTGCTCGGTGCAGCGCCGCCACCAGAAGGTCATCGAGATCGCGCCGGCCCCGAACCTGTCGGACGACATCCGCCGGTCGCTGTACCGCGACGCCATCGCCTTCGCGAAGTCCATCGGCTACGTGAACGCGGGCACGGTCGAGTTCCTGCTCGACACCGCCGGCGAGCGGGCCGGCGAGCACGTGTTCATCGAGATGAACCCGCGCATCCAGGTCGAGCACACCGTCACCGAGGAGGTGACCGACGTCGACCTCGTGGTGTCGCAGATGCGCATCGCGGCGGGGGAGACCCTCGAGGACCTCGGCCTCCGCCAGGACCAGATCCGCCTGCGCGGCGCGGCGCTGCAGTGCCGCATCACCACCGAGGACCCGACGGCGGGCTTCCGGCCCGACACGGGGCGCATCACGACGTACCGTTCGCCCGGCGGCGCCGGCATCCGCCTCGACGGCGGCACCGTCGACCCCGGGTCGCGGATCAGCCCGCACTTCGACTCGATGCTCGCGAAGCTGACCTGCCGCGGGCGCGACCACGTCGCCGCGGTGGCCCGCGCGAAGCGCGCCCTCGCGGAGTTCCGCATCCGCGGCGTCTCCACGAACATCCCCTTCCTGCAGGCCGTGCTCGAGGACCCGGCGTTCGTCGCCGGCGACCTCAGCACCTCGTTCATCGAGGAGCGGCCCGAACTGCTCCGCGGCCGCGTCTCGAAGGACCGCGGCACGAAGATCCTGAACTGGCTCGCCGACGTCACCGTGAACCAGCCGAACGGCGTCGCGCCGACGACGGTGAGCCCGGTCGACAAGCTGCCCGCGCTCGACCTCGCGGTGCCCGCACCGGAGGGTTCGCGCCAGCGCCTGCTGGAGCTCGGCCCGACCGGCTTCGCCGCCGCGCTCCGCGCGCAGGAGCCGCTCGCGGTCACCGACACGACCTTCCGCGACGCGCACCAGTCGCTGCTCGCCACCCGCGTGCGCACCCGCGACCTCGTCGCGGTGGCCCCGTACGTCGCCCGGCTCACGCCCGGCCTCCTCTCGGTCGAGGCGTGGGGCGGTGCGACCTACGACGTCGCGCTCCGCTTCCTCGGGGAGGACCCGTGGGACCGCCTCGCGGCCCTCCGCGAGGCGCTGCCGAACATCAACATCCAGATGCTGCTGCGCGGTCGCAACACCGTCGGGTACACGCCGTACCCGACCGAGGTCACCGATGCGTTCGTCCGGGAGGCCGCGGCGACCGGCGTCGACGTGTTCCGCATCTTCGACGCCCTGAACGACGTCTCGCAGATGCGCCCGGCGATCGACTCGGTGCTCGCCACCGGGCACGCGGTCGCCGAGGTCGCGCTCTGCTACACCGGCGACTTGCTGGACCCGGCGGAAGACCTCTACACGCTGGACTACTACCTGCGACTCGCCGACCAGGTCGTGTCGGCGGGCGCGCACGTGCTCGCCATCAAGGACATGGCCGGGCTCCTGCGCCCGACCGCGGCCGAGAAGCTGGTCGCGGCGCTCCGCGAGCGCTTCGACCTGCCGGTGCACCTGCACACGCACGACACCGCCGGCGGGCAGCTGGCGACCCTCCTGGCCGCGAGCCGGGCCGGGGTCGACGCGGTCGACGTCGCGAGCGCGCCGATGGCGGGCACCACCAGCCAGCCGTCGGCGTCGGCGCTCGTCGCCGCCCTGGCGCACACCGACCGCGACACCGGGATCTCGCTCCAGGCGGTCTCCGACCTCGAGCCGTACTGGGAGGCCGTGCGCCGCCTGTACGCGCCGTTCGAGTCGGGCGTCCCCGGCCCCACCGGCCGGGTGTACCACCACGAGATCCCCGGCGGCCAGCTGTCGAACCTCCGCCAGCAGGCGATCGCCCTCGGCCTCGCCGACGACTTCGAGCGCATCGAGGACCTCTACGCGGCGGCCGACTCGATCCTCGGCCGCGTGCCGAAGGTGACCCCGTCGTCGAAGGTGGTGGGCGACCTCGCGCTGCACCTGGCGGCCGTCAAGGCCGACCCGGCCGACTTCGAGGCGAACCCGGAGCGCTACGACATCCCCGACTCCGTGGTCGGGTTCATGGCGGGCGAGCTCGGCGACCTGCCGGGCGGCTGGCCGGAGCCCTTCCGCTCGAAGGTGCTGGCGGGGCGCGAGGTGCGCACCGGCGTGAACGAACTCACCCCCGACGAGCGGGAGGCGCTCGAGGGCGACAGCGCCACGCGCCGGTCGACCCTGAACTCGCTGCTCTTCCCGGCCCCGACCCGCCAGTTCGAGCAGATCCGCGAACTCTTCGGCGACCTGTCGGTCGTCGACACGGCCGACTACCTGTACGGGCTCCGCCCCGGCGCCGAGCACGTCATCCAGATCGCCAAGGGCGTCCGCCTGCACGCGGGCCTCGAGGCGATCGGCGAGGCCGATGAGAAGGGCATGCGCACCGTCATGACCACCCTCAACGGGCAGCTGCGGCCGGTGTTCGTCCGCGACCGCTCGATCGTGGTCGAGACGCGCGCGGCGGAGAAGGCGGATGCCTCGCAGCCCGGCCAGGTGCCCGCGCCGTTCTCCGGCGTGGTGACCCTGCAGGTCGAGGTCGGCGACGAGGTCGCACCCGGCCAGGCCGTCGCGACGATCGAGGCGATGAAGATGGAGGCGGCGATCACCTCGCCCGTCGCCGGCGTCGTCGAGCGCGTCGCGGTGCCGAAGACGCAGCAGGTCGAGGCCGGGGACCTGCTCGTGGTCGTGCGTCCGCGCTAGGCTGATGCATCGATTCCGCTGAAGAGAGGGGGGCTCGGTGGCTGAGCAGTCAGGGCAGGGGAGTCGTGCGAGCGGGGGCTCGGGCCGGCGCACGGGAACGTCGACCGGCGGTGCCGCGGCACTGCCGGAGAGCCTGAACGTCCGCGTCGACCTGCCGCCCGCACCGGTGCGCGAGGTTCCCGACGACGAGGTGGCGGTCGCCATCGACGACGTCGCGGTCGACCCCGTCGGCGTCGGGTCGGGCGGTCCCATCACGCGGTCGATCGAGGTCGTGGCGAGCGGCGGCGGGTACGTCGGCTCGGCCCGTCGCGACGCCGGACCGTACAGTGCGTTGATCGCCGCCGATGCGGCACCGACGCGCCGTGACGTGCGTCGCGCGGATACGGGCGCCACGCCGGTGATCGCCGAGGTGGCGACCGTCGACGGGCCCGCCGAGGCGCCGGAGACGAGCGAGTCGCTGACGGCCGACCGCCTGATCGACCTCAATCGCACGACGCGGCCCGCGCCGCAGGGCGGCTTCAACCGCTTCCTGTACGAGGCGACGCTCCATCTCGTGAACCGGGGCGACTCGGCGAAGGTGCTCGCCCACCGGGCGATGAACGAGCGCATCGGCCGCCGCTTCGAGGGGAGCGCCCGGTTCGTGCCCGTGCTCACGCGCAAGGGCGGCGTCGGCAAGACCACGGTCACGACGCTGCTCGGCATGGCCCTCGCCGACGCCCGCGACGACCGCGTGATCGCCATCGACGCGAACCCCGACCGCGGCACGCTGGCGGAGCGCGTCGACCGCCAGACGCGTGAGACGGTGCGCGACGTCGTCGCGAAGGCCGGCACCATCGGCGGCTACACCGACTTCTCGGGCTTCGTCTCGCGCGACGAGACCCGCCTCGACATCCTCGCGTCCGACACCGACCCGCACCTGTCCGAGGCGTTCGACTCGGAGGACTACGAGGTCGTCGCCGCCCTGGCGGCGCAGTACTACTCGATCGTGCTGACCGACTGCGGCACGGGCATCGTGCACTCGGTCATGCGCGCGACGATCGAACGCGCCGACTCGATCGTGATCGTCTCGGGCGGCAGCGTCGACGAGGCGCGGCTGGCCTCCGAGACGCTGACGTGGCTCGAGGCGAACGGGTACGGCGACCTCGTGCGCAACGCCGTCGTCGCGATCAACCTCGCGACGCAGGGCACGCACCTGGTGAAGGTCGACGAGATCGAGGCCCACTTCGCGTCGCGCGTGCGCGAGATCGTGCGCATCCCCTACGACCCCCAACTCGCGGCCGGGTCCGTGGTGCGCTGGACCGCGTTGCGCCAGGTCACCCGCGACGCCGCCCGCGAACTCGCCGCGCTCGTGGTCGAGGGCCTGCCCGTCGAGCGCGAGCACTGATCGGAGCACCATTGCCGGAACGTCCCATTCGCCTGTTCGGCGACCCTGTCCTGAAGTCCGCCTCCCTGCCCGTCGGTGACATCGACGAGGGCGTCCGCGGCCTCGTGGCCGATCTCGTCGACAGCGTGCGCATCCCCGGCCGTGCCGGCGTCGCCGCGCCGCAGATCGGCGTCGGCCTGCGGGTGTTCAGCTACAACGTCGACGGGGATGTCGGGTACGTCATCAACCCCGAACTGGTCGAGGTGCGCGGCGAGCCCGCGAAGATCGACGAGGGATGCCTCTCGGTGCCCGGGCAGTGGCACAAGACGCCGCGCTATCCGTACGCGCGCGTGCGCGGGCGCGACCTCGAGGGCAACGAGGTCGAGCTGAGCGGCGAGGGACTCATGGCCCAGGCGCTCCAGCACGAGTGCGACCACCTCGACGGCATCGTCTACCTCGACCGGCTCGAGAAGGACGAGCGCCGCGTCGCGATGCGCCAGGTGCGAGAGTCCGACTGGTTCTGACCGGGCTGGACCCGGGCGTCCGACCGGACGCGATCGGGCCGGGAACGGCCGAAGCCCCGCAGCCGACGGCTGCGGGGCTTCGACGTCGGTGCTGCGGGATCAGGCGATGACCGAATGCCCCTCGGTGGCAGGGGCCCCGGAGTACATCCCCTCGATCTCGGCGGAGAAGTCGTCGAGGATGACGTTCCGCTTGATGCTCATCTTCGGCGTGAGGTGGCCACTGGCCTCGGTGAGCTCCAGCGGCAGGATCGTGAACTTCCGGATGGACTCGGCACGCGACACGTGCTCGTTCGCCGCGTCGATGGCACGCTGCACCTCGGCGAGGACGTGCGGGTTGCGTGCGGCGTCCTCGAGCGAGAGGTTCGCCTCCTCGCCGTTGTTGCCGAGCCAGACGGGCAGCATCTCGGGGTCGAGCGTGACGAGCGCCGAGATGAACGGCTTCTGGTCGCCGACGACGACGACCTGGCCGACGAGCGGGTTCGCGCGGATCGGGTCCTCGAGCGCTGCGGGAGCGACGTTCTTGCCGCCGGCGGTGACGATGATCTCCTTCTTGCGACCGGTGATCGAGAGGAACCCGTCGTCGTCGAAGGCGCCGAGGTCGCCGGTCTTGAACCACTCGCCGTCGAACGCGGCCGCGGTGGCCTCCGGGTTCTTCCAGTACTCCTTGAAGACGCAGATGCCCTTGACCTCGATCTCGCCGTCCTCGGCGATGCGGATCGAGACGCCCGGCAGGGCCGGTCCGACGGTGCCGATCTTCGACTTGCGCGTGAGGTTGACCGACGCGGGCGCCGTGGTCTCGGTGAGGCCGTAGCCCTCGAGGATGGTGATGCCGAGCGCGTGGTAGAAGTGTCCGAGGCGCGGGCCGAGCGGAGCGGAGCCCGACACGGCGTACTTGACGTTGCCGCCCATCGCGGCGCGGAGCTTCTTGAACACCAGCGCGTCGAAGACCCGGAACTTCAGCTTCAGGCCGAGCGGCACCTTGCCCTGCTCGAGGGCGGTCGAGTACTCGACCGCCGTGTCGGCCGCGGCACGGAAGATCTTGCCCTTGCCGCCGGTCTCGGCCTTCTGCTCCGACACGTTGTAGACCTTCTCGAACACGCGGGGGACCGCGAGGAGGAAGGTGGGCTTGAACGAGCCGAGCGAGGGGAGGAGCAGCTTGGTGTCGGGCTGGTGGCCGACGCGCACGCCCGCGTGCACGCACAGCACCGAGATGAAGCGCGCGAACACGTGCGCGGTGGTGATGAAGAGGAGCGTGGATGCCCCGTTCGGGTCGAGCACGACGTCGTCGAGGGCGACCGCGGCGTTGCGGGACAGCTCGACGAAGTTCGAGTGCGTCAGCACGCAGCCCTTCGGCTTGCCGGTCGAGCCCGAGGTGTAGATGATCGTCGCGAGGTCGCTGCCGACCGCGAGGCGGCGCCGCCGCTCGATCTCCTCGTCGGGCACGTCGACGCCCGCCGCGGCGAGCTTGTCGAGGTCGCCGAGGTCGATCTGCCAGACCTTGCCGATGGCGGGCAGGTCGGGGTGGACCTCGTCGAAGCGGGCGAAGTGGTCGGCGCTCTCGAAGATCGCGGCGATCGCACCCGAGTCGCTCAGGTTCCAGCGCACCTGCGCGGGGAGCTGGTCTCGTAGATCGGCACGAGCACCGCGCCGGCGAACCAGGTCGCGAAGTCGATGAGCGTCCACTCGTAGCGCGTCTTCGACATCAGGCCGATCTTGTCGCCGGGCTCGATGCCCGCCGCGACGAGGCCCTTCGCGAGCGCGATGACCTGGTCGTAGAACTCACGGGTGGTGACCGGCGACCAGCCGCCGTCGGCGGTCGGCAGCGAGAACAGCACGGAGTCGGGCGTGGCGGCCACGCGCTCGACGAGCAGGTCGGTGGTGTTCGCCTTCGGATCCGGCGCAACGAGTGCGGGGACGGACGATTCGATCACGGTAACTCCTTCGGCACCGGTGGGAGAGGTCGGAGGTGGTTCGGTCGGCCTCGCGAACCTCGGCTAGGGGATGACTACACTCTAGTCGTTGCGGCTGCACCGACTCCGTTTGCGCCGCCCGAATCTCCACACACCTCGAAGGACGGTACTCGTGACGCTCGCGATCGGAATCGACATCGGTGGGACGAAGATCGCGGGAGCCGTCGTCGACGAGCTCGGCGAGATCGTGGCCGCCGACCGCGTGCCGACGCCGACCGATCCCGTCGCCCTCGAGGACGCCGTCGTCGCGATGATCACGTCGCTGCAGGCCGCGCACGAGGTGGAGGCGGTCGGCGTCGCCGCGGCCGGGTTCATCGACGCTGCGCAGTCGACCGTGTACTACGCGCCGAACATCGACTGGCGCAACGAGCCCTTCCGCGAGAAGCTCGAGGCTCGCGTGGGCACGAGCGTCGTCGTCGACAACGACGCCAACGCCGCCGGATGGGCGGAGTTCCGCTTCGGCGCCGGCCGCCTCGTGAGCGACATGGTCATGCTGACCATCGGCACCGGCGTGGGCGGCGCGATCGTCGCCGGCGACCGGCTCTTCCGCGGGGGCTTCGGCGCCGGCGCCGAGCTCGGCCACATGCGGGTGGTGCCCGGCGGCTACGCGTGCGGGTGCGGGCAGCACGGATGCCTCGAGCAGTACGGGTCCGGCCGGGCGCTGATGCGCATGGCGAACGCGATCGCGGACGCCGGCGGCATCGGCCAGCGCCTGGCGAAGGCCCGTGCCGAGCACGGCGAGCTCGACGGCCGCATCGTGGGCGGCCTCATCGAGGAGGAGGACCCGGGCGCGATCGCCGCACTCCGGGAGCTCGGGCACTGGCTCGGCGAGGCATCCGCGAGCCTGGCGGCCGTGCTCGACCCGCAACGCTTCGTCTTCGGCGGCGGCGTCGCCGCGGCCGGCGAGCTGCTGCTGGCGCCGATCCGCGAGGCGTTCCTCGAGCACCTGCCGGCGCGCGGCTACCACCCCGAGCCCGACTTCGTGATCGCGGAGCTCGTGAACGATGCGGGCGTGGTCGGTGCGGCCGACCTCGCGCGCGTGTGGGTCGCAGACCACCGTCCGGCGCGCGCCGAGTAGGCTGAGGCGCGTTCCGCGGAAGGAGCTCCGGTGTTCTACTGGATCATGAAGCACATCGTGGTGGGGCCGGTGATCCTCTCCATCTTCCGGCCCTGGGTGGCCGGGCTGGAGAACGTCCCGAAGACCGGCCCGGTGATCCTCGCGTCGAACCACCTGTCGTTCATCGACTCGATCTTCCTGCCGCTCGTCGTCGCGCGCCCCGTGGTCTTCCTCGCGAAGAGCGAGTACTTCACGGGCAAGGGGCTGAAGGGCTGGGCGACCCGCCTCTTCTTCCAGTCCGCGGGCCAGCTCCCGATCGACCGGTCGGGCGGCAAGGCCTCGGAGGCGTCGCTGAATACGGGCCTGCGGGTGCTGTCGGAGCAGCGCATCCTCGGCATCTACCCGGAGGGCACCCGGAGCCCCGACGGCAAGCTCTATCGCGGCCGCACGGGCGTGGCGCGCATGGTGCTCGAGTCCGGCGCGCCCGTGATCCCGGTCGCGATGATCGGCACGGAGGAGGTCATGCCCATCGGCACGCGCCTCCCGCGGGTCCGGCGCGTGGGCATCATCATCGGCGAGCCGATGGACTTCACCCGGTTCGCGGGCATGGAGGGCGACCGCTTCGTGCTCCGCAGCGTGACCGACGAACTGGTGCATCGCCTGCGTCGTCTCAGCGACCAGGAATACGTCGATGTCTACGCGAGTTCCGTGAAGGAGCAACGCGCTTCCCAGTCGCGGTAGGCTCGAAATCCCGACGCCGATCGTGTGCGCGGGGCATCCAACTCACCGCGCGCCAGCGCCAGACCCTCAGGACACGCCAGTGGTACAGCTCGTCGAGCCCTTCGTGAACGCAGATCCCTCGGTGATCGCGGGCCTCGACTATTGGCGCGACCTGCCGATCAAGCAGCAGCCCGAATGGCCCGATCGCGCCGCGGCGGACGCCGCGTCGGCGGAGCTCGCCACCCTGCCCCCGCTCGTGTTCGCGGGCGAGGTCGACATGCTGCGCGACCGGCTCGGTGCCGCGGCCCGCGGCGAGGCCTTCCTGCTGCAGGGAGGCGACTGCGCCGAGACGTTCGCGGGGGCGACCGCCGACCAGATCCGGAACCGCGTCAAGACGGTGCTGCAGATGGCGGTCGTGCTGACCTACGGCGCCTCGATGCCGGTGGTGAAGATGGGCCGCATGGCGGGCCAGTTCGCGAAGCCCCGCTCGAGCGACACCGAGACGCGCGGCGACGTCACGCTGCCCGCGTACCGCGGCGACATCGTGAACGGCTACGACTTCACGCCGGAGTCGCGTGCCGCCGACCCGCGCCGGCTGGTGCAGGGCTACCACACGGCCGTCTCCACGCTGAACCTGATCCGCGCCTTCACGCAGGGCGGCTTCGCCGACCTGCGCCAGGTGCACCAGTGGAACAAGGGCTTCGCGGCGAACCCGGCGAACGCCCGGTACGAGAAGCTCGCGAAGGAGATCGACCGCGCCGTCCGGTTCATGGAGGCGTGCGGGGCCGACTTCGAGGAGCTCAAGCGCACCGAGTTCTACACGGGCCACGAGGGCCTGCTGATGGACTACGAGCGCCCGATGACGCGCATCGACTCGCGCACCGGCACGCCGTACAACACGTCGGCCCACTTCGTGTGGATCGGCGAGCGTACGCGCGACCTCGACGGCGCGCACGTCGACTTCCTGTCGCGCGTCCGCAACCCGATCGGCGTGAAGCTCGGCCCCACCACCACCCCCGAGGTGATGCTGGAGCTGATCGAGAAGCTCGACCCGAACCGCGAGCCGGGCCGGCTGACCTTCATCACGCGCATGGGTGCGGGCAGGATCCGCGACGCGCTGCCCCCGCTGCTCGAGGCGATCAAGCGCAGCGACGCCCAGCCGCTGTGGGTGACCGACCCGATGCACGGCAACGGCATCACGACGCCGAACGGCTACAAGACCCGTCGCTTCGACGACGTGGTCGACGAGGTGCGCGGCTTCTTCGAGGCGCACCGCGCCGCGGGAACGCACCCGGGCGGCATCCACGTGGAGCTCACCGGCGACGACGTGACCGAGTGCCTCGGCGGCTCGGAGCACATCGACGAGGCGACGCTGGCGACCCGGTACGAGTCGCTGTGCGACCCGCGCCTGAACCACATGCAGTCGCTGGAGCTGGCGTTCCTGGTCGCCGAGGAGCTGGCCGCGCGCTGACGCACGAGCGAACGGGCGTGCGACGGGATGTCCCGTCGCACGCCCGTTCCGCGTTCGGCGGGGTGCGAGGCGCCGAGCCGACCCCACGTCGAGCCCGGGCGGCACGCCGAAGCGGGTGCGGACCGCCGACCGCACGCGGAGCCGAGCGCGCGACGCCGCGCGAGGCGCTCAGCCGCCGAAGTTGACGCTGACCTTCGAGCCGCGCTTGGCCATCGTGCCCGGCGCCGGGTCCTGTACGGTGCCGACGACGGCGCCCTCGAGGAACGCGGGCACGTTCGAGGCGACCTCGAACCCGAGCGCCTCGAGCTGGGTGCGCGCGGCGGCGATCGTCTGGCCGGTGATGACGTTCGGCACCTCGACGAGGTCGGGGCCCTTCGAGACCACGATGACGATCGGGTCGCCGGGGCGGACCGGGTCGGTCGTCGCCGATTGGGAGATCACGACGTCCTTCGCGACCTCGTCGCTGAACGCGGCCTCGCCCTGCTGCGGCGTGAGTCCGGCATCGGTGAGCGCCGCCTCGGCCTCGCCGACCGGCAGCCCCGAGACGTCGGGGACGGCGCCGACCGAGACCACCAGGGTGAGCGGCGAGCGCTCGGCGAGCTCGGCGGGCGCCGGTGCGCCGGAGGCGTCGAGCACGGCGATGACGGATCCGTCGGGCACGTCCGCGGAGAACTGCGACTGCGAGTCGGCCGCCACCTCGAAGTCGCCGAGCGCGGTGCGGGCGTCGGCCTCGGGCATGCCGGCGACCGACGGCAGCGGCAGGATCCGCGGGCCGGTCGACACGTACATGGTGAGCGTGCTGCCACGCTGCGCCTGGGCGCCCTCGGCAGGATCGGTGCCGGAGACCTGCCCGGCCGGCACGGCCGGATCGCTCCGCTCCGAGGGTTCGACGGCGAAGCCGGCGTCCTCCAGCACGGTGGTCGCGGCGTCGGGGTCGAGGCCCGCGGTGGCGGGCACGGTGGCGAGCGAACCGGGGCCCGCGCCGAAGTACCAACCCGTGCCGACGGCGAGGCCGGTCAGCACGAGCACGAGCGCGAGGAGCCAGTACCCGCGACGCTTCCGCCGCTGGCCGTCGCGGGCGAGCGCGGTCGTGTCGTCGCCGCCGGGAGGCTCGTCGCCCGGGGCGGGCGGCTCGGCGACGGCGATCGCGGTGGCCGCGGCCGGGGCGAGGATGCGGGTCTCGGCGGTCAGGGGCATCGCACCGGTGAGCACGGCGGTGGCCGCAGTGGGCACGCCCGCCTGTCCGCCGCGGATCGCGGGCTCGACCTCGCGGAGCCGGTCGAGCAGTTCGCGGGCGTCGGCCGGCCGCTCCTCGGGCGTCCGGGCCGTGGCCCACAGCACGAGCTCGTCGAGCTCGTGCGGCACGGCCGGGTTCTTCGTGCTCGGCGCCGGCACCGAGTCGTTCGCGTGCTGGTAGGCGATCTGCATCGGCGCCTCGCCGACGTACGGCTGCTCACCGGTGAGCATCTCGTAGAGCATGATGCCGACCGCGTAGAGGTCGCTGCGCGCGTCGGCGACGCCGCGGGTGACGAGCTCGGGGGAGAGGTACGCGATCGTGCCGAGCAGCGCCTGCCCGGTCGCCGTGTTCGCGGTCACCGCGCGGGCGAGCCCGAAGTCGCCGAGCTTGATGCGCCCGTCGTCGGCGAGCAGCACGTTCTCGGGCTTCAGGTCGCGGTGCACGATGCCCGACTTGTGCGCGGCGGCGAGGCCGGCGAGCACCGCGTCCATGATGTCGACGGTCTGCTCGGGCGTGAGCCGCTTGTAGTCCTTCAGGAGGTCGCGCAGCGTGATGCCGGGCAGGTACTCCATCACGAGGTACGCCATGTCGGCGTCCTGGCCCTGGTCGAACACGTTCACGACGTTCGGGTGCGCGAGCCGGGCGGCGCTGCGCGCCTCCTGCACGAACCGGGTCTTGAACGTGTTGTCGTCGGCCAGGTGGCCGTGCATGATCTTGATCGCGACGCGGCGCTCGAGGCGCAGGTCGGTCGCGAGGTAGACGGTCGCCATGCCGCCGCGGGCGATCCGCGAGCGCACCTGATAGCGGCCGTCGATGAGACGGCCGATCATCGGGTCGGGCGGGGCGCTGGTCACCGTTCGAGTGTAGGGAGCGGCGTATGCCCGCCGCCGGATAAACGCCGGTGCGGCTCGGATCGAAATCCCATCGTGATGCGCGTCGACGTCGCCGTCAGCCGAGCTCGGCGAGCCAGGCCCGCGCCTGCGTCTCCCACTTGGCGTAGTGGTCGGGGTGCGCGCTCACCTGGACGGCCTGCGCGGCCTGCGCGACGGTCATCGACTCCCAGCCGGGGACGTCCAGGAGCCCGCGCGTACGGCCCGGATTCGGGTTGGTCTGCCCGCCGTAGAAGGCGATGGCGGCCCGGTGCGGATCCTGGACCTCCTCCGGGGTGCCCCAGCCCTGGCTCGGGCGTTGCTGGAAGAGTCCGAGCGAGTCGAGGTCGCCGTAGGCGTTGTTCTTCAGGCCCGACTCCTGGGCGGCGGCGGCCAGCGCGACGACGATGCCCTGGTCGGGCACGCCGAGCGCGCGCCCGACGTCGACGATGAGCTGCGCGTTCGCGCGCGTCTCGTCGGTCAGCGGCATCGAGACGGATGCCTCGACCGGTGCGGGGGCGGGCGGGGCGGATGCCTCGACCGGCGGTGCCGGCGGCGCGGGCGCCTCCACTGGTGCCGGCGGGACCTCGACCGGCGGCGCCGGCGCCGCGACGCCCGATGCCGGCGGCAGCACGAGCTGCTCCCGGGGAAGATCATCGACTGCCGGCTCAGCCCGTTCACCGAGAGCACGTCGTCGACCGAGAGGCCGTAGCGGGCGGCGATGCCGCTCACCGTGTCGCCGTCGACCACCATGTGCCGGGGGATGGCGGGCGTGACCGGCGCCACGTGCGGTTCGGCGCCGCCCTGGAGCTGGAGTCGCTGGCCCGGGAAGATCAGCGTCGACCAGCTCAGGCCGTTGCGCGCGAGCACCTCCGCCGTCGCGAGACCGTAGCGCTCCGCGATGCCGCTCACGGTGTCACCGGCGACCACGACGTACTCCGACGGCGCGGCCTCGATCGCCGCCGGACGGGCGACCGGCGTGGTGGTCGCCTTCGGCTTGGCGGTCTCGCGCTTCGGCGGTTGCGGGGACGCCTCGGCGGGCTGGCCGATCCCGAGCGTCACCGCGACGGTGCTCGCGATCGCGACGGGTACCGCCAGTGCTCGGCGGAACGCCCTCGGTCCGCGTCGTTCCTCCATCGGCCCCCCAGCCGCTCGTGCCCCCACACGCGATGCCCTGGCATCCCGGCCACCGTCGCACAGGGGCATGGGCGAGTCAAACACCTGCGCGCGCGTCGCCGGTCCCGGCGCGACTTCCGATGCGCCCCGCTCGCATGGCAGTCTTGGTCGCGTGACCGAAGAGATCGAATGGCTGACCGTCCCGGACCTGGTCGAGCGCACCGGGCTGACCCCGAGCCGGGTGCGTCGGCTGATCGACGACCGTCACCTGCTCGGCGCGCGGGTCGACGGCGTGCTGAAGGTCCCGGCGCTGTTCCTCCGCGACGACGCGCCGCTGCCCGAGCTCCACGGCACCGCGATCGTGCTCTCCGACGCCGGGTTCGGCGACGACGAGGCGCTCGCGTGGCTGCTGGCGGAGGAGGACAGCCTCGGCACCTCTCCGATCCTCGCGCTCCGCGCCGGCCGCAAGGCCGAGGTGCGCCGGGTCGCCCAGGCGCTCGCGTAGCCCGACTCGCCTCCCGCCTCAGCTGGCGCGCTTCGTGACCGTGGTCGCGAGGTCCGAGAGCGCGCGTCGCGCCTCGCCGTCGATCGCCGCATCGGCGAGCACCCGGGTCGCCCGGTCGACCTCGTCGGCGATGATCGCCTCGAGCTCGTCGACCGCGCCGCAGTCCCGGATGGTCCGCTGCAGCGTCCTGACCTGCTCCGCCGTCAGCTCGGGGTCGCCGAGGAGCTCGTCGAGCAGCCGGCGCTGGCCCGGAGCCAGCCGCTCGCGGGCGATCGCCACGAGCATGGTCCGCTTGCCCTCGCGGAGGTCGTCGCCGGCGGGCTTGCCCGTGACCTCCGGGTCGCCGTAGACGCCGAGCAGGTCGTCGCGCAGCTGGAAGGCGATGCCGAGCGGCAGGCCGAACTCGCGCAGGGCCGCCAGTTGGGCGGCGGACGCCCCGGCGATCGTGGCACCGATCGCGAGCGGGGACTCGATGCTGTACTTGGCCGACTTGTAGGTGATGATGCGCTCGGCGCGGAGGCGCTGCTCGGCGTCGGGCTTGGTGAGCCAGGCCCGCTCCTCGAGGATGTCGAGGTACTGCCCGGCGGTCACCTCCGTGCGCATCCGCATGAACTCGGCTCGGGCCGCGCGGGCGTGGCCGCGGTCGGCGAGGGTCTGCAAGCCCTCGTCGAGCAGCTCGTCGCTCCAGCCGAGCAGCAGGTCGCCGAGGAGGATCGCGCTCGCGCGACCGTAGTCGTCGCCGTTGCCCGACCAGCCCGACTCCCCGTGCAGGGCCTCGAACCTCCGGTGCGCCGCGGGCGCGCCGCGACGGGTGTCGGAGTTGTCGATCAGGTCGTCGTGCACGAGGGCGGCGGCGTGGAAGAGCTCGAGCGCGGCGGCGGCCGAGAGCACGGCGTACGGATCGCGGTCGCCGGGGCCGGTGACGGCCTGCCAGCCCCAGTAGCAGAACCGGGCCCGGAAGCGCTTGCCCCCGCTGAGAAAGCCCTTTGAGAATCGGTCCAGCGGGGCGAGGTCGGGGCTGATGGAGTGGAGAATCGATCCACGGTCATCGAGGAACTCCTCGATGCGATCTTGTACGAGGTCGTTCAGCCGAGTACCGTGAGCCACCCGCCTAGCCTAGCGACGGGCGGCGGGGATAGAATGGCGCGAGGATGCGCCGGGCCCGAGCCTGAGGAGAATGAGATGCCGCTTTCTGAGCAGGAGCAACGTCTTCTCGAGGAGATGGAGCGCAATCTCTATCGGAACGACGCCGATTTCGTCGCGGCCGTGAGCGGCCGCGGTCGTCCGAACTACCGGTCGATCGTGCTCGGCATCCTGCTGGCCCTGCTCGGGGTCGCCGGGCTCATCGCGGGCGTCGCCCTGCACCTCCTGATCGTCGGCGTGATCGGGTTCGGCCTCATGTTCGCCGGCGTCCTGCTGGCGATCACCCCGTCCAAGCGGGCGGCGGCCGGCCGGCCGTCGGCGCCGAAGGCGGGTACCCAGGCGCCGCACCGCAGCAGCGCCGGCTTCATGGACCGCCTGAACGAGCGTTGGGATCGCCGCCAGGAGGATCGCGACTGATCCCTCCACTTCCCACCACCTGAACGGGCCGATCGATCGATCGGCCCGTTTTTCGTGCGTCCGGGCGCCGTTCGGGCGCTGATCCGGCGTCCGAGGAGCACGCCGGCGAGGCATCCGGCCTCCGATTCCCGTCGTGAGCGCGCCGATCCTCCCCGGCTGGCGCAGTTCCCTCCACCGTCCTCCACTCCTGAACTCCTGCGGATTTCAGGGCTTTCCCTGACCTCCGAAACGCCTGGGAACGGGCAGGATCGTTGAAAGGTGGATGGGAGTGGAGTAAGGTGGAGTCACCTGGATCCCGGTAGGAGGAAAGGGGGTGGCGCGATGTTCCTCGGTACCTATGAGCCCAAGCTCGACGAGAAAGGTCGCATCATTCTTCCTGCCAAATTCAGGGAGGAGCTCTCGAGCGGGCTCGTGCTGACGCGCGGGCAGGAGCGCTGCGTGTACGTCTTCAGCGCGAGGGAGTTCGAGAGCATGAGCGAGAAGATCCGCCAAGCCCCCGTCACGAGTAAGCAGGCGCGCGACTACATGCGCGTCTTCCTCTCGGGGGCTTCCGCGGAGACCCCCGACAAGCAGCACCGGCTCACCATCCCGGCCACGCTTCGCGCGTACGCCGGCCTCGACCGGGACCTCGCGGTCATCGGCGCAGGCAGCAGGGTGGAGATCTGGGCGGCCGAGGCATGGCACACATACCTCGCAGAGCAGGAGGCGGCCTTCGCGGAGACGGCGGAGGAGGTGATTCCCGGACTCTTCTGACCCGGGTTGCGACTCCCAGCCGTGCGGGCCTGGTGCACTTCCCCGCATCAGGACGAACGGATGGGGATCGGAACCCGGGGACGAGTCCCGTTTCATCATGGACATCTCACGTATCCACACCCCGGTGATGCTCGAGCGCACCGTCGAGCTCCTCGCCCCGGCGGTCAGTCGTCCGGGCGCCGTGCTCGTCGATGCGACGCTCGGCATGGGCGGCCACACGAACGCGTTCCTCGAGCGCTTCCCGGAGCTCACGGTGATCGGGCTCGACCGCGACACCGATGCGCTCGGCATCGCCCGTCGACGACTCGCCGACTTCGGCGATCGCGCCCGGTTCGTCCACACCGTCTACGACGGCATCGCCCGGGCCATCCGCTCGGAGGGGTTCCCCGAGGTCGACGGCATCCTCTTCGACCTCGGCGTCTCGTCGTTGCAGCTCGACCGCGCCGAGCGCGGGTTCGCGTACTCGAAGGACGCGCCGCTCGACATGCGCATGGACTCGACGCGCGGTCGCACGGCGGCCGACGTCGTGGCCGAGGCCTCGGAGGACGAGCTGCGGCGCATCTTCCTCGACTACGGCGAGGAGAAGCTCGCGGCGAGGTATGCCCGGGCGATCGTGCGGGCCCGTGCCGACGCGCCGATCACCCGGTCGGCCCAGCTCGTGGCGATCATCACCGAGGCGACGCCGGTGGCCATCCAGCGCCAGGGCCACCCCGCCAAGCGCGTCTTCCAGGCGCTCCGGATCGAGGTAAACGAGGAGCTGTCCGTGCTCGAGGCCGCGATGCCGGCGGCGCTCGGGTCGCTGGCGGTCGGCGGCCGGATCGTCGTGCTGGCCTACCAGTCGCTCGAGGACCGGATCGTCAAGCGGGTGCTGCAGGCGGCGTCCAGCTCGACCGCCCCGGCGGGCCTGCCGATGGAACTGCCCGAGCACCGCCCGCAGTTCAAGCTCCTCGTCCGCGGCGCCGAGCTGGCGAGCGAGGCCGAGCAGGCGGAGAACCCGAGAGCCAAGCCGGTGCGGCTGCGAGCCGCCGAACGCGTGAGGAGGCCGGCATGAGCGCCGTTCCGGCCCAGTCCCTGCCTGCACCCCGGCGGACCGTCGAGCCGGGCCGTCGTCTCCGGCCCGCACCCGAGGTCGAGCGCCGGCGGAAGCCGCGCCTCGCGTACGCGCTCGTCGCGCTCGCGGGCATCGCGGCGATCGTCGTCGCCCAGCTGCTGCTCACGCTCGCGATGACCGAGGGGGCCTACGAGGCCGACCGCTACCAGATGAAGCTCGTCGAGCTCGGCCGGGAGCGGCAGAAGCTGGTCGAGGAACTCGACCGGCGGGAGTCGCCGCAGTACCTCGCTCAGAACGCGGAATCGCTCGGGATGGTGCCGAACAACGACCCCGTGTACCTCCGGCTCAGCGACGGCGCCGTGCTCGGCGACCCGAGGCCCGCCGCCGGCGGCGCCTCCGGGACCGGGTCGCTCGTGCCGAATGCGCTGATCGACGGCGTGCCGCTCGTCACCCAGCAGGCGGCGGGGAGACTCCTGCAGAGGGCGCCGATGCAGCGGGCGCCACCGGGGCCGCGGCTCCGCCGCCGGTCGCCGATTCGCTGCCCACCCCGGACACCCACTGACGAAACAGCCCGCAGACCCGAAGGGGAGGACCGACCGGATGGCAGGCACGAACCGGCGGCCCGCGTGGCGCATCATCCTGTCGGGCCTGCTGCTCGTCGCGCTCGTGGGCGTGTTCGTGGTGCGCCTCGTCGACATCCAGGTCGTGCGCGCCGACGAGCTCAACGAGGCGGCCGACGACATCCGGTCGCGCTCGGTGAAGGTCTACGGCACGCGCGGCGAGATCGTCGACCGCAACGGCGTCGTGCTCGCCGACAGCGTCATGCGGTACGACATCACGATGTCGCCGAAGCAGGCGAGGTCGGCGCAGTCGGGCACGCCCGAGGAGCTCGACGCGAACGCGAACGCCCTCGGTCAGGCGCTCGGCATCACGGCGGCCGAGATCCTGGGAACGATCGACGCGAGCCTCGCCGAGGATCCCGACTCCGACTACGCGTTCGTCGCCAAGCAGGTCGACACGGACGCGTACGAGCGGGTGAAGGCGCTGGAGATCCCGTGGGTCTACACCGAGGACCACCCGGGCCGTCGCTACCCGAACGGCGCGGTCGCGGGCAACCTGCTCGGCTTCTTCGGCGACGACGGCGACCCGCTCGCGGGGCTCGAGCTGAGCCAGGACGAGTGCCTCGCGAGCGTCGACGGCCGCGTGAGCTCGCTGCGGAGCCTCGAGGACTGGGTCTCGATCCCGGGCACCGAGGTGGTCGAGGAGGAGGCGCACGACGGCGGCAGCCTCCAGCTCACGATCGACGCCGACCTCCAGTTCCAGGTGCAGCGCATCGCCGAGGCGAGGGTGCAGGAACTCCAGGCCGACTGGGCGACCGTGACCGTGATGGACGCGAAGACCGGCGAGCTGCTCGCGGTCGCGGACGTGCCGACGGTCGACCCGAACGACCCCACCGCCACCGACGCCGAGGACCGGGGCAGCCGCGCGTTCACGGCACCGTTCGAACCCGGGTCGACGTTCAAGGCGTTGACGGCCGCGTCCGTGATCGACGCGGGCCAGGCGGAGCCGACGAGCGGCGTCGTCGCGCCGTACCGGTACAAGCCGGGCGGCGGCGTCGACGTCAACGACAGCAGCTTCCACGACGACGAGAACCTCACGCTCACCGGGGTGCTGATCGAGTCGTCGAACACCGGCATGTCGTTGTTCGGCGAGCGGCTCAGCGACCTCCAGCGCTACCAGTACATGCTCGACTTCGGGCTCGGCAGCCCCACCGAGGTCGACTTCCTCAGCGAGGCATCCGGCGACCTCCACGGCGACCCCGAGGACTGGGACAACCAGACCAGGTACACGACGATGTTCGGCCAGGGCCTCACGACGACGGCCATCCAGATCGCGAGCGTCTACCAGACGATCGCGAACGGAGGCGTGCGCATGCCCGTGAGCCTCGTGCAGGGCTGCACCTACGAGGACGGCACCGTGACCGAGGAACCGTCGACCGAGGGTCGGCGGGTGATCTCCGAGCAGGCGGCCGACGAGACCTCCCAGATGCTGGAGATGGTGTACCAGGACGGCTGGCTCGCCGACGAGTGGAACATCCCCGGATACCGGGTCGCCGCGAAGACCGGCACCGCCCAGTTCGCGGACGGCCAGGGCGGATACCGGAAGGAATACCTCGTTTCCGTGGCCGGGTTCGCACCCGCGGACGACCCGCAGTTCGTCGTCTCGGTGAGCATCATGAATGCCGTTAAGATGAATTCGTCCGCCGCATCCGCCCCCGTCTTCAGAGACGTGATGAGCCAGGTGCTGAAGAAGTATCGGACCGTTCCATCCGGCGCCCCGGCGCCTGAACTGCCAGCATCCTGGTGAGAAAGTTGGGTTCGTGACCGGATCGCCACCGCCGGCCCTCCGCCCGCAGGACCCGACGCCCCGGTCGCTGGAGGAGCTCGCCCGGGCGTTCGGCCTCGAGGTCCGGGGCGAACTCGCGCAGGCGCGGACGACGGGAGTCGTGCTGTCCTCGAAGGCCGTTCAGCCGGGCGACCTGTACGTCGGCGTGCCCGGCGTCCGCGCGCACGGCGCGGACTTCGCCGCCGAGGCTGCGCAGGGCGGTGCCGTCGCCATCCTCACCGACGCGGCCGGCGCCGACCGGGCCGCCTCGGCCGCGCCCGCGCTGCCGGTGCTCGTCGTCGACGACGCGCGCGCCGCGCTCGGCGGCATCGCCGCGTGGATCCACGGCACCGCGGAGAACCCCGCGACCCTCTACGCCGTCACCGGCACCAACGGCAAGACGAGCGTCGTCTACCTCCTCTACGGCATCCTGCGCCAGCTCGGCATCGTCGCCGGGCTCACCTCGACCGCCGAGCGCCGGATCGGCGACGAGGTCGTCACCAGCTCGCTCACCACGCCGGAGGCGAGCGAGCTGCACGCGCTCCTCGCGCGGATGCGCGAGGTCGGCGTCGAGGCCGTCGGCGTCGAGGTCTCCGCGCAGGCGGTGAGCCGCCACCGCGTCGACGGGCTCGTGTTCGACGTCACCGGGTTCACGAACCTCACCCACGACCACCTCGACGACTACGCCTCCATGGAGGAGTACTTCGAGGCGAAGCGCGCCCTGTTCGACCCCGCTCGCACCCGTCGCGCGGTCATCACGGTCGACTCCGACTGGGGCGTGCGGCTCGCGGCCGAGACCGCGGCTGCCGGCATCCCGGTGACGACGCTCACGACGCTCGACGACGTCGACGCCGACTGGCGCATCCGCGTCCTCGACCAGGCGGCGACGGCGACCCGGTTCCGCCTCGACGGCCCGGGCGGCCGCACCCTCGAGACGAGCGTGCCCCTCATCGGCTGGTACATGGCCGCGAACGCGGCGCTCGCGATCGCGATGCTCGTCGACGGCGGCGTCGACTTCGACCGGATCGCCGGCGTGCTCGAGCGCGACGGCGGCATCAGTGCCTACATCCCGGGCCGCGCCGAGCGCATCTCGGGTGAGCGGGGCCCGCTCGTCTTCGTCGACTACGGGCACAGCCCCGACGCGTTCCTGCAGACGCTCGCCGCGATCCGGCCGCTCGTGCCCGGCCGGCTCATCATGCTGTTCGGCGCCGACGGCGACCGCGACACCACGAAGCGCGCCGACATGGGCGCGATCGCCGCGCGCGGCGCCGACGTCGTGGTGATCACCGACTTCCACCCGCGCACCGAGGACCCGGCGGCGATCCGCGCGGCGCTCATCGCCGGGGCGCGGTCCGCGGTGCCCGACCGCGAGATCCACGAGGTCGCCGACCCGGCGACCGCGTTCCGCACCGCGCTCTCGCTCGCCGGCCCCGGCGACGCGATCCTGTACGCGGGCCCCGGCCACGAGGACTACCACGAGGTGAACGGCGTGAAGATCCCCTACTCCGCACGCGACGACGCGCGGCAGGCGCTGCGCGAGGCGGGGTGGCCCGCATGATCGCGCTGACCCTGGCCGAGGTCGCCGAGGCGGTCGGCGGCACGCTGCGCCTCGACGGCACGGATGCCACGCCCGAGACGGTGGTCGACGGGCCGGTCACGACCGACTCCCGCGAGATCGAGCCGGGCTGGCTGTTCGTCGCCAAGCGCGGCGAGTTCGACGACGGGCACCGCTTCGCGCCGTCCGCGGTCGAGCGGGGTGCCGCGCTGCTGATCGTCGAGCAGCCGCTCGACCTGCCCGTGCCCCAGGTCGTCGTCGCCGACTCGGTGGACGCGCTCGGTTCGCTCGCGACCGAGGTCGTCGCGCGGGTCCGCGCGCACGGGGACCTGCGGATCGTCGGCGTCACCGGCTCGAACGGCAAGACGACGACGAAGAACCTGCTTCGGACCATCCTCGAGCGCGTCGGCCCCACCGTCGCGTCGCGGAAGTCGTTCAACAACGAGGTCGGCGGGCCGATCACGATGCTGGAGCTCACGCACGACACGCGGTTCCTGGTCGCCGAGATGGGGGCATCGGGCGTCGGCGAGATCGCCCGGCTGGTGCGCATGGCCCGCCCCGACGTGGGCGTCGTGCTCAAGGTCGGTCTCGCGCACGCCGGCGAGTTCGGCGGCATCGAGCAGACCCTGCGGGCGAAGTCGGAGATGGTCACCGACCTCCTCCCGTCGGACGTCGCGGTGCTGAACGCCGACGACCCGCGCGTCGCCGGCATGGCCGAGGTGACGCCCGCGCGCGTCGTCCGGTTCGGGCTCGGCGACGACGCCGACGTGCGCGCGACCGACCTCGTCGTGCACGCCCGCGGCACCGACTTCACGATCGCGGCCCCGGGCGGGGCATCCGCCCGCGTCCGGTTCTCGGTGCTCGGCGAGCACCACGTGATGAACGCGCTGGCGGCGACCGCCTCGGCGTTGGAGCTCGACGTGCCGCTCGACGACATCGCCGCCGCGCTCGAGACGGTGACGCTCGCGGAGCGCTGGCGCATGGAGGTGCTCGGCGGCCGCGACGGCGTCACGGTCATCAACGACGCCTACAACGCCAGCCCCGACTCGATGGCGGCGGCGCTGAAGACGCTCGCGCAGGTCCGCGCGCCCGAGACGCGCACGTTCGCCGTGCTCGGCGAGATGAGCGAACTGGGCGAGTTCTCGGGGGAGGAGCACGACCGCATCGGCCTGCTCGCCGTGCGACTCGGCATCTCCCAGCTCGTCGTGGTCGGCTCGGGGGCCCGCCGACTGCACATCTCCGCGATCAACGAGGGCTCGTGGGACGGCGAGTCCGCGTTCGTGGAGACCGACGACGAGGCGTTCGACCTCGTCGTGTCCAAGGTGCGCCCGGGCGACACCGTCCTCGTCAAATCGTCCAACTCGGCGGGGCTTCGCCTCCTCGGCGACCGACTGGGAGAATGGTTCGCATGATCGGCGGGGCAGCACTGATGACGCGTCCGCTCGGCGCCCGACGTGAGGAATTGTTCGCATGATCGGCGGGGCAGCACTGATGACGCGTCCGCTCGGCGCCCGACGTGAGGAATTGTTCGCATGATCGGCGGGGCAGCACTGATGACGCGTCCGCTCGGCGCCCGACGTGAGGAATTGATCGCATGATCGGCGGGGCAGCACTGATGACGCGTCCGCTCGGCGCCCGACGTGAGGAATTGATCGCGTGAGAGCACTCCTGAGCGCCGGCGCCCTGTCGCTCGCCTTCACCCTCTTCCTGACCCCGCTGTTCATCCGGCTCTTCACGCGGATCGGGTGGGGCCAGTTCATCCGCGACGACGGTCCGCAGAGCCACCACGTGAAGCGCGGCACGCCCACGATGGGCGGCATCATCTTCATCCTCGGCACGCTGTTCGGGTACTTCACCGCCACCCTGCTCATCAGCAACGAGCCGCCGACGGCGTCGGGCCTGCTGGTCCTCTTCCTGATGGTCGGCCTCGGCGTGGTCGGGTTCATCGACGACTTCCTGAAGACCCGTAAGAAGCAGAGCCTCGGCCTCGGCGGCTGGGCGAAGGTCGGCGGCCAGGTGATCGTGGCCGGCGTGTTCGCGCTCCTCGCGCTCCAGTTCCCGAACGAACGGGGGGCGACGCCGGCGACGACGAAGATCTCGTTCATCCGCGACCTGCCGCTCGACTTCATGGTCTTCGGCACGGTGTTCGGCATCATCCTCTACGTCATCTGGATCTGCCTCCTGTCGGCGGCCGGATCGAACGGCGTGAACGTCACCGACGGCCTCGACGGGCTCGCCACCGGCGCCTCCATCGTGGCGATCGGCTCCTTCGTGATCATCGGCTTCTGGCAGTTCAACCAGTCGTGCTTCGGCGAGAGCCTCAATCCGAGCGACGTCTACCGCTGCTACGACGTCCGCGATCCGCTGGACCTCGCGATCATCGCGACCGCCATCGTCGGCGGCCTGGTCGGATTCCTCTGGTGGAACACGAACCCGGCGCACATCTACATGGGCGACACCGGCTCGCTCGCCCTCGGCGGCGCGCTCGTGGCCCTCGCGATCTTCAGCCGCACCGAGCTGCTGCTCATCCTGATCGGCGGCCTGTTCGTCATCGAGACCGGGTCCGTCATCATCCAGCGGGCCTACTTCAAGGTCACGCACGGCAAGCGCATCTTCCTCATGAGTCCGATCCACCACCACTTCGAGCTGAAGGGCTGGGCCGAGGTCACGATCGTCGTGCGCTTCTGGATCATCGCGGGGCTGCTCGCGGCGGCCGGCGTCGGCGCGTTCTACTTCGAATGGCTGCAGAGTTGAGCGCGGATGCATCCGCCCCCGACCGCCTCGACGGACTGACGAGCTGGCGGGCCGACTGGAGCGGGCTGCGCGTGGCCGTGCTGGGCCTCGGGGTCACCGGGTTCGCCGTCGCCGACACGCTGACCGAGCTCGGCGCCGACGTGCTCGTGCTCGCGCCCGCGCCCGACGAGGACCGCGCCCGCATCCTCGACGTCATCGGAGCCCGCCTGCTGACCCACCCGCTCGACGCGGTGCCCGACGAGCTCGTCGCGTTCGACCCGGAGGTGCTCGTGGCCTCGCCGGGGTTCCACCCCGACCACCCCGTGCTCGAGTGGGCCGCCGACACCGCGGTGCCGGTATGGGGCGACATCGAGCTGGCCTGGCGCGTCCGCGACAAGGTGCACCCCGCCGAGTGGATCCTCGTCACCGGCACGAACGGCAAGACCACGACCGTGCAGCTCACGGCCACGTTCCTCGCCGAGAACGGGCTCCGCGCCGCGCCGTGCGGGAACATCGGGGTACCAGTGCTCGACGCGGTGCGCGATCCGAGCGGGTTCGACGTGCTCGTGGTCGAGCTCTCCAGCTACCAGCTCCACCATCTCCCGACCACGGGCCCGGGCGCGATCCATCCGCTCGCCGCCGTGTGCCTCAACCTCGCCGACGACCACCTCGACTGGCACGGCTCGCTCGAGGCGTACGCCGCCGCGAAGGGCAAGGTGTACGAGAACGCCAAGGTCGCGTGCGTGTTCAACCGCGCCGACGAGGCGACCCGGCGCATGGTCGAGGACGCCGAGGTGGAGGAGGGGGCCCGGGCGATCGGCTTCGGCCTCGACGTCCCCGGCCCGAGCGACTTCGGGGTGGTCGAGGGCATCCTGTGCGACCGCGCGTTCCTCGACGACCGGCGCACGACCGCGCTCGAGATCACGACCGTCGCCGAGCTCGACGAGCGAGGCCTCGCCGCGCCGCACGTGGTGCAGAACATCCTGGCGGCGTCCGCGCTCGCCCGGGCGGCGGGCGTGCCCGTCGGCATCATCCACGACGCCCTGCAGCGTTTCCGGCTCGACGCCCACCGGATCGAGACGGTCGCCCTCGCGGGCGGCATCCGCTGGATCGACGACTCGAAGGCGACGAACCCGCATGCCGCCGAGGCGTCGCTCCGCGCCTTCGGCACCGTGGTGTGGATCGTCGGCGGCCTGCTCAAGGGCGTCGACGCCGACGCCCTGGTGGCCGCCCACGTCGGTCGGCTCCGCGCGGCGATCGTCATCGGCCGCGACCGCGAGGCGCTCGTCGCCGCGTTCCGCCGACACGCGCCCGAACTGCCGCTGTTCGAGGTGACGGCGGACGACACTGAGACGGTGATGCCCGAGGCGGTCGCCCTGGCGGCGGCCGTCGCGGAGGAGGGCGACACCGTCCTCCTCGCACCGGCGGCGGCGTCGATGGACCAGTTCGCCGACTACGCCGACCGCGGTCGGCGATTCCACGAGGCGGTCAGGGCGATGCTGGGAGGTGAGGCGGATGGCGACGGTCCCGCCCCGCACGGCACCGGCGAAGCCGGGGACTGACCCGGCGGGCGTCGCGGCGGCACGGATCCGCCTCGCGCGCCTGTTCCAGGTCGAGTCGGCCGACTACTACCTGCTGCTCGGCACGACGCTCTTCCTCACGGTCTTCGGACTCGTCATGGTGATGAGCTCCTCGATCGTCGAGTCGAAGATCGAGGACGACGGCTTCCTCGTGCAGGCGGGTCGGCAGGGCCTCTACGCGGCGATCGGCGTGCCGATCATGCTGCTGGCCAGCCGCGTGCCCGAACGGGTGTGGATGGCGCTCGCGTGGCCCGCCCTCGCGGTCTCCTGCGCCCTGCAGCTGCTCGTCGTCGCCACCGACCTCGGCATCGAGGACGGCGGCAACACGAACTGGCTCGCGATCGGCTCGTTCCAGTTCCAGCCGTCCGAGGCGATCAAGGTGTCGCTCGTGATGTGGCTCGGCATGATCGTGACGAAGAAGGAGCGGCAGCTCGGCGACTTCGTGCACGGGATCCTGCCCATCCTCCTCGTCGGCGGGGGCGCGATCGGCCTGGTGCTCCTCGGCGGCGACCTCGGGACCGTCATGATCATGGCGCTCATGCTGCTGGGTGCCCTGTTCCTCATCGGCGTCCGCGTGCGACTGCTGCTGCCGCCGATCATCCTCGGCGGCCTCCTGTTCTGGCTCGTGGCGATCTCCAGCGAGAGCCGGGTCCGTCGCATCACCTCCTTCATGCAGGAGCAGTGCGCGGCCATCGACCCGGACGGCTGCTGGCAGATCCAGCACGGCATGTTCGCTCTGGCGAACGGCGGGGTCTTCGGCGTCGGCCTCGGCAACTCCGCGGCCAAGTGGTCGTGGCTGCCCGCGGCCGACAACGACTTCATCTTCGCGATCATCGGCGAGGAGCTCGGGCTCATCGGCGCGGTCGTCGTCATCGGCATGTTCGTCATGCTCGCGGTGGCCTTCGCCCGGGTGCTGCGGAGCGTTCGCACGCCGTTCGCGAAGGCGGCCACCGCGGCAGTGCTCGTGTGGGTCATCGGTCAGGCCTGTGTCAATATCGCAGTCGTGCTGAAGTTGCTGCCGGTCCTCGGCGTCCCCCTCCCGCTGGTGTCCGCAGGCGGCACCGCGTTGCTCACGACCCTGTTCGCCATCGGCATCGTGCTGTCGGTGGCGCGCGACCCCGAGGCCGCCGTCCGTGCCGCCGCCCGCCAGGCCGCGCGCGCGGCGAAGCGACGCAGCAGCGGAGCGTCGGCGCGATGACGGTGTACCTCCTGGCCGGCGGTGGCACCGCCGGCCACGTGAACCCGCTGCTCGCGACTGCCGACCGGCTGCGCGACCGCGACCCGCAGGCGCGCATCCTCGTGCTCGGCACCGCCGAGGGCCTCGAATCGCGGCTGGTGCCCGCGCGCGGCTACGACCTGCTCACCATCGAGAAGGTGCCGTTCCCGCGCCGCCCGAACGGTGCCGCACTCCGGTTCCCGAAGCGCTTCCGCCAGTCGATCGACCGCGTCGCCGGGATCATCGGCGACGAATCGGTCGACGTCGTGGTGGGCTTCGGCGGGTACGTCTCCACGCCGGCGTACCTCGCTGCGCGGCGGGCGGGCGTGCCCGTGGCGATCCACGAGGCGAACGCCCGGCCGGGCCTCGCGAATCGGCTCGGCGCCCGGTTCGCGGCCGCGACGGGGGTCGCCTTCGAGGGCACCCCGCTGCCGCGCGCCGAGGTGGTGGGCATGCCCCTCCGGCGGGAGATCGAGGACCTCGACCGTGCCGGCGCGCGCGCCGAGGCGCTCGCGTTCTTCGGACTCGACGCCGACCGGCCGGTGCTGCTCGCCACCGGCGGCTCGCTGGGCGCGCGGCGGATCAACCGCACGATGGTCGACGGTGCCGACGCGCTGGTGGGTGCCGGCTGGCAGGTGCTGCACATCACCGGCGCGAAGAGCGAGGTGAGCGACCCCGGCCTCGACGGCTACCGCATGGTGGAGTACGCCGACCGGATGGACCTGGCCCTCTCGGCGGCCGACCTCGCGGTGTCGCGGGCGGGGGCGGCGACGGTCAGCGAACTCGCCGCGCTCGGCCTTCCCGCCGTGTACGTGCCCTACCCGGTCGGCAACGGCGAGCAGCGCTTCAACGCGGCGGGGGTCGTGGCCGCCGGCGGCGGCATCCTCGTCGACGACGCCGACTTCACGCCCGCGTGGGTCGACGCCGAACTCCTCCCGCTGCTCGCCGACCGCGACCGGATCGCCCGGATGGCCGCCGCGGCGGCCTCGGCCGGCTTCCGCGACGGCACGGATCGGATGGTCGCGCTGATCGACCGGGCGACCGCGGCGTCGTCCGGCGGGGGAGCCCGCGACGGCTCCGGAGGCGCGTAACGTTGGTTCCGCGGCCGCGACGAGCGCGCCGCACGACGACGGTCGTCGCCTGCCGGCCGGCCGAGCCCCTGGACCCCGAGGAAGACCCCGCACCGTGACCATCAAGCCCGACACGTCCACGCAGATCCCCGCCGAGCTCGGCGACGTCCACTTCGTCGGCATCGGCGGATCGGGCATGAGCGGCATCGCGCGGCTGGTCCTCGGCGACGGGCACCGGGTGACCGGGTCCGACGTGCGCGACTCCGACAACGTGCAGGCGCTCCGCGCCCTCGGCGCGACGATCGCGATCGGCCACGACGCGGCGAACCTCGGCGACGACGTCGACACGGTCGTGGTGACGGGCGCGCTCTGGCAGGACAACCCCGAGTACCAGCTGGCGCTCCAGCGCGGGCTGCCGGTCCTCCACCGGTCGCAGGCGCTCGCGGCGGTCATCGCCGGGCGCCGGCTCGTGTCGGTCGCGGGGGCGCACGGCAAGACCACGTCGACGGGCATGATCATCACGTCGCTGCTCGCGCAGGGCGCCGACCCGAGCTTCGTGAACGGCGGCGTCATCGAGGAGCTGGGCGTCTCGAGCGCCGCCGGCGACGGCGAGCTGTTCGTCGTCGAGGCCGACGAGTCGGACGGCTCGTTCCTCCTCTACGACACGTCGGTCGCGCTCGTCACGAACGTCGATCCCGACCACCTCGACCACTACGGTTTGCTCGAGGCGTTCGAGCAGGCCTTCGTCGACTTCGCCGACCGGGCCCGCGAGCTCGTCGTCATCTCGTCGGACGACCCTGGCGCTGTCCGCGTGTCGGAGCGGGTGTCGCACGCCCGCGTCGTCACCTTCGGCGAGGCATCCGACGCGACCGTCCGCGTGCACTCGATCGAGACCGACGGCCCGGTGGCCTTCGCGATCGACCACGCGGGCGCGACGTACCACGCCCGGCTGCGCATCCCCGGGCGCCACAACGCGATCAACGCGGCGGGCGCGTTCGCGGTGCTCGTGGGCCTGGGGTTCGACGCGGCCGCGTCGCTGGCGGGCATCGAGCGGTTCGCCGGCACCGGCCGCCGCTTCGAGCTGCACGGCACGGTCGGCGGCGTCAGCGTCTACGACGACTACGCCCACCACCCCACGGAGGTCGCCGCCGCACTGGCGGCCGCCCGCACCGTCGTCGGCGAGGGACGCATCATCGCCGTGCACCAGCCGCACCTCTACAGCCGTACCCGGCTGTTCGCGAAGGAGTTCGCCGAGGTGCTCGAGGAGTACGCCGACGAGACCGTGGTGCTCGACGTGTACGGCGCGCGGGAAGATCCCGAGCCGGGCGTCACCGGCGCCCTCGTCAGCGAACGGTTCGCCGACGCCGACCGGGTCGCGTTCATCGCGGACTGGCAGGATGCGGCCGACCACACCGCCCGCATCGCCCGCCCGGGCGACTTCGTGATCACGCTCGGCTGCGGGGACGTGTACCGCATCGTTCCCCAGCTGCTCGGCTCGCTCGAGCGGAAGCAGGGATGACGGAGGCCCGCCGGTGAGGCGGCCGCAGGGGTTCGACCAGCCGCCGGTCCGGCGCCAGGTCGCGCCGGCGGCGGCACCCGCGCGGGCCGACGCCCCGCACCGCGCGACGGCAGCCCCGGCCGGCCGGCCGGCGGACCGCACGACCACGGAGCCCATCCCGCTGCCCGGTCCAGCGGCCGCGGCGCCGGCAACGGCCGCGACGCCGCGGAGCGCGGTGGCAGCGGATGCCTCGACGCCGGCGGATCGCCCGAAGCCGGCGGATGCCCCGAGCCCGCGGGATGCCTCGCGCGACGCCCCGCCCGCGGATGCGCGTTCCGCGCGCCGTGCGATCGCCCGGGCGGCGAAGGAGCGTCGACGCTTCGAACGCCAGGAGGTGCGACGGTTCACGGCGAGGTCGCGGCGCCGCCGGATCACGTGGGGGGTCGCGATCGGGGCCGTGCTGGTGGTCGCCGCCGGCACCCTCGCCGTCGCGTACTCGCCGCTGATGGCCCTGCGCGAGGTGCGGGTCGAGGGCACCCAGCGCATTCCGGCGACCGACGTGGTCGACGCGTTCTCCGACGACCTCGGCACGCCGCTGGCGCTCGTGACGTCGGCCGACGTGCAGCAGGCGCTGAGCGGGTTCCCCCTGATCGAGACCTACTCGATCGAGACGATCCCGCCGCAGACCATCGTCGTGCGCATCGTGGAGCGCACCCCAGTGGGCGTGATCGAGGCCGACGGGGGGCTCGAACTCGTCGATGCGGCGGGCGTCGTGATCGACCGGCCCGCCGAGCGCCCGGAGGGGCAGCCGCTGATCAGCGCCGGGCCCGTCACGTCGGAGGGCTTCCGGGCGGCGGCCGCGGTGATCCGCAACCTGCCCGCGGATGTCCGGGCGCAGCTCGTGGGCGCATCCGCGGAGACCGCCGACGACGTCCGGCTCGAGCTCGCCGGCGGGGCGTCGGTGGTCTGGGGGAGTGCCGAGCACCCGCAGAAGAAGGCCGACGTGCTCGCCGCGCTCATGCGCGCGGTGCCGCCGGACACGACGTCGTACTACGACATCTCCTCGCCCGACAGCGCCGTCGTCGGGTGAGCCGCCGGACGCCGGGTCGGCCGTCAGGGCGAGCCCGGCAGCCTCCCGTCACCGGATCCGCGCAGCGGTTCACGACACGCGGAGGCGCATCGCCGGAACGGGGGCGTGGTGCGCCTACCTTCGACTCAGGAATTGCATACTCGGCAAGACTTTAACCTTCCACCGTAGGTTCAGAGTTCAGAGTTCGCACGAAGGGCCGGAGATGTCGACAAACCAGAACTACCTCGCCGTGATCAAGGTCGTCGGCATCGGCGGCGGCGGCGTGAACGCGGTCAATCGCATGATCGAACTCGGGCTGCGCGGCGTCGAGTTCATCGCGATCAACACCGACGCGCAGGCGCTGCTGATGAGCGACGCCGACGTCAAGCTCGACGTCGGACGCGACCTCACCCGCGGGCTCGGCGCGGGCGCCGACCCCGAGGTCGGCCGTCGCGCCGCCGAGGACCACGCGGAGGAGATCGAGGAGGCGCTCGCGGGTGCCGACATGGTCTTCGTCACCGCCGGCGAGGGCGGCGGCACCGGCACCGGCGGCGCGCCCGTCGTCGCCCGCATCGCCAAGTCGATCGGCGCGCTCACCATCGGCGTCGTCACGAAGCCGTTCGGCTTCGAGGGCAAGCGCCGCCAGACGCAGGCCGAGCAGGGCGTCGCGCGGCTGAAGGAGGAGGTCGACACCCTCATCGTGGTGCCCAACGACCGGCTCCTCGAGATCAGCGACCGCGGCATCTCGATGCTCGAGGCCTTCGCGACCGCCGACCAGGTGCTCCTCGCCGGCGTCCAGGGCATCACCGACCTCATCACCACGCCCGGCCTCATCAACCTCGACTTCGCCGACGTCAAGTCGGTCATGCAGGGTGCGGGCTCGGCGCTCATGGGCATCGGCTCGTCGCGGGGGGCCGACCGCGCGATCAAGGCCGCGGAGCTCGCCGTCGCGAGCCCGCTCCTCGAGGCCTCCATCGACGGCGCGCACGGCGTGCTGCTGTCGATCCAGGGCGGATCGAACCTGGGCATCTTCGAGATCAACGACGCGGCGCGGCTCGTGCAGGAGGCCGTCCACCCCGAGGCCAACATCATCTTCGGCGCCGTGATCGACGACACCCTCGGCGACGAGGTCCGGGTCACGGTCATCGCCGCCGGGTTCGACGGCGGCGAGCCGCAGCAGAAGGAGCAGCAGCCGGCCGAGGTGCGGAAGTCGTCGTACGCGACGGCGACCGTCGGCGCGTCGGTCGGCGCGGCCGCGCTCGGTTCGACCGCGCCCGCGCCCGAGGTCGTCGAGCCCATCGCCGAGATCGACATCGAGGAGCTCGTCGAGTCCGCCAACTGGGGCGAGATCGAGACCCCGCCGGCCGACCGGATCGTCAGCGACCCGGCGTTCGACGACGACGGCGACGACCTCGACATCCCCGACTTCCTCAAGTGAGCGACCTCGCCGGCCGCCTCGCCGGCGTCCGCTCGGAGATCGACGACGCGGCGAGGGCGGCCGGGCGCGAGCCCGGTGCGCTCACGCTGATCGTCGTCACGAAGTTCCACCCCGCGTCGCTCGTGGCCGAGCTCGCCGCCCTCGGCATCCGCGACGTCGGCGAGAACCGGCACCAGGAGGCGCGCGAGAAGGCCGCCGAGCTCGCCGGACTCGGGCTCACCTGGCACTTCGTCGGCCAGCTGCAGAGCAAGAAGGCCCGGCAGGTACGCGAGTACGCCTCGGTCATCCACTCGCTCGACCGGGAGAGCGTCGTCGACGCGCTGCGCTCGGACGAGGCATCCGTCGACGGGTTCATCCAGGTGAACCTGACCGACGACCCCGGCCGGGGCGGCGTCCGGCCCGACGACCTCGAGCCGTTCGCAGAACGCGTGCTCGGCACGCCCGGCATCCGGCTCCGAGGCCTCATGGCGGTCGCCCCGCTCGACGAGGCGCCGCGTCCGGCGTTCGCGCGCGTCCGCGATCTGGGCGAGCGGATGCGCCGCCTCGCGCCGGAGGCCACCGACCTGTCGATGGGGATGAGCCACGACTTCCGCGAGGCGATCGCGGAGGGCGCGACACACCTCCGGATCGGCACGGCAATCACGGGGAATCGACCGACGCGAGGTTAGCCTCGAATGGACGGACATACCGACGGAGGGCAGCGATGTCGAACCCGCTCAAGAAGACCATGGTGTACCTCGGCCTCGCCGACGAGGAACTCGAGCACGAAACCGCCCAGGCCGCACCCGCGCCGACGCACGCGCCCGTCGTCCAGGCGGCGCCCGCGCCGCCCAAGGGCGGAGCGGCGGTCACCCCGTTGCGGAGCAAGCCCCACGTCCAGCCGACGATCCAGCAGGCGGAGATGAACGAGATCCTGACCGTCCACCCCAGGCAGTACCGTGACGCGCAGGTGATCGCGGAGTCGTTCCGCGAGGGCGTGCCCGTCATCATCAACCTCTCGCAGATGTCGGACGGCGACGCGCGCCGGCTCATCGACTTCGCGAGCGGGCTGTCGCAGGGCCTCTACGGCAAGATCGAGCGGGTCACCAGCAAGGTGTTCCTGCTCTCGCCGGCGCACGTCGTCGTCTCGGGCGAGACCGGCGACGGCGAGGGCGACGGCGACGCGTCCTTCTTCACGCACGCGTAGACTCTCCCGACGTGGGAGTACTCAACGTCGTCTGGAGCATCCTCTCAACGTTGCTGCTCCTCTACTTCTTCCTGATGTGGGGGCGGTTCGTCCTCGACCTCGTCCGCACGTTCAACCGCTCCTGGCGGCCCGTCGGCGTGTGGCTCGTGGTGGTCGAGTCGGTGTACACCGTCACCGACCCGCCCGTGCGGTTCTTCCGCCGGCTGGTGCCCCCGATCCGGCTCGGGCAGATCGCGATCGACCTCGGCTGGAGCCTGGCGATGCTGCTCGTCATCATCCTGATGACGGTCGTCTCCGGGCTGTCCGCGGCGACCGCGATGGTCGCCTGACGATCTCCTGCGAGCATGTCGTCACGATGGGGAGTGATCTTCGAGCCGCGCGTCGACCCTGCTACCGTTAGCAGAACGTGATCCGAACGTATCGACAGATTTGAGGGTGGCAAGCCATGGCGCTAACTCCGGAAGATGTGGTCAACAAGCGCTTCCAGGCGACGAAGTTCCGCGAGGGGTACGACCAGGACGAGGTCGATGACTTCCTCGACGAGGTCGTGGTCGAGCTCCGCCGGCTGAACCAGGAGAACGACGAGCTGCGCCAGCGGCTCGCCGCGGCCGAGGCCCGCGCCGCCGAGGCGGCATCGCAGCCCGCGCCCGCCGCGCCGCAGCCCATCGCGTACGCCGAGCCCGCCGCTCCGCCGCCCACCGTGGCCGTGCCGACGCAGGTGGCGACGCCGCAGTCCGAGTACGACGAGCAGACCTCGACGACGAACCTGCTCCAGCTCGCCCGCCGCCTCCACGAGGAGCACGTCCGCGAGGGCGTCGAGAAGCGCGACTCGCTCATCGCCGAGGGCCACGCCACCGCGGCCCGCGTCGTCGCCGAGGCCGAGGCCAAGCAGCGCCAGCAGATCGGCATCCTCGACCAGGAGCGCGTGGCGCTCGAGAAGCGCATCGACGAGCTCCGCCTCTTCGAGCGCGACTACCGCGCCAAGCTGAAGAGCTACATCGAGGGCCAGCTCCGCGACCTCGACACGGCCTCGCCCGTGCAGGTGAGCGGCACGCAGGGCTTCTCGGCTCCGGTCGGCGCCCCCGTGCGCCAGGGGGAGTCCGCTCCGGCACCGACCTTCCAGGGCTTTGGAGGCTGAGCGCCGGCGAACGGCCTCCGGCGCCATCGCGCTCGTCGTCCTCTTCGTCGCCGCCCTGGCCGTCTACGGCCTCGACCAGCTGAGCAAGTACCTCGTCGTCACCCACCTCGTGGAGGGTGAGGCGGTTCAGGTGATCGGCGACCTCCTGCACTGGCAGTTCGTCCGGAACCCGGGCGCCGCGTTCTCGCTCGCGAGCGGCATGACCTGGATCTTCACGATCCTCGCGGCCGGCGTGATCACGTTCATCATCTGGTTCGCACGGCGGATCAAGTCGATCGCGTGGGGGCTCGTGTTCGGGCTCCTGCTCGGCGGCGTCCTCGGCAACCTGACCGACCGGCTCTTCCGCGAGCCGAGCTTCGGACTCGGCCACGTCGTCGACTTCATCTCGACCCCGTGGATGCTCCCGGCGATCTACAACGTCGCCGACATCGCGATCGTGTCGAGCATGGTGCTCTTCATGATCCTCACCATCCGCGGCGTGGGACTGGACGGCGTGCGCGAGAGCCGCCGCAACGAGCCCGCCGCCGAGGGCGAGGAGCCCGCGGCCGAGGCCGCCGGCGGCGACCGCACGCCCTCGACCGGGCTCCCGGTCGCGCGCGAGTCCTGACGATGGACCATCGCGCGCTGCCCGTCCCCGACGGGCTCGAGGGCGTCCGCGTCGACGCCGGCCTCGCGAAGCTGCTCGGCTTCTCCCGGACGCAGGCCGCGGACATCGTCGCCTCCGGCGGGGTGCTCCTCGACGGGGCATCCGTCGACAAGTCCGACCGCCTCCGCGCGGGCGCCTGGCTCGAGGTGAGCTGGGAGCCGCCGCGGCCGCTCGCGGTCGAGCCGGTCGCCGTGCCCGACCTCGGGATCATCCACGACGACGACGACCTCGTCGTCGTCGACAAGCCCGCGGGTGTCGCGGCGCATCCGTCGCTCGGCTGGGAGGGCCCGACCGTGGTCGGCGCGCTCGCGGCGGCGGGCTTCCGCATCTCGACCTCGGGTGCCCCCGAGCGCCAGGGCGTCGTGCACCGGCTCGACGCCGGCACGAGCGGCCTGATGGTCGTCGCGAAGTCGGAGCGGGCCTACACGGCCCTGAAGGCCGCGTTCCACGACCGCGAGGTCGAGAAGATCTACCACACGGTCGTGCAGGGGCATCCCGACCCGTTCGCCGGCACGATCGACGCGCCCGTCGGCCGCCACCCGCGCTCCGAATGGAAGTTCGCGGTCACCGCGTCGGGCAAGCACGCCGTCACGCACTACGAGACGCTCGAGGCGTTCCCCTACGCGTCGCTCGTCGAGGTCCACCTCGAGACCGGGCGCACCCACCAGATCCGCGTGCACATGTCGGCGCAGCGTCATCCCTGCGCGGGCGACGCGATGTACGGGGGCGACCCGACGCTGTCGGCTCGGCTCGGCCTGACCCGCCAGTGGCTCCACGCCCGCCAGCTCGCCTTCATGCATCCGGCGACGGGGGAGTGGGTGACGTTCGAGTCGGAGTACCCGGCCGACCTCGCGCACGCCCTCGCGATCCTCCGCGAGGACTGAGTCCCCGGTCCGACGACGCCGCGCCTCGGGCTCAGAGCGAGCCGATGACGTCCAGGCGGAGCTGCGCCGCGAGCGCGATGACGAGGTAGTCGAGCACGGTCAGCAGCGTCGCCCAGCCGAACACCACGTGCCCGACGCGTCGCACGCCGGCCGCCGTGCCCCACACCCCGTCGCGCAGCTGCCACCCGAGGGTGAACCAGAACACCGGGATCGTGACGAGCCACACGACCATGCACCACGGGCAGAGCGTGCCGAACTCGAAGACGCTCCGCCAGGCGAACACGTGCACGAGGACGAAGCCGGCCAGCACGAAGAGGCCGTAGACGCGCCAGTACCAGGCCCGGAGCCCGCCGGGCGACGCCAGGGCGCTCACGCCCGCGTAGATCGGGCCGACGAACATCGTCATGCCGACGATGGCGTTCGTGAAGCCGAGCAGGTTCCCGGCAGGGCTCAGCAGGTTCGGGCCGCACGTGACGACCACCCCGAACGAGCAGGACACGATCGGGTCCGCCTCGGTGAGCTGGCCGATGTACTCCAGGTACAGCAGGAACGAGACGACCCAGCCGAGCGTGCCGGCGACGATCCAGAATACGGCGAGCGCGCGTGGCGCGGAGATGGCGGCCATGACGCCATTCTGGACCGCGACGACGCCGTCGCGCGTGCGGCGCACGAGGATCGCGCGGGTTCCCGGGACTACCCGCCCGGCCTGCCCTCGGCGACGGTGGCCGACCGTAGACTGGGGTCTCCGAAGACGCTCGTAGGGAGTTCTGTGGCCGACGATTCCTTCGTGCACCTGCACGTCCACTCCGAGTACTCGATGCTCGACGGCGCCGCGCGGGTGAGCGAGCTGATGAAGGCCGCGCAGGGCTACGGCATGCCGGCCATCGCGGTCACCGACCACGGCAACGTGTTCGGCGCCTTCGACTTCTGGAAGCAGGCGACCGACGCCGGCATCAAGCCGATCATCGGCACCGAGGCCTACCTCACGCCGGGCACGCACCGCGGCGACAAGACGCGCGTGCGGTGGGGCAACGGCGGCGGAGACGACGTCTCGGGTGCGGGCGCCTACACGCACATGACCCTCCTCGCGGAGACGACCGAGGGCATGCACAACCTCTTCCGGCTCTCGAGCCGCGCGTCGATCGAGGGCTACTACTTCAAGCCCCGGATGGACCGCGAACTGCTTCAGACGTACGCCAAGGGGCTCATCGCGACCACTGGGTGCCCCTCGGGCGAGGTGCAGACGCGGCTTCGGCTCGGCCAGTACGACGAGGCGGTCAAGGCGGCCGCCGACTTCCGCGACATCTTCGGCAAGGAGAACTTCTTCGCCGAGATCATGGACCACGGCCTCGGCATCGAGAAGCGGATCATGGACGACCTGCTCCGGCTCGCGAAGGACCTCGACCTGCCGCTCGTCGCGACGAACGACCTCCACTACACGCATGCCGAGGACGCGAAGAGCCACGCGGCGCTCCTGTGCGTGCAGTCGGGCTCGACCCTCGACGACCCGAACCGGTTCAAGTTCGACGCCGACGACTTCTACCTGAAGACCGCGGCCGAGATGCGCCACGTCTTCCGCGACCACCCCGACGCCTGCGACAACACGCTGGCGATCGCCGAGCGCTGCGACGTGCAGTTCAACACGAGCGCCAACTACATGCCCCGCTTCCCGGTGCCCTCCGGCGAGAACGAGGAGAGCTGGTTCGTCAAGGAGGTCGAGCGCGGCCTCCACGTCCGGTACCCGAACGGCATCCCCGACGACGTGCGCAAGCAGGCCGACTACGAGGTCGGCGTCATCAGCCAGATGGGCTTCCCCGGCTACTTCCTCGTCGTCGCCGACTTCATCAACTGGTCGAAGGAGAACGGCATCCGCGTCGGCCCCGGCCGTGGTTCGGGCGCCGGGTCGATGGCCGCCTACGCGATGAAGATCACCGACCTCGACCCGCTGCAGCACGGGCTCATCTTCGAGCGGTTCCTGAACCCCGACCGCGTCTCCATGCCCGACTTCGACGTCGACTTCGACGAGCGCCGGCGCGGCGAGGTCATCAAGTACGTCACCGAGAAGTACGGCGAGGAGCGCGTCGCGCAGATCGTGACGTACGGCACGATCAAGGCGAAGCAGGCGCTGAAGGACTCGGGCCGCGTGCTCGGCTTCCCGTTCTCGATGGGCGAGAAGCTCACGAAGGCCATGCCGCCGGCGATCATGGGCAAGGACATCCCGCTCACCGGCATCCTCGACAAGGACCACCCGCGGTACAAGGAGGCGGGGGACATCCGCGCCATCATCGAGACCGACGCGGAGGCGAAGACCGTCTTCGAGACCGCGCTCGGGCTCGAGAACCTGAAGCGCCAGTGGGGCGTGCACGCGGCCGGCGTGATCATGTCGAGCGATCCGCTGATCGACATCATCCCGATCATGAAGCGCGAGCAGGACGGCCAGATCGTCACGCAGTTCGACTACCCCGCGTGCGAGTCGCTCGGCCTGATCAAGATGGACTTCCTGGGGCTGCGGAACCTCACGATCATCGACGACGCGCTCGACAACATCGAGGCGAACCGCGGCTTCCGCCCGGTCCTCGAGGACCTGGCCCTCGACGACGCGGCCGCCTACGAGCTGCTCGGGCGCGGCGACACGCTCGGCGTGTTCCAGCTCGACGGCGGGCCGATGCGCTCGCTCCTGCGCCTCATGAAGCCCGACAACTTCGAGGACATCTCGGCGGTCATCGCGCTGTACCGGCCGGGTCCGATGGGTGCGAACTCGCACACGAACTACGCGCTGCGCAAGAACGCGCTGCAGGAGATCACGCCGATCCACGCCGAGTTCGAGGAGTCGCTGAAGGACATCCTCGACACGAGCTACGGCCTGATCATCTACCAGGAGCAGGTCATGGCGATCGCGCAGCGCGTCGCCGGGTTCTCGCTCGGCCAGGCCGACATCCTGCGTCGCGCGATGGGCAAGAAGAAGAAGTCGGAGCTCGACAAGCAGTACGAGGGCTTCTCGAACGGCATGAAGGCGAACGGCTACTCCGAGGACGCGATCGGGAAGCTCTGGGAGATCCTGCTGCCGTTCTCCGACTACGCGTTCAACAAGGCGCACTCGGCGGCGTACGGGGTGCTCAGCTACTGGACGGCGTACCTGAAGGCCCACTACCCGGCCGAGTACATGGCCGCCCTGCTGACCAGCGTCGGCGACGCCCGTGACAAGCTCGCGCTGTACCTCAACGAGTGCCGCCGCATGGGCATCCAGGTCCTGCCGCCCGACGTCAACGAGTCGATCGGGTTCTTCGCCGCGGTCGGCGAGGACATCCGCTTCGGCCTCGGCGCGGTGCGCAACGTCGGCTTCAACGTGGTCGACGCGATCCGCGGAGCCCGCGACGCGAAGGGCCGGTTCGAGTCGTTCCACGACTTCCTGAAGAAGGTGCCGATCCCGGTCGCGAACAAGCGCACGATCGAGTCCCTCGTGAAGGCCGGGGCGTTCGACTCGCTCGGGCACACGCGCCGGGCGCTCGTGGAGATCCACGAGGGCGCGGTCGAGTCCGCCGTGAAGGAGAAGCGCGCCGAGGAGGTCGGCGACGTCGGGTTCGACTTCGACAGCCTGTTCGAGGACCACGAGAAGGCGGATGCCCCGTCGCTGGTGCCCGACCGGCCGGAATGGGCGAAGAAGGACAAGCTGGCGTTCGAGCGCGAGATGCTCGGCCTCTACGTCTCCGACCATCCGCTCGCGGGCCTCGAGGTGCCGTTGGCCAAGCACGCGTCCACGACGATCGCCGACCTGACCGGCTCCGACTCCACGCAGGACGGCGACACCGTCACCGTCGCGGGGCTCGTCACGAACGTGCAGCACCGCGTCGCCCGCCAGAGCGGCAACCAGTACGGCATGATCACGGTCGAGGACTTCTCGGGCGAGATCACCGTGATGTTCATGGGCAAGGCCTACCAGGAGTTCGCGCCGGCCCTGCGCGGCGACTCCATCGTGGTCGTGCGCGGGCGGGTGTCGATGCGCGACGACGGCATGAACCTGCACGCCTACAGCGTGCTCACGCCGGAGTTCGGGCAGGGCGACGAGAACGGGCCGGTGGTCATCACCATCCCCGACATCCGCGCCACGACCGACACGATCACCGCGCTCGGCGACGTGCTGATCCGCCATCGCGGGCAGACCGAGGTGCGGCTCCGGCTCACGAAGGGCGGGCTCGCCCGCGTCTTCGAGCTGCCGTACCCGGTGTCGGTGACGAGCGACTTCTACGGCGAGCTGAAGAGCCTGCTCGGGCCGAACTGCCTGATCTGAGCCGGCGATCCGGCTGATCCGAATCGGCGCACGATGGCCGACCCGGCGCTCCGGGCGCCCGGGCGCGGGCGGCACGGCGCCGCCCGCTCGGTACGCTGGATGGATGCTGCGCATCATCGACCTCCGGGGCACCAGCCCGTCCGAATCCGACCTCCTCGCGGCCGTGCCGCGGGCGACGACGGATGTCTCGGCCGCGCTGCACGTGGCCCAGGAGCTGATCGACGACGTGCGCGAGCGCGGTTCGGCCGCGCTCCTCGACCAGTCCGAGCGATTCGACCGGGTGCGCCCCACTGCGGTGCGGGTGCCGGCGGCGGAGCTCGCCGAGGCGCTCGACGCGCTCGCGCCGGAGGTGCGTGCCGCCGCCGAGACGACGATCGCGCGGGTGCGCGCCGCGAGCGCCGCACAGGTGCCTGCGCCGACCCGCACCCAGGTCGGCGACGGCGCCGTCATCGAGCAGCGCTGGGCGCCGGTCGACCGCGTGGGCCTGTACGTACCCGGCGGCAAGACGGTGTACCCGTCGAGCGTGATCATGAACGTCGTGCCGGCCCAGGCCGCCGGCGTCCGGTCGATCGCGCTCGCCTCGCCGGCGCAGGCCGCCTTCGGCGGGCGGGTGCACCCGACGATCGCCGCCGTCGCCGCCCTGCTCGGCGTCGACGAGGTGTACGCGATGGGCGGCGCGGGCGCGATCGGCGCGTTCGCGTACGGCGTCGAGGACCTCGGGCTCGAGCCCGTGCAACGGGTCACCGGCCCCGGCAACGTCTACGTGGCCGCGGCGAAGCGGGCGGTCGCCGGCGTCACCGGCATCGATGCGGAGGCCGGCCCGACCGACATCGTCGTCGTCGCCGACGCGTCGGCGGACGCCGACTTCGTCGCGGCGGACCTGCTCAGCCAGGCCGAGCACGACGAGCTCGCGGCATCCGTGCTCGTCACCGACTCGGCCGAGTTCGCCGCCGCCGTCGACGACCGCCTCGCGACCCGGGCGGGCGAGACGAAGCACGGCGAACGCGCGATCGCGGCCCTGACCGGACCGCAGTCGGCGATCGTGCTGGTCGACGACCTCGACCGCGCCGCCGACTTCGTGAACGCGTTCGGGCCCGAGCACCTCGAGATCCAGGTCGCCGACCCCGACGCGGTGCTCGCGCGCGTGCGGAACGCGGGGGCGATCTTCATCGGGCCGTACTCGCCGGTGAGCCTCGGCGACTACGCCGCCGGCTCGAACCACGTGCTGCCGACGGGCGGCACCGCCCGGCACGCGGCCGGCCTGTCGGCGGCGACGTTCCTGCGACCGCAGCAGGTCGTGCGCTACGGCGAGGCGGCGCTGCGCGAGGTCGCCTCCGTCGTGGCGGCGCTCTGCGACGAGGAGGACTTCCCGGCGCACGGCGCCGCGGTGACGGCTCGGTTCGAGCGGTGACCGGGGTGGGCGCGCTCCGCCGGTGGGGCCGGCGCCGGTTCGCGGACGGCCGCGGCCCCCGGTCGCGTCGATAGGCTGGGAGCACCATGTACTGTCCCTTCTGCCGTCATCCCGATTCCCGGGTCATCGACTCCCGCACGAGCGACGACGGGCTCTCGATCCGCCGGCGCCGCCAGTGCCCCGAATGCGGCGGCCGATTCTCGACCACCGAGACCGCCAGCCTCTCGGTGATCAAGCGCAGCGGGGTGGTCGAGCCGTTCAGCCGTGAGAAGGTCGTGCTCGGCGTGCGCAAGGCGTGCCAGGGCCGGCCGGTGACCGACGCGAACCTCGCGGTGCTCGCCCAGCGCGTGGAGGAGACGATCCGCTCGACGGGCGCGTCGCAGATCGAGGCGAACGACATCGGCCTCGCCGTCCTCCCGCCGCTCCGCGAGCTCGACGAGGTCGCCTACCTCCGGTTCGCGAGCGTCTACCAGGCCTTCGAATCGCTCGACGACTTCGAGGCGGCGATCGACCAGCTCCGCGCGGCGCACGGCCGGCTCCCGGCGCGACCGGCGGAGTGAGCCGTCGCGCAGCGCCCGCTCGGCTGCACGCATGGGCGCGGTGGGCGCCCTCGCCTCCGGTAGCCTGATCTCCGGTATGTACAGGCTCATCTTCTCCCTCGTCTTCTCGCGCATGGACCCGGAGTCGGCGCACCACTTCGCGTTCCGGTTCATCCGGCTGCTCCCGACGCTCGGCTTCGGCCGGATCGTCGAGCGCTTCACGCGCCCCGCGCCGGAGCTCGCGGTGGAGGCGCTGGGCCTGCGGTTCCCGTCGCCGTTCGGCGTCGCGGCCGGGTTCGACAAGGACGGCTTCGCGGTGCGCGGCCTCGGCAACCTCGGGTTCGGCCACGTCGAGGTGGGCACGATCACCGCGATCGCCCAGCCCGGCAACGAGCGCCCCCGGCTCTTCCGGCTCATCCCCGACCGGGCGCTGGTCAACCGGATGGGCTTCAACAACGGCGGGGCGGATGCCGCGGCCGGGCGCCTCTCGCGCCTCTCGCGCCGTTCGCACCGGCCGGTGCTGGGCGTCAACATCGGCAAGAGCCGGGTGACGCCGGTCGAGGAGGCCACGGCCGACTACGAGCGCAGCGCACGCGTGCTCGCGCGCTACGCCGACTACCTCGTCGTCAACGTCAGCTCGCCGAACACACCGGGCCTGCGCGGCCTGCAGGAGCTCGACTCGCTCGCGCCGCTGCTGCGGGCCGTGCGCGCGGCTGCCGGTGAGACGCCGCTCCTCGTGAAGATCGCCCCCGACCTCACCGACGACGAGGTGCGGCGCATCTGCGGGCTCGTCGTGGAGCTCGGCCTCGACGGCCTCATCGCGACGAACACGACGATCTCGCGCGAGGGGCTGAAGACGCCCGCGGCGAAGGTCGAGGCGATCGGGGCCGGCGGCCTGTCGGGCGCGCCGCTCGCGGCCCGCTCGCTCGAGGTGCTCCGGATCGTCCGCGAGGAGGTGCCCGCGGACCTGTGCGTCATCTCGGTCGGCGGCGTCGAGACGGCGGCGGACGTGCAGGACCGGCTGGACGCCGGTGCGACGCTCGTGCAGGGCTACTCGGCCTTCATCTACCGCGGTCCGTTCTGGGCGCGTGAGGTCAACCGCGGGCTGGCGTCGTTCGCCCGTTCGCGCTCGGAGGCGTTCGCAGGCTGATCGCGACCCCGGTCCGGTTGCGCGGCGCGGATCGCCGGCGGCCGGGGCGCGACTCAGTTGCGCGCCGGCTCGCCCGATCCGCTGCCGGTGCCGTCGGGGGAGAGGATGCCCGCATCGGCGAGCTGGTCGGCCAGGCTCGAGCCGTCGCTGGCCGACACCCACGGCACGCCCGGCTCGTGCCCGTCGCCCTTCGAACGACCGCCGGCGAGCACGGCCTCACCGGTCGACAGGCGCCGGATCGCGACCGCGGCGACCTGGCCGGGGTGCTCGGCGGCGAAGCGCGCGTAGTGGTCCTCGTCGTTCTGGCCGTCGTCGCCGATCATCAGCCAGCGGATGTCGGGGAACTCCTCGCCGAGCCGGCGCAGGTTCTCGTCCTTGTGCTCCCTGCCGCTGCGGAAGAACCGGTCGTGCGTCGGGCCCCAGTCGGTGAGCAGGAGCGGGCCGGCCGGGTAGAGGTTCCGCGAGAGGAAGCGGGTGAGCGTCGGCGCGACGTTCCAGGCGCCGGTCGACAGGTAGATGACGGGGGCGCCCGGGTGCTCGCGGGCGAGGCGCTCATAGAGCACCGCCATGCCGGGCGTCGGGATGCGGGCGTGCTCGTCGAGCACGAACGTGTTCCACGCGGCGACGAACGGGCGCGGCAGCGCCGTCACCATGACGGTGTCGTCGACGTCGGAGATGATGCCGAACCGCTGCTCGGGGGACACGATCGTGATGGGGGCCTCGACGGGCTCGGAGCCCTCGGCCCGGAGCGTCGCGGTGTGCCAGCCCGGAGCCAGCCGCACCGGGATCTTCGTGTCGACCACGCCGCCGCGGTCGGCGAGCACCTCGACCCGCTGGCCGCCGACCTCGATGGCCACGGGGACGCCGCCGACGGGCACGCTCACGAAGCTGCGCCAGCCGCGGATCGTCGTGGGCTCGGCCCGTCGACGCCGGGTCGAGGCATCCGTCGTGCGCGGCTTGGCGAGCAGGACGCGGCAGAACACGCGAACCCACTCGGTGGAGCCGTAGCCGGTGTAGGGGACGACGGTGGGCACCTGGCCGCGGCGTCGCGCCCAGCGCTCCCGCAGGTCGTGGATCCAGTCCTCGACGCGCGCGGCACCGTGCCGGCTCGTCCGCGTTCGGGGACCGGCCGGGTCGGGGATGTTCTCCGGCATCGTTCCAGTCTTTCACGCCCCGACCGCCGGGCACGCATCGGGCGATCGCCGCCCGCCGCGTGGTCGGGCCGGGCCCCGGGCGGCAGGTAGAGTGGTCCGGCAACATGAGGGAGGTTCCGTGCCGCACATCGACCTGATCCTCGGGGCCGAACACGGGCGCCGACGGAACGTCAGGACCGAGCCGACGCAGCGTCGCAGCACGCAGCGACTCGACGCGCTGCTCGACGCCGCGGCCGAGATCGTCGACGAGGTCGGCTTCGAGCGGCTGACGACGCAGATGGTCGCCGAGCGGTCGGCCGCGTCGATCGGAACGGTCTACCGGTACTTCCCCGACCGCGTCGCGATCCTGCACGCCCTGCGCGAGCGCTGCGTGGAGCGGTTCCGCGAGCGCGTCGCCGACGGGCTGGCCGCGGCATCCGTGACGACCTGGTGGGACGTCGTCGAGGTCGCGATCGACGCCTCCGCCGAGCTCTACCGCGAGGAGCCGGGCTTCACCGTCGTCCGCGCGGCGGACCGCGAGCCCGACGAGGCCGGCGAGGAGCCGGAGTTCGCGGCGCGCATGGCCCGGGTGATCGAGGCCGAGTTCGGCGAGATCGACGACATCGCCGAGGTCCGGTTCCGGCTCGGCGTCGCCATCGAACTCGCGGATGCCCTGATCAGCCGGGCGTTCGCCCGTGACGTCGAGGGCGACCCCCGCTACCTCGACGAGGCGAAGCGCGTCGTGCGCGACTACCTCGACGCGCACCTGCGGCGCGCCCTCCGAGCCAGCGCCGCGTAGTGTGACGCCCCGCGTTGCTGAGCGGGGCGAATGGTGTTTGGCTGAGAGCGCGGGTCGCGATCGCCGGCCCGCGGAAGCGAGACGCCATGATCGAGTTCCGCGGAGTGACCAAGCAGTTCCCCGACGGCACCGTCGCGGTGCAGGGCATCGACCTCCAGGTCCCGCCTCGGCGGACGACGGTCCTGGTCGGCTCCTCGGGTTCGGGCAAGACCACCCTGCTGCGCATGGTGAACCGCATGGTCGACCCGACCTCGGGCAGCGTGACCATCGACGGCACGGATGTCTCGACGATCGATCCCGTCAAGCTCCGCCGGTCCATCGGCTACGTGATGCAGAACTCCGGGCTGCTGCCGCACCGGAAGGTCGTCGACAACATCGCGACGGTTCCCGTGCTGCGCGGCGAACGCCGGGCGGACGCGCGCGCGAGGGCGCTCGAGCTCATGGAGACGGTCGGCCTCGACCGCTCGCTCGCCGAGAAGTACCCGGCTCAGCTGTCGGGCGGCCAGCAGCAGCGCGTCGGCGTGGCGCGGGGCCTGGCCGTCGACCCGAACATCCTGCTCATGGACGAGCCGTTCGGCGCCGTCGACCCGCTCGTGCGCACCGAGCTCCAGGACGAGCTGCTGCGCCTCCAGCGGGAGCTGGGCAAGACCGTGCTGTTCGTCACCCACGACATTGACGAGGCCTTCCGGCTCGGCGATCGCGTCGTGATCCTGCGGACCGGCGGCGAGGTCGTGCAGGTCGGCACGCCGGCGGAGATCCTCGCCGCCCCGGCGGACGACTTCGTCGCGGGATTCATCGGCGCCGAGCGCGGCACGCGGGCGCTGCGGGTCAGCGAGGTCGGCGGCCGCGAGGTGCTCGTGGACGAGGCCGGCCGGCCGGCCGGGGTGCTCGTCCGGTGACCTGGCTCTGGTCGAACCTCGATCGGGTGGGGGAACTCCTGCTCGTCCACATCGCGTTGTCGGTGCCTGCCATCATCCTGAGCTTCGTGCTGTCGATCCCGATCGCGTGGGCGGCCTGGCGGTATCGCTGGTCGCGCGCGCTGCTGCTCAGCGTGTGCGGCATCCTCTACGCGATCCCGTCGCTGCCGCTGCTCATCGCGCTTCCCGGCATCGTCGGCACGCCGGTGCGGTCGCCGCTGAACCTGGTCATCGCGCTCACCCTGTACGGGATCGCGCTCATGGTGCGGTCGGGTGCCGATGCGTTCGCCGACATCGACGGGGACGTGCGGCTGTCGGCGACGGCCGTCGGGTACTCCACGTGGGGGCGCTTCTGGGCCGTCGACCTGCCGCTCGCGGGGCCCGGGCTGCTGGCCGGCCTCCGCGTCGTGATCGTGAGCACCGTCAGCCTCGCGACGGTGGGGGCCGTGATCGGCGTGCCGAGCCTCGGCAGCCTGTTCACCGACGGGTTCCAGCGGAACATCACCGTGGAGATCTGGACGGGCGTGATCGTCACGGTCGCCCTCGCCGCCGCCCTCGACGGCGCGGCGGTGCTCGCCGGCCGGTGGCTGCTGCCGTGGACGCGCGTCGAGCGGACCCATGGGAGGCGCCGCCGGCCTCGCCCCGCCGCGGACGGAGTGCTCGCATGAACCCGTTCGTCGACGCACTGGCCTGGCTGTTCGACCCGGCGAACTGGGGGGCCCGAACGGGATCGGGGCGCGGCTCGTGTTCCACGTCGTGTTCAGCCTGCTCGTCGTGCTCGGCGCGACCCTCATCGCGCTTCCCGCGGGGGCCGTCGTCGGCCACACCGGCCGCGGACGGGAGGCGGCGGTGCTCGTCTCGGGCGCGCTGCGGGCGCTCCCGACGCTGGGCCTGCTCACGCTCTTCGCCCTCGCCCTCGGCGTCGTGGTGGGGGCGCCGTACCTCGCCCTGGTCGTCCTCGCGATCCCGTCCGTGCTCGCGGGGGCATACGCGGGGATCGGCGGCGTCGACCGCCGCGTGGTCGATGCCGCACGCGGTATGGGCATGACCGAGACCCAGCTGGTGCTCCGCGTCGAGGGCCCGCTCGGGCTGCCGACGATCATCGGCGGCATCCGCGCGGCCGTCCTCCAGGTCGTCGCGACCGCGACCCTCGCGGCGTACGTCGGCGCCGGCGGGCTCGGAACGTACATCTTCCTCGGCCTGAAGACCAGGGACTTCACGATCATGCTGGGCGCGTCGATCCTGATCATCGCGCTCGCACTCGTGCTCGACGGGGTGTTCGCACTCCTCCAGCGCCTCGTCGTGCCCGCCGGCGTCCGCGCCGCGCGGTCCACCGAACTCCGGGCCCGCCGCTCCCATCGGGCGCGCCCGGCCACGGGTTGAGCGCCGCCCCCGGCGCAGCCCACGATCGAAGGGAAACCAAATGTCCACAGCAACTCGCAGCCGCCGGCTCGTCGCGATCGCGACGGCGGTCGGCCTCGGGGTGGCGCTGGCCGGATGCGCCTCGAGCGACCCGCTCGAGACGGCGCCCGCCGGCGACGCCTCGGCCTCCGAGACCATCGTGATCGGGTCGCAGGCCTACTACTCCAACGTGATCATCGCGGAGATCTACGCGCAGGCCCTCGAGGCGAACGGCTACGAGGTCCAGCGCGACTTCGAGATCGGCCAGCGCGAGGTCTACCTGCCCGAGATCGAGGCCGGTGAGATCGACCTGTTCCCCGAGTACACGGGCAACCTCCTGCAGTACTACGTGCCCGATACGACCGCGACGACGAGCGACGACGTCTACGAGGAGCTCACCGGTGCGCTGCCGGACGGGCTCCGCGTGCTCGACCAGTCGCCGGCGACCGACCAGGACTCGTACAACGTGACCAAGGCGTTCTCCGACGAGTACGGGGTGACGAGCCTCGAGGACCTCGCCGGGGTGCCGGTGCCGCTCACGCTCGGCGGCAACGCGGAGCTCGAGACCCGTCCGTACGGCCCGCAGGGGCTGAAGGACACGTACGGCGTCGACGTCGGCTTCACGGCGATCGAGGACTCGGGCGGCGCGCTCACGGTGAAGGCCCTGGTCGACGACCAGGTGCAGCTCGTGAACATCTACAGCGCCGATCCGAACATCGCGGCGAACGACCTGGTGACGCTCGAGGACCCGAAGGGCCTGTTCCTCGCCTCGAACGTCGTGCCGCTCGCCAGCGACAAGGTCACCGACGAGATCGCCGACGTCATCAACACCGTGAGCGCCGCGCTCACCGCCGCCGACCTCGTCGCGCTGAACGACGAGAGCGTCAACGAGCAGCGCAACGCCGAGGACATCGCCGCGGACTGGCTGGCCGAGAAGGCCCTGTTCTAGGCCGTCGGCTCGCCCGTCGCGGGGGAGGGGTCGGATGCCTCGGCGTCCGGCCCCTCCGCCGTGTCGGGGGAGCGGTGTCGGCGGGAGCCGCGTCGGCGGCCGGGGCATCCGGTTCGAAATGGCGCGACTCGAGGCGCACGATGAGCTTCTTCACCAGCCAGACGCCCACCAGGAACACGACGATGATCCCGACGAACACGTAGCCGGCCCAGTGGAGTTCGCGGCTGAGCTCGCGGTAGCTGTCGGCGGCGAGCCATCCGACGGTGACGTAGGCGGTCGTCCAGACGAGGCATGCGGGCACCGTCCACGCCATGAACCGGCGGTAGCGCATCGTGCTCATGCCGACGACGAGCGGCACGATCGAGTGCAGCACCGGCAGGAACCGCGAGATGAATACCGCCGGTCCGCCGCGACGCTCGACGTAGCGCTGGGCGCGGGCCCAGTTCGCCTCGCCGATGCGTCGACCGAGCCGCGAGTGGACGAGGTGCGGTCCGAACCAGCGCCCGATCGCGAACCCGATCGACTCGCCGACGAGCGCGCCCACGATGACGGCGACCAGGAGGGCGACGTACTGGGCGACGTTCTCGATGCCGGTCGAGGCGACGATCACGATCGTGTCCCCGGGCACGACGAGCCCGATGAGGATCGACGTCTCGAGCATGATCGCGACGCCCGCGAGCACGGTGCGCAGCACCGGGTCGACCGACTGCACCGCGTCGAGGATCCAGTCGAGGGCGTCGTTCACGGGACGCGCACCCCGGGGTCGCCCAGGCGGGCGAGTCTGGCGTCGAGCATGTCGCGGTCGGGCGCCACGCCGCCGGAGTCGGCGTAGGCGCCGGGTTCCGCATCGGCGCCGAGCCGTTCGAGCGCACCGCGGAGCGGCACCTCGCCGATCTCGCGCCGGGCCGCGTCGTCGGCGAGCATCTCGGTGAGCTGCGTGACCGCGCGCTCCGCCCGGTTGGCGATCGGGAACCACGGCAGCGCGCTGTGCCAGGCGCGGAACGCGACGAGCACGACGTGGTGGAACTGGTCGAGGTGCGCGCGCTCGTGCGCGACGACGGCGGCGAGCTCGCGCTCGTCGAGGGCGGCGACGAGGCCCTCGGTGAGTACGGTGGCGGTGCGCACCCCGGGCACGCAGTACGCGAGGGGGACGGGGTGCGCGAGGATGCGGGTGCGCGGCGATCCCGGGAGCGGGTCGCCGAGCAGTGCGATGAGCTGGTGCTGGCGGCGTCGCTCGCGTTCGGCGCGGGCTGCGGTGAGGCCGAGGTTCAGCGCGAGGTGCACGGCGAGCGCGACCGCGAGCGTCAGGGCGGCGATGTGCGCCAGCCCGAAGTGCGGGGGCAGCGACCCGGTGAACACCAGGGGGAGCAGCTGCTCGGCGGCGGCGGTGAGCGACCCGGCCGGTGCGGCGCCGAACACGAGCAGGCTGCCGATCATCGAGAGGCCGCCGGCGAGGGCGATGCCCTGCCAGAGCGCCAGTGCCGCGCCGGGAACCGTCGCAGGCCAGGCCGCCCGCGCCAGCGCGAGCGGCACGGGCCAGGCGAGCGCCACAGCCAGGGCGCCCAGCAGGACGGCGACGGCGATCACGTCAGTGGTGGGCCAGATCGTCGAGGAGCCGTCGGAGGGTGGCGGCCTCCTGCGTGCTGACGGTGCCGACGAAGCGGGCGAGGGCGGCGTCGCGGTCGCTGGACCGGTCGAGGACCTCGTGCATGAGCTCGGCGGTGTGGTCCTCGCGGCTGAGGAGCGCGTGGTAGCGGTGGGGGCGCGCGTCGCGCGAGCGCGTGACGAAGCCCTTCCGCTCGAGGCGGGCGAGGACGGTGAGCACCGTCGTCGTCGCCGGCGCGCGGCCCTCGTCGCTGGCGAGCAGGGTGATGCGGTCGCGCACCTCGTTGGCGGTGAGGGCGGCGTCGCTCATCCAGAGCTGCTCCATGACCGAGCGCTCCAGGTCTCCGAGATTCGCCATGCATCAAGGGTACCCACTGGATCCGCTATGTTCTACGCTGTGTAGAAGATTCGCCCGGGCGGGCGACGCGGCTGCACCATCTCGTCGGAAGGATGCACGTGAACGACCTCCTCGATCCGCTGCTGCTCGCCAGGTGGCAGTTCGGCCTCACGACCGTCTACCACTTCCTCTTCGTGCCGATCACGATCGGCCTCGCGACCACGACGGCGATCTTCCAGACCGCCTGGTACCGCACCGGCAAGGCCGAGTACCTGCAGGTCACGAGGTTCCTCGGCAACATCTTCCTCATCAACTTCGCGATGGGCGTCGTCACCGGCATCGTGCAGGAGTTCCAGTTCGGCATGAACTGGTCGGAGTACTCCCGCTTCGTCGGCGACGTCTTCGGCGCCCCGCTCGCCCTCGAGGGCCTGCTCGCCTTCTTCTTCGAGGCGACGTTCATCGGGCTGTGGATCTTCGGCTGGGACAAGCTCCCGCGCGGCATCCACCTGGCGACGATCTGGTGCACCGCGATCGGCTCGATCGTCTCGGCGTACTTCATCATCGCCGCGAACGCCTTCATGCAGAACCCGGTGGGCTACGAGATCAACGACGTCAAGGAGCGCGCCGAACTCGTCGACATCGGCGCGGTGCTCACGAACCCGGTCGCCCTGGCCGCGTTCCCGCACACCATCGCCGCCTCCTTCATGGTGTCCTCCGGCCTGATCATCAGCGCCGCAGCCTGGCACCTGGCCCGCAACCAGCACCTCGAGTCCATGCGGCCGGCACTGAAGTTCGGGCTCTGGGGCATGGTGATCTCCGGCGCGCTCACCACGTTCTTCGGCGACCAGCTGAGCCTGGCGATGGTCGCCACGCAGCCCATGAAGATGGCCGCCGCCGAGGCGACGTACGACACGGTCTGCGGGGCCGACGCATCCTTCTCGCTGTTCACCCTCGGCACGCCCGACGGCTCCAGCGAGCTGTTCTCCATCCGCGTGCCCTACCTGCTCTCGCTGCTGTCGACGCACAGCCTCGACGGCTGCGTCGAGGGGATCAACGACCTGCAGGCCGAGTACACCGACCTCTACGGCCCCGGCGACTACTCGCCGATCATCTGGGTGACGTACTGGGCCTTCCGCTGGATGATCGGCCTCGGCCTCCTCCACGTGCTCGTCGCCGTCGTCGGCCTCTGGCTCACCCGCAAGGGCCGGTTGCCCCGCCAGCGCTGGATCTGGACGGTCGCGATCTGGAGCTTCCCGCTCTCGCTGCTCGCGATGACGGTCGGCTGGATCTTCACGGAGATGGGCCGGCAACCCTGGATCGTGTTCAGCCTGCTGCCGACCGAATCGGCGGTCTCGCCGAACGTGACCGGCCTGGAGGTGCTCATCTCGCTGGTGGTGTTCACCGTCATCTACGGCGCCCTCGCGGTCGTCGAGTTCGGGCTCATCATCAAGGCGATCCGCAACGGCCCGCCCGACGTCGGCGAACCCGACCCCGAGACGGGTCGCCACGAACCCGCAGCCACGGTCTACTAGGAGGAGGAAGACATGGATCTCGCAGTGCTCTGGTTCTGGATCGTCGCCTTCCTCTTCGTCGGCTACTTCGTGCTCGACGGGTTCGACTTCGGCGTCGGCATGTCGCTGCCCTTCCTCGGGAAGGACGACACCGACCGCCGGGTGCTGATCAACACGATCGGCCCCGTGTGGGACCTCAACGAGACGTGGGTCATCGTGGCCGGCGCCTCCCTGTTCGCGGCGTTCCCGGAGTGGTACGCGACGCTCTTCTCCGGGTTCTACCTGGCGCTGCTGCTGATCCTCGCGGCGCTGATCGCGCGCGGCGTCTCGTTCGAGTACCGCCACAAGAACCCGGATGCCGCGTGGAAGGCGCGGTTCGACTGGATGATCGTGATCGGCAGCGCGGTGCCCGCCCTGCTCTGGGGCGTCGCGTTCGCGAACATCGTGCAGGGCGTCCCGCTCGACGCGGACCACAACTACACGGGCACGCTGTTCGACCTGCTGAACCCGTACGCCCTGCTCGGCGGCCTGACCACGTTGCTGCTGTTCTTCACGCACGGCGTCGTCTTCGTGTCGCTGAAGACCGTCGGCGACCTGCGGGAGCGCGCCCGGCGGCTCGCGGCCCGGGCGGGCGTGGTGACCGTCGTCGTCGCCGCGACGTTCCTGCTCTGGACCGGGTTCGCCTTCGGTACCGCGTGGTTCTGGATCCTCGCCGCGGTCGCGGCCGTCGCGCTCATCGCCGGCTGGCTCGCGAACGCGCGCGGGTCGGAAGGCGTGGCGTTCACGTTCCTCGCCGTCACGATCGCGACCGCCGTGCTCGCGCTGTTCTCCGCGCTGTTCCCCGACGTCATGCCGGCCTCGAACGACCCGGCGAACAGCCTGACGATCGAGAACGCGTCGAGCAGCGAGTACACGCTGACGATCATGAGCTGGGTCGCGCTGATCTTCCTCCCGTTGGTGCTCGCCTACCAGGCGTGGACGTACTGGGTCTTCCGGAAGCGGGTCACCCGGGAATCCATCGAGGCGGCAGCGCACTGACGTGAAGCCGCTCGATCCCAGGCTCGTCCGTCGCACGCGGGGCGCCCGGCGGTTCCTCGCCGCCGGCGCCGCGCTGGCGGCCCTGCAGGCCGCCGCGACGGTCGCGTTCGCGTGGGCCCTCGCCTCCGTCGTCGTCGCCCTCGTCTCCGGTGCGGGCGCGGATGCCTCGGCGCTGCCGCTCGCGGTGCTCGTCTGTGCCGCGGTGCTCCGGGCACTGGCCGCGTGGGGCTGGGAATCGACGGGTTCCGCCGGCGCCCTGCGGGTGAAGTCCGAGCTCCGGGCCGACCTGCTCGCGGCGCTCGCCCGGAGACCCGCCGGCGTGCCGGGGTACCCGACGGCGCGGGTCGCGACGCTGCTCGGGTCGGGGCTCGACGCGCTCGACGACTACTTCGGCGGATACCTGCCGCAGCTCGCGCTGAGCGCGGTCGCGACGCCCGTGTTCCTCGTGGCCGCATGGATCGCCGACCCGCTGTCGGGACTCATCCTCACGATCGTGCTGCCGCTCGTGCCGGTGTTCATGGCGCTCATCGGCATGGCGACCGCCGCGGTGCAGCGCCGCCACTGGGATGGCCTCGGCGCCCTGTCGACGGCGTTCCTCGAGGTGCTCGGCGGGCTCTCGACGCTGATGCTGTTCGGGCGCGCGCGCCGCCAGTCGGCCCGGATCCGCGCGGCGACCGACGACCACCGCCGGCGGACGATGCGCGTCCTCGGCATCACCTTCCTCTCCGGCTTCACCCTCGAGCTCGCGGCGAGCCTGTCGGTGGCGCTCGTCGCGGTGACGGTCGGGCTCCGCCTCGTCGCGGGCGACGTGTCGCTGCTGCCCGGGCTCTTCGTGCTCGTGCTCGCGCCGGAGGTCTTCCTGCCGCTCCGCAACGTCGGCGCCGCGTTCCACGCGTCGGCCGCCGGCGTCGAGGCCTCGGCCGACGCGTTCGACCTGCTGGATGCCGCGGCCGAGCCCGTCCCCGGCGGCGCGCACGCGCCGGACGGCGCAGCCTCCGCCCCGGATGCCTCGGGCGGGACCCGCCGCATCCTCCCGGCCGACCTCGGCCTGAGCGTCGCCGACCTCGTCGTGCGCCGCGGCGATCGGCTCGTCGCCGACGGCCTGGCCATCCGGGTGCGACCGGGGGAGGTCGTCGCCCTCACGGGGCCGTCGGGCAGCGGGAAGTCGTCGGTGATCGCGGCGATCCTCGGGTTCGCCGAGTCCGAGGGCCGGGTCACGCTCGACGGCGCCTCGGGCGCGAGGGCGGTGCGCGCCCGGCTCGCGTGGGCCGGGCAGGCGCCCACGCTGCTCGCGGGCACGATCGCCGACAACGTGCGCCTCGGCGACGACGACCCGGACGCCGAGGACTGGCAGGTCGAACGCGCGCTCCGGCTCGCAGGCGTCGACCTCGACCCGGGCACCCTGCTGGGCCCGGGCGGGGGCGGGCTCTCCGGCGGGCAGGCGCAGCGGGTGGCGACGGCGCGCGCGATCCACCGGCTCCTCGTGCGCGACGCCGCGCTCCTCGTGCTCGACGAGCCGAGCTCGGCCCTCGACGACGCGCGCGAGGCGCACCTCGCCGCCTCCCTCCGGGAGCTCGCGGCCGACGGCCGCGCCGTGCTCGTCGCGACCCATCGGCCCGCCCTCGCCGCCGCGGCCGACCGGGTGATCGACCTGGAGGCCGTGCATGCCTGACCGCACCGACGACCGCACCGACGACCGAACGCGCGTCGTGCTCCGCTCGGCCGTGCCGCCCGTGCGGCGGCTGCTGCCGGCCGTGCTGCTCGGCGCGCTCTCCGGCATCTCGGCCGTCGCGCTGCTCGCGTGCTCGGCGTGGCTGATCGTGCGGGCCTCCGAGCAGCCGCCGGTGATGTACCTCACCGTCGCGGTCGTCGGCGTGCGGGCGTTCGCGCTCGGCCGGGCGACCTTCCGCTACCTCGAGCGCCTCGCCGGCCACGACGCGTCGTTCCGCCAGCTCGCCGCGATCCGGGCCGGGGTGTACGAGCGGGTGCTGCCGTTCGCCCCCGACGGGCTGGCAGCGACCCGTCGCGGTGACCTGCTGGCCCGGTTCGTCGGCGACGTCGACGACCTGCAGATGGTGACGCTCCGCGTCGTGCAGCCGCTCGCGAGTGCGGCGGTCGTGCTGGCGGCGGCCCTCGTCGGCGTGTGGCTGCTCGCGCCCGCCTCGGCGACGGCGCTCCTCGCGTGCCTGGTCGCCGGGATCGGCGCCGCCCTGCTGCTGCAGCGGTCGGCCGCCCGGCGTGCCGATCGCGAGCTCGCGCCGCTGCGCGGCCGCCTGCACGCCGCGGTCGTCGACCACGTGCAGTCGCTCGAGGTGCTCACCGCGTTCGACGCCGCCGAGGCGGATGCGGCGCGCATCGCCGAGCTCGGCGACCGGCTGGCCCGCACCGCGCGGCGCCGCTCGGTCGCCGCCGGCGGCGCGGCGGCCGTGATGGCCGCGGTCGGAGGCATCGCGGCTGCGGCGAGCGCAGCCGCGGCGACGCCGATGCTCGTCGACGGCCGGATCGACGGGCCCGTGTTCGCGGTGCTCGCGCTCGTGCCGCTCGCGATCGCCGAGGTCGCCGCCGTCCTCCCGCCCGCGGCTGCGGCGGCCCGCCTCGCGCGGGCGTCCGCCCGACGGGTGGCGGGTGCCGTGCCCGACCGGGTGCCGGCGGAGCTGCCCGACCAGGTGCCGAGCGGTCGGACCTCCGAACGGCCGGACACCGCGCCGGATGCGCCGGACGCCTCGAATGCGCCGGATGCGCCGGATGCGCCGGACGGCGAGCCCGCCGGGACCCCGCCGTCGATCCGCCTCCGAGGCGTGTCGGCCCGCTGGCCGGCCATCGGCGGCGACGAACCGGCGCGCGCGCTCGACGGCGTCGACCTCGACCTCGCACCGGGGGAGCGCGTGCTGCTCCGCGGTCCGTCGGGTGCCGGCAAGACGACGCTCGCGCACGTGCTCGTGCGGTTCCTCGCGTACTCGGGCTCGTACGAGCTCGACGGCGTCGAGGCATCCGACCTCGATCCGGAGGCCGTACGCCGGCAGGTCGGCCTCGTCGAGCAGCGACCGTGGATCTTCGACGAGGACCTCCGGCAGAACCTCCTGTTCGCCCGCGACACCGCGACCGACGACGACCTGCTGGCCGTGCTCGAGCGGGTCGGCCTCGGCGAGTGGACGCGGGAGCGCGGCGGGCTCGGCACCCGGCTCGGCGAGCGCGGTCGGCTCGTGTCGGGCGGGCAGGCGCAGCGGATCGCGCTGGCGCGCGCGATGCTCGCCGACTTCCCGGTGCTCGTGCTCGACGAGCCGACCGCGAACGTCGACCGTGCCCTGGGCGACGTGCTCCTGCGCGACCTGCTCGACGCGGCGGGGGAGCGCAGCGTGCTCCTCGTCTCGCACCTGCCGCCGCCCGCGGGCATCGACCGCGTGGTCGATCTCCGCGACGGCCGGATCGTCGCCGGCGGCGCCCTCGGCGCCGCCACGGGTGGCCTACGCTGACAGGATGCCCCGCCGCGTCCACGTCCGCGTCCTGCCGGAATGGCGGGATCCCGAGGCGGTGTTCCGGCGGTTCGGAGCGGATGCCCCGGTGGTGGCCTGGCTCGACGGCGGCCCGTCCGCGACGGCCGGCCGCAGCGTGCTCGTCGTCGGCGACGCCGAATCCCGGGTGCTCGTCTCCGCACCCGATGCCGGGGACCCCGACGACGTCCTGCGCGGGCTGCGTCGGGGGCTGAGCGATCTCGGAGCCGACGCGTCCGCGGACGAGGCGTCCGCGCCGGGCCCGGCCGCCGCCGCCCCCGCGGTGCTCGGCTGGATCGGCTGGTTCGGCTACGAGTGGGGCGCGGCCCGCCTCGGCGTGCCGGTCGCGCCGACGGATGCCCCGGGCGCCGCCTTCCTCCTCGCCGAGCGGGCGATCGTCTGGGAGCACGCGACCGGCGCCATGGCGCTGCACTGGCTCGACGGCCCGGCCGGCGAGGCGTGGGCGACGTCGATCGCCGCCGGGCTGGCGGTCCTCGTCGACGAGGAAGCGCCCGCGGCCGAGGCATCCGTGCAGCCCGAGGCATCCCTGCAGCCCGAGGCATCCGTGCCCCCCGACGCATCCGTGCCCGGTGCATCCGAGCCGCCCGCACCCCGGGTGCGCTGGCGCGACGACCCCGCCGCCTATCGGCGCAAGATCGAGGCGTGCCGTGCCGCGATCGTGCGCGGCGACGCCTACCAACTGTGCCTCACGAACCGGGTCGAGGTCGACGGCGAGGTCGACGCCGTCGCCGCGTACCTCCGGCTCCGGCGGAGCAGTCCCACGCACCACGGCGGATTCCTGCGCCTCGGCGGCGTCGCGCTGCTGTCGGCGTCGCCCGAGCAGTTCCTCGTCGTCGATCGCGACGGCACCGTCACCACGAAGCCCATGAAGGGCACGCGGCCGCGCGGCGCCGACCCCGCATCGGATGCCGCGCTCCGCGCCGAGCTCCTCGCCAGCGAGAAGGAGCGCGCCGAGAACCTCATGATCGTCGACCTCATGCGCAACGACCTCGGCCGCGTCGCCGAGCTCGGCACCGTCGCCGTGCCGGCGCTGCACGAGGTAGAGGAGTACGCCCACGTGCACCAGCTGGTGTCGACCGTGTCGGCCAGGCTGCGGCCGCCCCTCGACGCGCTCGACGCGGTCGCGGCGGCCTTCCCGGCAGGCTCGATGACGGGCGCGCCGAAGCTCAGCGCGATGCGGATCCTGCACGACCTGGAGGGCGGGCCGCGCGGCGTCTACTCCGGGGCGTTCGGATGCCTCGCCGTCGACGGCACCGCCGACCTCGCGATGACGATCCGCTCCGTCGTCGTCACCTCGCGCGGGGCGAGCATCGGCACCGGCGGCGGCATCACCGCGCTCAGCGAGGCCGATGCCGAGGTCGAGGAGACCCGGGTCAAGGCGCGCGCGCTCATCGACGCGGTCGTCGGGCGACGGGTGGCGCCGATCGAATAGGCTGGATGGGTGTGCGCACGCGCCCCCGGCGTGCGCGGATTCGCGATTCCGCACCTTCCGACGAATGAGAGTCACGTGACCAACGAGCACGACCCCGCCCAGCACGCCGACGCCGGCGTGTACGACTTCGCCGCCATCGAGGCGAAGTGGCTTCCGGTCTGGGAGGAGCAGGAGCTCTTCCGCGCTGGTCGCCCGGGTGACACTCGGCCCCGCAAGTACGTGCTCGACATGTTCCCCTACCCGTCGGGCGACCTGCACATGGGCCACGCGGAGGCGTTCGGGTTCGGCGACATCTCGGCCCGCTACTGGCGCCACCAGGGCTTCGACGTGCTGCACCCGATCGGCTGGGACTCGTTCGGGCTGCCCGCCGAGAACGCCGCCATCAAGCGCGGCGCCGACCCGCGCGAGTGGACCTACGCGAACATCGAGCAGCAGAAGAGCTCGTTCCGCCGCTACGCGCCGTCGTTCGACTGGTCGCGCGAGCTGCACACCTCCGACCCCGAGTACTACAAGTGGAACCAGTGGCTGTTCCTCAAGATGTACGAGAAGGGGATCGCGTACCGCAAGGACGGCAAGGTCAACTGGTGCCCCGTCGACCAGACGGTGCTCGCCAACGAGCAGGTCGTCGACGGGCACTGCGAGCGCTGCGGCGCGGTCGTCGTGAAGAAGGACCTCACGCAGTGGTACTTCCGGGTCACCGACTACGCCGACCGGCTCGTCGACGACCTGAACCAGCTCGAGGGGGCGTGGCCGCAGAAGGTGCTGTCGATGCAGCGCAACTGGATCGGCCGGTCGTCGGGCGCCGACGTCGACTTCGAGATCGAGGGCCGCGACGAGCGCGTCACGGTGTTCACCACCCGCCCCGACACGTTGTACGGCGCCACGTTCATGGTCGTGGCGGTCGACGCGCCGCTCGCGGCCGAGCTCGCCGACGGGGCATCCGAGGAGGTGCGCGCGCGCTTCGAGGAGTACCGCGCGACCGTCGGCGCCGAGACCGACATCGAGCGCCTCTCGACCGACCGCCCGAAGACGGGCGTGTTCCTCGAGCGCTACGCCGTCAACCCGCTGAACGGGGAGCGCCTGCCGATCTGGGCGAGCGACTACGTGCTGGCCGACTACGGCCACGGCGCGATCATGGCCGTGCCCGCGCACGACCAGCGCGACCTCGACTTCGCCCGCGCCTTCGACCTGCCCGTGCGCGTGGTCGTCGACGTGAACCAGCCGGTGACGGGGGTCATCCCCGTCATCCCGCTCGACGACGAGGGCAACCCGGTGCTGCCCGACGACCTGCCCCCGCTCGACCCGGCCTCGACGGGCGTCGCGCTGACCGGCGACGGCCGGCTCATCAACTCGGGCCCGCTCGACGGGCTGTCGAAGTCGCGCGCGATCCACCGCGCCATCGAGGTGCTCGGTGAGCGCGGCACCGGCCGCGCGGCGAAGAACTACCGCCTGCGCGACTGGCTGATCTCGCGCCAGCGGTTCTGGGGCACGCCGATCCCGATCATCCACTGCCCGGACTGCGGCCAGGTGCCCGTGCCCGAGGCCGACCTGCCCGTGCGCCTGCCCGACGCCGCCGGCCTCGACCTGGCGCCGAAGGGGTCGAGCCCGCTCGGCGCCGCCGAGGACTGGGTGAACGTGGCGTGCCCGAACTGCGGCGGGGCCGCCAAGCGCGACTCCGACACGATGGACACGTTCGTCGACAGCTCCTGGTACTACCTGCGCTACCTGAACGCGAACGACGACACGCAGGCCTTCGACCCGGCCGAGGCCGAGAAGTGGGCCCCGGTCGACCAGTACGTCGGCGGCGTCGAGCACGCGATCCTGCACCTCATGTACGCGCGCTTCGTGACGAAGGTGCTGTTCGACCTCGGCTACCTCGGCTTCACCGAGCCCTTCACCTCGCTGCTCAACCAGGGCATGGTGCTCATGGACGGCTCGAAGATGTCGAAGTCGAAGGGCAACCTCGTCGAGTTCGCGTCGGAGCTGAACCAGCACGGCACCGATGCGCTGCGCGTCACGCTCGCGTTCGCCGGCCCGCCGGAGGACGACATCGACTGGGCCGACGTCTCGCCGGTCGGGTCGGCCAAGTTCCTCGCGCGCGCCTGGCGCATCGCCGGCGAGGTCGCCTCGAGCCCCGAGGTCGACTGGAAGACGGGCGATGCGGCGCTGCGCCGCCTGTCGCACCGGCTGCTGGCGGATGCCCCGGGCCTGGCGGAGTCGTACAAGTTCAACGTCATCGTGGCGCGCCTCATGGAGCTCGTGAACGCGACGCGCAAGGCCATCGACTCGGGCCCCGGCGCAGCCGACGCGGCGGTGCGCGAGGCCGCCGAGGTGACGGCGATGATCCTCGACCTGTTCGCGCCCTACACCGCGGCGGACATGTGGGAGCGCCTCGGCTACGACTCGAGCGTGGCGCTCGTGCCGTGGCGGAAGGCCGACCGCGCCCTCCTCGTCGAGGAGCAGGTCACGGCGATCGTGCAGGTCGACGGCAAGGTGCGCGACCGCGTCGAGGTGTCGCCCAAGGTGACGCCCGAGGAGCTCGAGGCGCTCGCCCGCGCGTCGGCCGGCGTGATCCGCGCGATCGGCGACCGCGAGGTCGTGAACGTGATCGTGCGCGCGCCGCGACTCGTCAACATCGCGACGCGGGGCTGACGCCGGGAGCGGATGACCGGGGCTGGGTGGCCCGGACTCCTCGGTGACCCGGGCGACCGGGTGACCCGGTCGCGGCGAGCGCTCCTCCCCAACGACCTCCCGACGCGGGCCGGCCCTCCGGCCGGTGCGGGTGACGCGGAGTGCGACCGCGCCCGGCCCTAGCCTGCCCGCATGCCCGCACCCGCCGATCCCCTCGACGCCCTCGATCCGTCTGCGCGGCGGGCCGGCCCGCGGGCGCGGATCGCCGTCGGCGCGGCCGTCGTGCTGTTCGTCGCCGCGGTGGCGGTGGCGGCGCTCCTGTCGGCGGCGGCGGGCGGAGGCGGAGCGCAGGGGACGATCGGCGGCTCGTCGACCCTCACGGGCAGGGGCGGCGATGGCGGGGGCGACGCCGGGCCGGACGCCTCGAATGCCTCGGTTGAGTCGCCCGACGTGGGCGCGGCGCCGCTGCTCGTGCACGTGCTCGGCGCGGTCGTCGAGCCCGGCATCGTCGAGCTCGAGGCCGGGGCGCGCGTCGTCGACGCGATCGCAGCCGCCGGCGGGCCGACGGCCGATGCCGACCCGGCCGGGGTGAACCTCGCCCGTCCGGTCGTCGACGGCGAGCAGGTCGTCGTGCCGGTCGTCGGCGCGGTGCCCGCGCCTGCCGCGGGAGGCGGCGGCACGGGCGGCGGGGCGGCCGCCGACGGGCTGGTGCACCTCAACACCGCCGACCTCGCGGCGCTCGACACCCTGCCGCGGATCGGCCCGGCCATGGCGCAGCGGATCCTCGACTGGCGGGAGGCGAACGGCCCGTTCACGAGCGTCGACCAGCTGCGGGAGGTCGCCGGCATCGGCGACGCGACGTTCTCGGGGCTCGCCGGCCTCGTCGCACTCTGACGTGGACACGAGGACGGCGGCGCCGGCGGCGCGGCAGGCACAACCGGCGAGCCGTCGGGCCGACCTTCGGCTGCTCCTCCCGGCGGTCGCGGCGTGGGCGGCCGCGTGGTGGCTCGTCGCGATGTCCGTCGCGGGCCCCGCGGGCCTCGCTGGTCCTGGTTCGCCGGATGGCGGCACGATCATCGGCTGGTGGCCGCCGGTCGTGGCGTGCTGGGCGGCGTGCGCGGCCTGCGTCGCGGTCCTCCTGCTCGCGGTACGTCGGAGGGCGCGGAATCCGCGGTCGGAGCGAGCTGCAGCCGACCTGCCGGGATGGACCCGGGTCGCGCGGGCGGTGGTCGCCGTGGCGCTGCCGGCCCTGGCCGCGGCCGCCCTGGTGGCGCACTCGACCGCACTCGGGCTCGACGCCCGCGCGGGGTCGCCGCTCGCGGCGGCGGCCGGGCACCGGACCGTCGACGTCGTCGTCGAACTCGACCGGGCACCGCGGGCGCAGTCGTCGACGCTGCCGTGGGCGGTCGACGGGGCCGCCGGCCTTCGGATCGACGGTCACGTCGTGGCCGTCGGCGATGCGTCGGTCGACGGCATCCCCGTGACCGCGTCGATCCCCGCCGACGTCGGCGGCGCGCCGGCGTTCGGTTCGCGCGCCGCGTTCCGTGCGACCGTCAGCCCGCTCGAACCGGGGGAGCGGGCCGCGTTCCGACTGCGACCCGTCGGCGACGTCGAGGTCGGCGCCCCGCCGCCGTGGCTCGCGTGGGCGGCGGGGCTGCGGGCCGGGTTCGCCGCGGCGGCCGCCGGCCTGCCCGGCGACGGCGGCGCCCTCGTGCCGGGCCTCGCCATCGGCGACACCAGTGCCGTCGGCGCCGACCTGGATGCGGCGATGAAGGCCTCCTCGCTCAGCCACCTCACGGCCGTCTCGGGCGCGAACTGCGCGCTCGTCACCGCGGCCGCGTTCGGCCTCGCGGCACTGCTCGGGCTGCGGCGACGGTGGCGGATCCTGTTCGCGCTGGTCGCCCTCGCCGGGTTCACGGTGCTGGTCACCCCCGAGTCGAGCGTGATCCGTGCGGGGGCGATGGCCCTGGTCGTGCTCGTCGCCCGGGCTACCGGGCGACCGGGCGGTGGTGTCGCCGCCCTCGCCCTCGCCGTCGTCGCGCTGCTCGTCGCCGACCCGTGGCTCGCCCGCGACTACGGGTTCGCCCTCTCGGCGTGCGCCACGGCCGGGCTCATCCTCCTCGCAGGGCCGCTGTCGCGCGCGCTGACCCGCGTGATGCCGGGCCCCGTGGCGGCGGTGCTCGGCGTGCCGCTCGCGGCCCAGCTGGCGTGCCAGCCGGTGCTCATCCTGCTCGACCCCGCGATCGCCGCATACGGCGTGCCGGCGAACCTGCTCGCCGCCCCGGCCGCTCCCGTGGGGACGGTCGTCGGGCTGGTCGGATGCCTCGTGCTGCCGCTGCTGCCCCAGGTCGGGCTCGCCCTGCTGCAGGTGGCCTGGCTACCGGCGAGCTGGATCGCGCTCGTCGCCCACGGTGCGGCCGGGCTGCCGGCGGCGCGCCTGCCCTGGCCCGAGGAATCGACCGGCGCAGGCCTGCTCGTCGTGGTCACCGCGCTCGCGCTCTGGCTCCTGCTCGCCCGTCGCCGCCCGCGACCGGTCGTCGTGGCGATCACGGCCGTGCTGCTGGTCGCGGCGGCGAACCCGGTGGGAGCGGGGGTGGCGGCGCCGTGGCTGCGGGCCGGGGGCATCCCGCCCGACTGGATCCTCGCCGACTGCGACGTGGGGCAGGGCGATGCGGTGCTGCTCCGATCCGACGGCGCGACCGCCCTGGTTGACACCGGCCCGGATCCGGCCGCGCTCGCCCGGTGCCTCGACCTCCTGGGCGTCCGGCGCATCGACCTGCTGGTCCTCACCCACTGGGACCAGGACCACGTCGGCGGGGTGGACGCCGTCGTCGGCCGCGTCGACACGGTGCTGCACGGCCCGCCCGACGGCAACCGGTCCGCACGACCGCTCGGGCGGCTGGCCGCCGCGGGCGCGACCGCCGTCCTCGTCGAACGCGGCGTCGTCGGCCGGCTGGGGGCGGCCCGCTGGCGGGTGCTGTGGCCGATCGACGGCGAGCCGCCGGGCAACGACGCGAGCGTGGTGCTCGAGCTCGACGCGCCCGAGTACCGCGGCCTGTTCCTCGGCGACCTCGGCGAGGACGCGCAGGACCGGATGCTCGCGCGGAGCGATCCCGGCCGGGTCGACCTCGTCAAGGTCGCGCACCACGGGTCGGCCGACCAGAGCACGCGGCTCTACGAACGGGTGCGGGCGACGGTCGGCGTGATCGGGGTCGGCGTCGACAACGGGTACGGGCATCCGACGGCGTCGCTGCTCGAGGTGCTCGCCGGGATCGGTACGGCGGTCGTCCGATCCGACCGGTGCGGCACGGCCGTCCTGTCGGGCGGCGCCGACGGCTTCGACCTCTGGAGCGAACGGGCGTGCGACGTCGGCGGATCGCCCTAGGCTCCGAACGTAGAATCGGTGGGGCTGACGGCAGGCGGGAGACACGGGTGGCGGCACGATCGGGCGGAGCGACGAAGGCGAAGTCGGCGATCCCGCAGGTCGCGTGGAACGCGGTGCGTCCGGCCCCCGTCGTGCTCGTCTCGGGGCCCGAGGACGTGCTGGCCGATCGGGCGATCGGCATGCTCCGCGACGCGCTCCGCGCCGAGGACCCGGCGTTGGAGGTGAGTGACCTCGACGCCGCGGGCTACCCGCGCGGCGAACTGCTCACGCTCGCCAGCCCGTCGCTGTTCGGCGAGTCCCGGCTCATCCGCGTCTCCGGCGTCGAGCACGCGAGCGACGACTTCCTCCTCGATGCGCTCGCGTACCTCGAGATGCCCGCCGACGGCACGACGCTCGTGCTGCGGCACCGGAGCGGCGTGCGCGGCAAGAAGCTCCTCGATGCGATCCGCGCGGGCACGGGCGGCGGCATCGAGGTGCCGTGCGCCGAGCTCAAGCGCGACGCCGACAAGCAGGACTTCGCCCAGGCGGAGTTCCGCGCCGCGGGGCGTCGCATCGCCCCCGGTGCGCTGCGCGCGCTCGTCGCGGCGTTCAGCGACGACCTCGCCGAGCTGTCGGCGGCATGCCGGCAGCTCATCGCCGACGCCGCCGGCGACATCGACGAGCGCACGGTCGCGCGGTACTACGGCGGCCGCGTCGAGACCACGGCGTTCACGGTCGCCGATGCCGCGATCGCGGGTCGCCGCGGCGAGGCGCTCGTCGCCCTGCGTCACGCGCTCGACAGCGGCGCCGACCCGGTGCCGATCGTCGGCGCTTTCGCGATGAAGATCCGGACGATGGCGAAGGTGCACGGCGCGGGGCGCGGTGGGACCGCCGGCAGCCTCGGGCTCGCACCCTGGCAGGTCGACCGGGCCCGCCGCGACCTGGCCGGGTGGGATGACGAGGGCCTCGCCCGCGTCATCGAGGCACTGGCCGCGACGGACGCGGCGGTGAAGGGTGCGGAGCGCGACCCCGTGTTCGCTCTCGAGCGGCTCGTCGGGCTCATCGCCGCGCGCGGCCGGGCCTGAGCGGGAGCGCGCGGCCGAGCGGGAGCGCGCGGCGCCGGGCACCCGCGGAAACGCGGAAACGCCGCCGGGAACGCCGAAGGGCTCCGCACGTTCCCGTGCGGAGCCCTTCGTCAGTCAGTGCGCGGCGCTCAGAGCGCGGCGACCTGCTTCGCGATCGCCGACTTGCGGTTCGCGGCCTGGTTCTTGTGGATGACGCCCTTCGACGCAGCCTTGTCGAGCTTGCGGCCGGCGACCTGGACGGCGGCGGTGGCCTTGTCCTTGTCACCGGTGGCGATGGCCTCGCGAGCGGCGCGGACGGCGCTCTTGACCTCGCTCTTGACGGCCTTGTTGCGCTCCTGTGCCTTCAGGTTGGTCTTGATGCGCTTGATCTGCGACTTGATGTTTGCCACGTACGTGTCTTTCGTTCTTGTGCGGGTACCGGATGTGCCATGAACGGTAGAGGGGCCGCCACGGCGTCTCGTGCGGGGGTGGGACCCACACGCAAGCCAACAGGCAACGATACCAGTTCGCGCTACCGGGCACCACTCAGCCGGCGCTCAGGCGGTCCCGTCCGCCACGCCGATGGTCGTCGCACGCGCGGCACGCCGCTCGAGCTCGGCGACCGCGCCGAGGACCGCCGCGGTGAAGTGCTCGGGTCGGCCGAGGCTCACGAGGTGGGTCGCGCCCGGCACCACGACGAGTCGCGCGTCGCGCGCGGCGCGGAGCATCCGTCGCTCCTCGAGCCGGAAGTGGTCGTAGCGGCCGTTCACGAACCAGACCGGCACGTCGATCCGCTCGAGGGAGCGCTCGATGTCGAACCGGCCGACCGCGCCGATCGCGTCGGCCATCACGTCGAGCGCGACGCCGCCGGCGACGACGTCGGCGACGGCCTCGGGGGAGAGGAACAGCCGGGCCATCGCGTCGTTCAGGCCGCGACCGCGGTCGGGGAGCCGCCGGATCGCCGCGGCGAGCCGCTGGTAGCCGGCGACCGCGACGCCGCGCGGCCGCGTCGAGCACGACGCGGCCACGAGCCCGTCGAGGCGGCCCGGATGCGTCGCCGCGAACTCGATCGACAGGTAGCCGCCGAGGCTCAGCCCGACGAGGAGCCGCGGCACCCGGCGGTCGGCGGGCTCGTCGGCGCCCGGGTTCAGCGCGGCGTCGATCGCCGCGAACGCCGCGTCCACCGAGAACGGCTCCGCCATGCGGGCGCCGTGCGCCGGCAGGTCGAGCGGCAGCACCTCGATGCCGGCCGCCGAGAGCGGCGCGAGCTGGTTGCGCCACATCGTCGCCGAGGTGCGGATGCCGTGCAGCAGCACGACCCTGGCGCGAGGCATCCGCCCCGTCCCGATCGCGCCCGTCACGGGCGCCGCCTCCCCGGCCGTCACGCTCCCAGCGTACCGAGCCGGCGGGCTGGGCATCCGAGCCGGCGAAGCATGGGAGAATCGACAGGATGTCTCCGAGAGCCGCCAACCCGCCGGTGCCCGCCGCCACCGACCCCGCGCTGATCCGCAACTTCTGCATCATCGCGCACATCGACCACGGCAAGTCGACGCTCGCCGACCGCATGCTCGGCATCACCGGGGTGGTGAGCGACCGCGACATGCGCGCCCAGTACCTCGACCGCATGGACATCGAGCGCGAGCGCGGCATCACCATCAAGAGCCAGGCGGTGCGCATGCCGTGGCAGCTCGACGGCACGTCGTACGCGCTGAACATGATCGACACCCCCGGGCACGTCGACTTCAGCTACGAGGTCTCGCGCTCGCTCGCGGCCTGCGAGGGCGCCATCCTCCTGGTCGACGCCGCGCAGGGCATCGAGGCCCAGACGCTCGCGAACCTGTACCTGGCGCTCGAGAACGACCTCGAGATCATCCCGGTGCTGAACAAGATCGACCTCCCGGCCGCGGAGCCGGAGAAGTACGCGCGCGAGCTCGCCGACCTCATCGGCGGCTCACCCGACGACGTGCTGCGCGTCTCCGGCAAGACCGGCGTCGGCGTCGAAGAGCTCCTCGACCGCGTCGTCGAGCGCATCCCGGCCCCGATCGGCAACGCCGACGCCCCGGCGCGCGCCATGATCTTCGACTCCGTCTACGACAGCTACCGCGGCGTGGTCACCTACGTCCGCATGGTCGACGGCCAGCTCAACCCGCGCGAGCGCATCCAGATGATGTCGACCAAGGCGACCCACGAGATCCTCGAGATCGGCGTGAGCGCCCCCGAGCCGACCCCGACCAAGGGGCTCGGCGTCGGCGAGGTCGGCTACCTCATCACCGGCGTGAAGGACGTGCGCCAGTCGAAGGTCGGCGACACGGTCACCACCGCCGTCAAGTCGGCGACCGAGGCGCTGGCCGGGTACACCGAGCCGCTGCCGATGGTGTTCTCGGGTCTCTACCCGATCGACGGCAGCGACTACCCCGAGCTGCGCGAGGCCCTCGACAAGCTGAAGCTGTCGGATGCCGCGCTCGTCTACGAGCCCGAGACCTCGGTCGCGCTGGGCTTCGGCTTCCGCGCCGGCTTCCTCGGGCTGCTGCACCTCGAGATCGTGACCGAGCGGCTCCGCCGCGAGTTCGGGCTCGACATCATCAACACCGCCCCGTCGGTGGTCTACGAGGTGACGACGGAGGACAAGAAGACCGTCACCGTCACGAACCCGAGCGAGTTCCCGACCGGCGGCAAGATCGCCGAGGTGCGCGAGCCCATCGTGCGGGCCGCGATCCTCGCGCCCAAGGACTACGTCGGCACGATCATGGAGCTCTGCCAGTCGCGTCGCGGCACCCTGCTCGGCATGGAGTACCTCGGCGAGGACCGCGTCGAGATCCGCTACAACATGCCGCTCGGCGAGATCGTCTTCGACTTCTTCGACAACCTGAAGTCGAAGACCGCCGGCTACGCCTCGCTCGACTACGAGCCCGCCGGCGACCAGGCCGCCGACCTGGTGAAGGTCGACATCCTGCTGCAGGGCGAGCAGGTCGACGCGTTCAGCGCGATCGTGCACCGCGACAAGGCGTACGCGTACGGCGTGCTCATGACCGGGCGGCTCCGCGAGCTCATCCCGCGCCAGCAGTTCGAGGTGCCCATCCAGGCCGCGATCGGCGCCCGCATCATCGCGCGCGAGTCGATCCGCGCGATGCGCAAGGACGTGCTCGCCAAGTGCTACGGCGGCGACATCACCCGCAAGCGGAAGCTCCTCGAGAAGCAGAAGGAGGGCAAGAAGCGCATGAAGATGGTCGGCCGCGTGGAGGTGCCCCAGGAGGCGTTCATCGCCGCGCTCTCGGGAGACACCGAGAAGAAGGACGCGAAGAAGTAGGAGGCGACGGATGACCCGCCGGAGCACCTTCACCGATCAATCCGTCACGTACGGGGCCATCGGCGCCACCCTCGACCCCGATTTCCTGCGGTATCCGCCGGCCGGCTTCCGGCCCGCGGAGGATGCCGTGAAGATCGGCTCGGGCACCGAGCGCTTCGAGCGCGCCGCCGAGGAGCTCATGACCTGGGGCGTCCAGCGCGGCGCCGGGTTCCAGGTCGAGGGCGTGACGGAGGGCACGGGCACCCAGTACACCGGGGTCGTCTACGACGCCGAGGGGGCCCCGGTCGCCGGCGAGGCGCCGCGCACCGAGCAGCGCTTCACCGAGCAGGGCGTGCCGTGGATCACGGCGGGCCTGACGGCGAACCTCGTGCGCCGCGGCCGCCTCCGCTCGCACGTCACCCCCGTGCTCGTGGTCTACGTGATCGACGAGCCCGACCGGATCGGGTTCGCCTACGGCACGACCGGCCACGGCGGCGAGGTCGGCGAGGAGTCGTTCATCCTGGAGCGGCGTGAGGACGACGGGGTCTGGCTGACGATCCGGTCGATCCTGCACGGGCCCGACGGCGCCGGCGCACTGCTGCGCCCCCGCGTGCGTCGCCGGCGTCGCGACCTCACGCGCCGCGAGCTGCGCGCACTGCATCCCGCGTTCGTCTGACATGGCCGGACCGCTCCCCATCGCGGACCCGGCCCCCGCCGACGGGCTCCTGCCCGCATCGGCCGCGGCCGACGCCGATGCCCGCGCCTTCGGCGTGTACCTGCACGTGCCGTTCTGCCGGGTGCGCTGCGGGTACTGCGACTTCAACACGTACACGTCGGGCGAGCTGCGCGGCGCCCGCCAGGAGGACTACGCCGACCAGGCGGTCGGGGAGGTGCGGTTCGCCGGGCGGGTGCTCGAGGCGTCGGGCCTGCCCGCGCGCCCCGCCGAGACCGTCTTCTTCGGCGGCGGCACGCCGACCCTGCTGCCCGCCGCCGACCTGGTGCGGATGCTGGCGGCGGTGCGCGACGAGTTCGGGCTCGCGGCCGGTGCCGAGGTCACCACCGAGGCGAACCCCGACTCGGTCGACCGCGACGACCTGCGGGCCCTCGCCGAC